>NZ_JABFBC010000002.1:300000-600000 GCF_013093415.1 Halovulum dunhuangense
GCGCGGCTCGACGGTGAAGGCGCCCGCGGCCGAGGCCACGGGGCTGTCGGGGGTATCGGTCCAGGCCGAGGCGCGCACGAAGGCGACCGAGCGGGTCATGCGGTAGCAGTCGGCGCGCGCCGTCACCGTCTTGCCCGGCTCTGCCGCGCGCATGTAGTCGATGCGCAGATCGAGCGTCGCGGTGCCGCCCGGGCGGTCGGGATGCGCCAGCACGGCCGTCCCCGCGCAGGTGTCGAGCAGCGCCGTTATGACGCCCCCGGCAAGCACGCCCGTGGCCGGATCGCCGACGAAGCGCGGGTCGTAGCCCACGGTCATGAGGGCATAGCCGTCGCCGATCTCGGCCAGTTCCATTCCGAGATCCGCGGAATGTGGCAGGGCGGCGATGAAGCGGCGGGCGGTTTCCAGTCGGGGATCCTGAGTCATCCCCCTCGAATAGCACGCGGCCGCAGTCGGCAAAACGGCGTTTCGCACCGCCAGGCAACCGTCAAATTGACGTGAGGGCATGGCTGCCCCCTGTATCTTACGCGAGCGTCAACCTAACCTGATCGCATTGACCGTGAGACACATGACACACCATGAGCGAAGATCTTTATACCATCGGGCGGATGTGCGACGAATTCGCCGTCACCCCCCGAACCCTGCGTTTCTACGAGGCGAAGGAACTGCTTGCCCCCGTCCGGGACGGGCAGAAGCGGCTGTTCACCCGCCGCGACCGCGCGCGGCTGAAACTGATCCTGCGCGGCAAGCGCTTCGGCTTCTCGCTGGAGGAGTTGCGCCAGCTGCTCGATCTCTACGATCTGGGCGACCAGCAGGCGACCCAGCTTGCGCGCGCCTACGAGCTGGCGCTCAAGCACCTGGCCGACCTGGAGGCGCAGCGCGACGAGTTGCAGGCCGCGATCACCGACCTGCGCGAGCAGATCAGCTGGGGCGAGCAGGAACTGGCCCGGCGCGGCATGCGCGGCGCGGCCGAATAGCGCCCCCTCGGGAACGGTGCGCCGGCCCCTGCCTCCCCGGCCCTGACGCAAGGAGGATCGGATGCCCGCTTATTCGCCCCCGCTGAAGGACATCGCCTTCGTCCTGCACGACCTGCTGGACGTGGAGCGGCGGCCGATCCCCGGCTACGGCGATCTCGACCGCGACACGACCGGCGCCATCCTGGCCGAGGCCGGTCGCCTGTCGGCAGAGGTGCTGGCGCCGCTGAACCGGGTGGGCGATCAGCAGGGATGCCGGCTGGAGAACGGCGCGGTGCGCACGCCCGAGGGGTTTCGCGCCGCCTATGACGCGGTGCGCGCGGGCGGCTGGATCGGGCTCGACTGCCACCCCGAGGATGGCGGCCAGGGCATGCCCTATGTGCTGCACACCGCTGTCAGCGAGACGTTCATCGCGGCCAACATGGCGCTCAACATGTATTGGGGCCTGTCGCATGCCGCCTGCTCGACCATCCGCGCCCACGGCACGGCGGAACAGCGGGCGACCTATCTGCCGCCGCTGGTGTCGGGCGCGTGGACCGGCACGATGAACCTGACAGAGCCGCATTGCGGCACCGATCTGGGCCTGCTGCGCACGCGGGCCGCGCCGCAGGCGGATGGCAGCTACCGCATCACCGGGCAGAAGATCTTCATCTCGGCGGGCGAGCATGACCTGGCCGGGAACATCGTGCACCTGGTGCTGGCCCGCATCCCCGGCGGCCCCGAGGGCGTGAAGGGCATCAGCCTGTTCATCGTTCCCAAGTTCCTGCCCGGCCCGGATGGCAGCCTGGGCGCGCGCAACGCCGTGACCTGCGGCAAGCTCGAGCACAAGATGGGCATCCACGGCAACGCCACCTGCGTGATGGACTACGACGGCGCCACGGGCTTCCTGCTGGGAGAGCCGCACAAGGGCCTGCGCGCCATGTTCACCATGATGAACGAGGCGCGGCTGGGCGTGGGCCTTCAGGGCTATGCCCTGGCCGAGGCCGCCCGCCAGGTGGCGGGCGCCTACGCGCGCGACCGCCGGCAGGGCCGTGCGGCCACGGGGGCAGCCGAGCCTGCCGCTGCGGCCGATCCGCTGATCGTGCATCCCGATATCCGCCGGATGCTGCTGGACCAGAAATCCTTTGTCGAGGGGGCGCGCGCCTTCGTCCTGTGGGGGGCGGTGCTGATCGACCAGGCCGCGCGCGGCGGCGACGCGGCGGCGCATGGCCTGAGTTCCCTGCTGACGCCGGTGATCAAGGGCTTCCTGACCGACAAGGGCTTCGAGGCGACGGTTTCGGCCCAGCAGGTGCTAGGCGGGCATGGCTACATCGAGGAATGGGGCTTGTCGCAATTCGCCCGCGATGCGCGCATCACCATGATCTACGAGGGCGCGAATGGCGTGCAGGCGCTGGACCTGGTGGGCCGCAAGCTGGGATCGGATGGCGGGCGGCACATCATGGCGCTGATCGCCGAGTTCGAGACGACGCTCGCGGACGCCCGCGCGCGGGACGCCACGATGCCCGGCTTCGCCGATCCGCTGGCGCAGGCGCTCGCGGATCTCAAGGCGGCGGTCGGGTTCTTCATGGAGCATGGCCCGCGGGATCCGGATGCGGCGCTGGCCGGGTCCACCGATTTTCTGCACCTTCTGGGCCATGCCTGCCTTGGCCTGATGTGGACACGGATGGCGATTGCGGCGCAGGATGCGCTGGAGACCGGGGGAGAGGATCGCACCTTTCTCGCGGCAAAGCTCGACACCGGGCGCTACTACATGGCACGCGCCCTGCCCGCGACCGCGCTGCACCGCCGGCGGATCGAAAGCGGCGCAGGCCCCGTCATGGCGCTGGCGGCCGACGCATTCTGAAGCGCCGCCCGCAGAGGTGGCCGGAACAGGAAGGAGGGACAGTAAGATGAGCGGAACCGGACCATGCAGGCCCCTGCGGGCGGGCGCATGAGCATCCCCGTCCTTCACTGCTTCGCCCAGTCCGGCAATGCCTACAAGGCGGCCATGATGCTGGACCTGTGCAACGCCCCCTGGGAGCCTGCTTTCGTCGATTTCTTCAACGGTGCCGCGCGGGGCCCCGACTACATGGCCCTGAACGAGATGGCCGAGGTGCCCACCTATGTGGAGGGCGATCTGCGCCTGACCCAGTCTGGCGTGATTCTCGACTATCTCGCCGCCCGGCACGGCCGCTTCGCCCCCGACGGAGAGGCAGAGCGGCGCGAGGTGCTGCGCTGGCTGCTGTGGGACAACCACAAGCTGACGGCGAACCTGGCTTCAGCCCGGTTCATGCGGCTGTTCCTGGCCGAGCGTCACCGAAAACCGGACGTGATCGACTTCCTCATGGGTCGGGCAAGAGCCGCGATGAAGGTGCTCGACCGGCGGCTGCAGGGGCAGGACTGGATCCTCGGGGATCGGCCCAGCATCGCGGACCTGTCCTGCGCGGGATACATCTGGTTTCTCGAGGAAATCGACATCGACCCCGCCGACACGCCCGGCATCGCGCGCTGGCGCGACCGGATCGCGGCGCTTCCCGGCTGGCGGCACCCCTACGAGGCGATGCCGGGCCATCCGCTGCCGGGGGCGGCGTGATGCCGATGGGGCCGAACAGCTTTCACGCCCTGGTGTGGATCGGGCTTGGCGCGTCTGCGATCGGCTTCGCGCTCTCTGGCGGGAAGGGCGCCGTGCCGGTCCTGCCGGGCACCGCGGCGCTTGTCGTGGCGCTGGCGGCTATCTTCGGCGCGGGGCTGCTGACCCCTGCCGTCGTGGGTGCGGCAGCCATGGTCGCGGCGGCGACCGTGCGCCCCCTGAGTGTGCCCGCGGCCATGGTGCGCATGGGCCCGCTGTTCACACTCGCGGCCTTGGGTGCGGCCGGGATGCTCTGGCTGACCCTGCTTGCGCTCTACACTGCCGGGACCGTTTCATGACCGACGCCTACATCTATGACGCGATCCGCACGCCACGCGGCAAGGGGCGGCCTGACGGCGCCCTGCACGAGGTGACGGCGCTTTACCTGTCGGCCTTCACGCTCGACCGGCTGGCCGAGCGGAACGGGCTGGACACGACCCGGATCGAGGACGTGATCTGGGGCAATGCCACGCAGGTGGGCGAACAGGGCGGCTGCCTTGCGCGGTCCGCCGTGCTGGCGTCACGCTATGCCGAAAGCGTGCCGGGCCTGTCGATCAACCGGTTCTGCGCCAGCGGGCTGGAGGCGGTGAACCTGGCCGCGCACCAGGTCACGGCCGGCATGGGCGATGCCTATGTCGCCGGCGGGGCAGAGATGATGAGCCGCGTGCCGATGGGCTCGGACGGGGCGGCCATCGCCGCCGATCCGGGCCTTGCGATGGGATCGCGCTTCGTGCCGCAGGGCATCGCCGCCGACATCATCGCGACCGAATACGGCTTTTCCCGCGCAGACGTGGACGCCTACGCCGTGGAAAGCCAGCACCGCGCCGCAATCGCTCTGGAGGAAGGGCGTTTTGCGCGCTCGGTCGTGCCGGTCACGGACCGCAACGGCCTGTTGCTTCTGGACCGGGACGAGCACCCGCGCCCGGGCACCGACCTCGCGGCGCTGGCCGCGCTGAAACCGGCCTTTGCCGAGCAGGGGCAGGCGATGCCGGGCTTCGACGCGGTGGCGCTGCTGAAGTACCCGCATCTGGAGCGGATCGAGCATGTCCACCACGCGGGCAATTCCAGCGGCATCGTCGATGGCGCCGCCGCCGTCCTGGTCGGCAGCCGTGCGTTTGGCGAGGCGCAGGGCCTGACGCCCCGCGCCCGCATCCGGGCCACGGCGCGGGTGGGCACCGATCCGACGATCATGCTGACCGGCCCGGTGCCGGTGACCGAACGTGCCTTGAAGGCGGCGGGCATGGGCGTGGGGGATATCGACCTGTTCGAGGTGAACGAGGCGTTCTCAGCCGTGGTGCTGCGCTTCCTTCAGGCCTTTGACGTGGATCACGACCGGGTCAACGTGAACGGCGGCGCGATCGCGCTGGGCCATCCGCTTGGGGCCACGGGCGCGATGATACTCGGCACCGCGCTGGACGAACTGGAGCGGACCGGCAAGGGCACGGCGCTGGTCACGCTCTGCGTCGCGTCGGGCATGGGCGCGGCCACCATCATCGAGCGCATGTGACGCGGGAGAGAGCCGATGAGCGATTTCACACTCGACCTTGACCCGGACGGCGTGGCGGTCATCGCCTGGGACCAGCCGGGCACGGCGATGAACGTGATGACGCGCGACGGCCTTGCCGCCTTCGAGGCGTTGTTCGAGCAGGTGCTGGCGGACCCGGCGGTAAAGGGCATCGTCCTGACCTCGGCCAAGGCGGATTTCGCGGGCGGCATGGACCTGAACGTGCTGGGCGGCCTGCGCGCAGAGGCGGGCGCGCGCCCCGCGCAGGCGCTGTTCGATTTCACCATGACCGGCCACCACATCCTGCGCCGGATCGAGCGCAACACGCTGGACCCCAGGACCAATCGTGGCGGCAAGCCGGTGGTATGGGCCTGCCCCGGCACCAGCGCCGGGATCGGCACGGAAATCGGCCTTGCCTGCCACCGGCGCATCGCGGCGGACACGCCCAGGGCGCGCATCGGCCTGCCCGAGATCAAGGTGGGGCTGTTTCCCGGCGGCGGCGGCACCACCCGCTTCGTGCGCATGGTCGGGCTGATGGCCGCCGCGCCCGTGCTGCTGGAGGGCAAGATGATGCCGCCCGCGCAGGCGAAGTCGCTCGGGCTGATCGACGAGGTGGTCCCGCCCGAGGATCTGATCGCGCGGGCGAAGGAATGGGCGCTCTTGGCGACCGATCAGGACCTGGTCAAGCCGTGGGACGCGCGCGGCTTCAAGTTTCCGGGCGGCGCGCCCTACAGTCCTGCGGGGTTCATGACCTTCGTCGGCGCGAACGCGATGGTGCTGGGCCGCACGCAGGGCGTCTATCCGGCGGCGCAGGCGATGCTGAGCGCGATCTACGAGGGCGCGCAGGTCGATTTCGACACCGCCCTCCGGATCGAGGCGCGCTGGTTCACGTCCGTCCTGATGGATCCGCGGTCCGAGGCGATGGTGCGGTCGCTGTTTCTCAACAAGACGGCGCTGGAAAAGGGGGCCGCGCGCCCGGCCCTGCCCGAGGCGAAGGTGCGCAGGCTGGGCGTTCTCGGCGCGGGCATGATGGGCGCGGGCATCGCCCATGTCGCGGCCGAGGCCGGGATCGAGGTGGTGCTGATCGACCGCGACCAGGCGGCGGCCGAGCGCGGCAAGGCCCATTCGGAGTCCCTGCTCGACAAGGCGATCAAGCGGCGCAAGACGACCGAGGCCGACAAGGCGCGGGTGCTGTCGCATATCACGCCCAGCGCGGATTACGCGGCGCTTCGGGGTTGCGACCTGGTGGTCGAGGCGGTGTTCGAGGATCCCGCGCTGAAGGCCGAGGTGACGGCCCGGGCCGAGGCGATGCTGGGCGAGGAGGCGATCTTTGCCACCAACACCTCGACGCTGCCCATCGGCGACCTGGCGCAAGCCAGCCGCGACGCGGCGCGTTTCATCGGCATCCATTTCTTCAGCCCGGTGGACCGCATGATGCTGGTCGAGATCATCCGCGGGCGGCAGACGGGCGATGCGGCGGTGGCCAAGGCGCTGGACTTCGTGCGCCAGATCCGCAAGACGCCCATCGTGGTGAACGACGCGCGCTTCTTCTACGCGAACCGCTGCATCATCCCCTATATCAACGAGGGGGTCATGATGGTGGGCGAGGGCATAGCGCCCGCGCTGATCGAGAATGCGGCGCGGCAGATGGGCATGCCGCTGGGGCCGCTGCAACTGACCGACGAGACCTCGATCGACCTGGCCGTCAGGATCGCCAGGGCGACCCGCGCGGCGATGGGCGACGCCTATCCGGCGGCGACCGCGCAGGCCGACGCGGTGCTGCTTGCGCTGTTCGAGGCGGGGCGGCTGGGGCGCAAGGCCGGGGCCGGCTTCTACGCCTATGACGAGGGCGGCAAGCGGCAGGGGCTCTGGCCGGGGCTTGCCGCGCAGTGGCCGGGCGCAGCGGCGCAGCCGGGCGTTGCAGAGGTGCGGCACCGCCTGGCGCTGATCCAGGTGCTGGAGGCGGTGCGCGCGCTTGAGGAAGGCGTGCTGACCGACATCCGCGAGGGCGATGTGGGCGCGATCCTGGGCTGGGGTTTCATGCCCTGGTCCGGCGGCCCCTTCGGCTGGATCGACATCGAGGGGCCGGATCGGGTCGTGGCCCTGTGCGACAGGCTGGCAGAGACGCATGGCCCGCGCTTCGCGGCCCCCGAACTGCTGCGCCGGATGGCAGCAGAGGGGCGGCGTTTCTACCACGGCGCACGCGCGGCCGCCTGAGAGGCGGGGCACGCTTTCCACACCTGTTCACTTTCCGGCAAGCGATCCGAAAGGCGGCGCTTTTCCCATCCGTCCGCCGTGCTAGGCTCGGGCAAAACAGAACGGGATGGGAGGAAACCGGTGCATCAGCTCATGCAGCACACCCCGCTGCGGATCGGCCGCATCATCGATCACGCCGCGCGCTTTCACCCCAACCGCCCGGTGATCTCACGCCGGCCCGATGACGGGCTGTGCGAAACCAGCTGGTGGGTGATCCGGGCGCGCGCGCTGCATGTCGCGCAGGCGCTGGCCGCGATGGGGCTCGGGCGGGGTGACGTGGTGGGCGTCATGGGCTGGAACACCGACCGGATGCTGGAACTCTGGTATGGCGTGCCGGGTGCGGGTGCGGTGCTGCACACGTTGAACCCGCGGCTGTTCGACGACCAGCTCGTCTACATCATCAACCATGCGGGCGACCGGCTGCTGTTCGTGGATACGGACCTGCTGCCCATCGTCGAGCGGATCTGGCCGCGGCTGGAAACGGTCGAGCAGGTGATCGTCCTGACCGACGCCGAGCGGATGCCCGAAACGCCGCTGCCCGCGCGGGATTACGAGGGCATGGTGCTGGAGCAGGACGGCGATTTCGACTGGGTGGCGGGCGACGAGACCGATGCCTGCGGGATCTGCTACACCTCGGGGACGACGGGCAATCCGAAGGGCGTCGTCTATACCCACCGGTCGAACACGCTGCACGCGATGACGATGATCACCCCCGACATGCTGGGACTGCGCGCGGCCGACCGGGTGATGCCGGTGGTTCCGCTGTTCCACGCGAACGGCTGGTCGATCGGCTATGCCGCCCCGATGACCGGGGCGTCGATGGTGCTGCCCGGCCGCGACCTGAGCCCCGCCGCGCTTTACGAATTGCTTGAGATGGGGGTGACGGTCACGGCCGCGGTGCCCACGATCTGGCTGATGCTGCTTGCGCATCTGGACAAGGCCGGGCTGAGACTGTCGAGCCTGAAGCGGGTCGTGATAGGCGGGTCGTCCTGCCCGCGGGCGGTGATCGAGCGGTTCCAGGACCATTACGGCGTGCAGGTGCTGCATGCCTGGGGCATGACCGAGATGTCGCCGGTGGGCACCATCTGCTCGTTCAAGCCCGAGATCGAGGCGATGGCGCCGGAGGCCCGGCTCGACATCCAGGAAACCGTCGGGCATCCGCCCTTTGGCGTGGACCTGCGCATCACCGACGACGAAGGAGAGCCCCTGCCCTGGGACGGCCAGACGCAGGGCAGGCTCTGGGCGCGCGGGGCCAGCGTGGTGGAACGCTACCTGCATGACGAGGCAGCTGCGAGCGACCCCGCCGGCTGGTTCGACACCGGCGATGTCGCGACCATGGACCCGCATGGCTATGTGCGGATCACCGACCGCTCGAAGGACATCATCAAGTCGGGCGGGGAATGGATCTCGTCCATCGAGCTTGAGAACGCGGCCCTTGCCCACCCGGACGTGGCCGAGGCAGCGGCGGTGGGCATGCCGCACGAGAAATGGGGCGAGCGCCCGGTTCTGGTGGTGGTCCCAAGGGCAGAGGCGCCACCGGAGCCGGCCACGCTTCTCGAGGTGCTGGCCCGCCGCTTCGCGCAATGGCAGCTGCCCGACGACATCGTGTTCGTCTCGGAGATACCGCACACCGCCACGGGCAAGATCTCCAAGCTGCAGTTGCGGCAGCAACTGGCCGGGATGGGATACGTCCTGCCCGCCCGGTCTTGAGAAGCCCCCTTCGCAGCCTGTAAGGATGGGGTCCGTCAGCATCCCATCCGCAAGGCAGAGTATCCTGTGACCGCGCTCGACCAGTATGTCCGTCTCGAAGCGCCAGGGCGGTGGCGCGAGCGCCCCGACAGCGCGTGGCGCGAGGTGCTCGTCTCCTTCGGGAACGCGTCGCTGGTGATCAGCAGCTTTTCCGAGGATCCGCTCACGCACTGGTCGCTTGCCGCGGTCGAGCGGCTGGAAGAAGGCCCGGACCGGGTTCTCTACGCCCCCGACCGCAGCGGCGACGAGGTGCTGGAAATCACCGATCCGCAGATGGTCTCCGCCATTGCCGAGGCCAGCCGCATGGCCCGCATCCGCGCGCGCCCCGCGCCCAGGCAGCCGCGGCTGCGGGCGGCGGCGCTGGTCGCGCTGGTGCTTGTCGTGGCGGGTGCGGGGATCACCTGGGGGCCCGATCTGATGCGCAGGCAGGCGCTGGCCCTGGTGACGCAGGAACAGGCGAGCCTGATCGCGGAAGGGGTGCGCGGGCGGCTTGGCGCGCGGGCCTGCGCCCTGCCCGAGGGGCAGCGCAGCCTGCGGCGGCTGGTCGCCGCCACCATGCCCGGCGCCATGGTCGAGATCCGCGCCTGGGATGCGCCGCCTCTGTCGGTGCTGACCGACGACACGATCCTCCTGTCACGGCGGGTGGTCGAGCAGGCGGGCTCCGCCGAGGTGGTGGCCGGCTGGATCACGCTCGGCGCGCTGTGGGGCGTGGATCGGACGCCGCTGTCACGCTGGATCGAACAGCTTCCCCCGCTGGAGGTGGCGCGGTTCCTGCTGTCGGGCGATCTGCAGCGGGCCGACATGAACGGGATCGCGGCGCTGGCGCGCGAAGGAAGCGGGGTGCCCGATGCCACCGCGCTTGCGGCGGTGGCCGAGACGCTGGCCACGCGCGGCATAGACGCGGCGCCCTTCCTCGAGGAGGCCGCGCGGCGCTGGCCGGACCGGGTCGTCAGCCCGCCGGCGCAGGCCGACAGCAGCCCGGTGATGCCGCGGGACCAGAACTGGATCGCGCTTCAGGAGATCTGCGCCGGCTGATCAGCCCGGGACCAGCACGCCATCCTCGAGCCGGACGACACGGTCCATCCGACGCGAAAGCTCGAGGTTGTGGGTGGCGATCAGGGCGCCGAGGCCGGTCTCGCGCGCCAGCGCAAGAAGCGCGTCGAATACCCTGTCCGACGTGCCGGGGTCGAGGTTGCCCGTGGGCTCATCCGCCAGCAGCAGATCCGGCGCATTCGCAAGGGCGCGGCAAAAGGCGACGCGCTGCTGCTCGCCACCCGAAAGTTCCGCCGGACGATGGTCGAGCCGGCCCGATAGCCCCACCCGGTCCAGCAGGTCCCGCGCCCGCGCCTCGGCGGCGCCGCTGCCGCTGCCCGCGGCCAGCTGGGGCAGGACCACATTCTCAAGCGCCGAGAATTCCGGCAACAGGTGGTGGAACTGGTAGATGAAGCCGATGCGGTCGCGCCTGAGCCGGGTCCGCACCCGGTCCGATGCACCGTCCGCCGGCTCGCCCGCGATGCGGATACGCCCGGCATCGGGCGTCTCCAGCAGGCCGGCGATATGCAGCAGCGTGGACTTGCCCGCGCCAGACGGCGCGACAAGGCCCACCACCTCGCCCTTTTCGACGCGAAGGGCGGCACCGCCCAGCACCCGAAGCGCGTTGGCGCGGCCGGGGTTGTAGGTCTTCTCGATCCCCTCGAGCAGAAGCGCATCACTCATAGCGCAGCGCCTCGACCGGGTTCAGGCGCGCGGCGCGGCGGGCGGGGAACCATGTCACGCCGAAGCTGAGGCCCAGCGACAGCGCCACCGCCTTCAGCACATCCTCGAGCCGCAGCTCGGCCGGTAGCTGCGAGATGTATCTTACGGAAGGATCCCACACGCCGCCGCCCATGATCCAGTTCACGGCGTTGAAGATCGGGTCGATGTAGATGGCGAAAAGGCAGCCCAGAACGACGCCGATGGCGGTGCCGGCAAGCCCGATCGACGCGCCGCAGATGAAGAACACCCGCAGCACCGACCCCTCGGACAGGCCCATGGTGCGCAGGATGCCCACGTCGCGGCCCTTGTTCTTCACAAGCATGATGAGGCCCGAGACGATGTTCATGGACGCGATCAGCACCAGGATCGAGAGGATGATGAACATGATGTTGTCCTCCATCTCGAGGGCGCGCAGGAAGCCCTGCCACTGCTCGCGCCAGGTGACGGTGTAGAGCCCGCCCCCCGTCGCGACCAGCAGCGGCTCGACCACCCGGTCCACCTCTTCGGCGTCGTCAACCATGATCTCGATTGCGTCCACCCGCCCCTCGCGGTTGAAGAAGCTCTGCGCTTCGGCAAGCGGCATGTAGATGCGGGTGCGGTCGATGTCGTAGCGGCCGACCTGGAAGATGTAGACCACCTCGTAGTCGCCGATGCGCGGCGTGGTCCCGAAGGGGCCCTTGACCCCGTCGGGCGAGATCAGGCGGATCGTGTCGCCCACCGAAAGGCCCAGCGCCTGCGCGACGCCGAGCCCCAGGGCCACGCCCTCGTCGAAGCGCGAAAGATCGCCCTGCTCGGTCTCGGGGTCGTTCACGAGCGGGATGGTGCGCAGATCCTCCAGCCGCTCGCCATAGATCTCGACGCCGGTGTTGCGGCCATTGGCGGTGGCCATGACCTGGCCCGAGACGAGGGGGGCCGCCCGCACCACGCCGGGAACCTGGGCGGCCATTTCGGCGATGGCATCGTAATTCTCGATGCCCCTTGGCAGCGCGCCATACTGGTCGTAGCGCGGCACGTCATAAAGGCTGACATGCGCGTTCGCGCCGACGATGGTGTTGACGAATTCCGTGCGGAAGCCCGAGCGCACGGCAAGCGTCGCGATCAGCGCGAAGACCGCCAGGGCGACGCCGATCAGCGAGATGATCGACATGACGCTCACCCCGCCCTCGCGCCGGCGCGCGCGCAGGTAGCGCCAGGCGATCAGCCACTCGAAGGGGGCGAAGGGGGGCGTGCGTCCGGCCATCCGTTCAGCTACCGCGCGGCTGGCCGCCGCCGGATGCCTCCGGCGGGGATATTTGAAGAAAGTGGAAGGCGGGGGCCCGTTCCACGCCTCAGTGCCCCGCGAAGATCTGGGCGCAGCGGTCGAGCGCCGCCTCGGGCGACATCTCTTCGCTTTCGCCGCTGCGCCGCGAGGTCAGTTCGACCACGCCGTTCTTCAGCCCGCGCGGGCCCACGGTTATGCGCCAGGGGCAGCCGACCAGGTCCATGGTGGCGAATTTCGCCCCGGCCCGTTCCTCGGTGTCGTCATAGAGCGGGTCGAGGCCGCGGGCGGCCAGGCCCTGGTAGAGCTGCTCGCAGGCGGCATCGGCGTCGGTGTCGCCCTGCTTGAGGTTGACGATGCCCACCTTGAAGGGGGCCACGCCCTCGGGCCAGATGATGCCGCGCTCGTCATGGTTCGCCTCGATCAGCGCGCCGACAAGACGCGAGACGCCGATGCCGTGGCTGCCCATGTGCACGGGCACGCGGCTGCCGTCCTCGGCTTGCACCACCGCCTGCATCGGCTCGGAATACTTGGTGCCGAAATAGAAGATCTGCCCCACCTCGATCCCGCGCGCGGTGCGCTTGCGATCCTCGGGGATGCGGGCGAACAGCTCCGGGTCATGGGTCTCGTCGGTGCGGGCATAGAGCGCGGTCCACTCGTCGTAGATGCCTTGCAGCGCCGCCACGTCGTCGAAATCGATCTGGCGGTCGCCGAAGGTGAAATCGGTGACCTTCGAATCGTAGAACACTTCCGATTCGCCGGTTTCGGCCAGCACCAGGAACTCGTGGCTGTAGTCGCCGCCGATGGGGCCGGTGTCGGCCCGCATCGGGATCGCCTTCAGCCCCATCCGTTCGTAGGTGCGCAGGTAGCTCACGAAATGCCGGTTGTAGGCATGCAGCGCGTCTTCCTTGGTCAGGTCGAAATTGTAGCCGTCCTTCATCAGGAACTCGCGCCCGCGCATGACACCGAAGCGGGGGCGGATCTCGTCGCGGAACTTCCACTGGATGTGGTAGAGCGTGAGGGGAAGTTCCTTGTAGCTGCGCACCGTGTTCCGGAAGATGTCGGTGATCAGCTCCTCGTTCGTGGGCCCGTAGAGCATGTCACGCTCGTGCCGGTCGCGGATCCGCAGCATTTCCTTGCCGTAATCGTCGTAGCGGCCGCTCTCGCGCCACAGATCGGCGGGCTGGAGCGTCGGCATCAGCAGCGGGATATGGCCCGCGCGCTGCTGTTCCTCGTGGACGATGTCCTCGAGGCGGCGCAGCACCTTGAAGCCCAGCGGCAGCCAGGAATAGATCCCGGCCTGCGCCTGGCGGATGAGGCCGGCGCGCAGCATCAGGCGGTGCGAGACGATCTGCGCCTCGGCCGGCGTCTCTTTCAGGATCGGCAGGAAGTAACGGCTAAGGCGCATGTCGCATCCATATCAGGAACAGGTCTCGGTCCGGCTGAAATAGGCCATGCACGCGATGGGTGCAATCGGCAGCACCAAACTGTGCAGGCGGTGGGCAATTCATGTTTGCAAAAGCGCCGGTCCCGTGCTTATCGTTTCACCAGTTCCAAGAGCGGCGGATCGCCGCAACCGAGTCGCAAAGTACCGGTGCGCGTCGTTCGTGGGCAAAAAAAGGGCCACAGCCCAAGTCTGGGGAGACGACATCACCGGCTTGCTTGAAGCAAGCCGGTTTTGTTTTGTGGCGATCGGATCGCGGTCAGTCGAAAGCCCCGTCCAGATCCCTGCGCATCGTGGCGACACCGCCCCGGCGGGACAGTTCTTCGTAGCCCGCAGAAAGATAGAGTGCGTGGGCGCGCGGGTTGTCGAGTTCCACCTTGAGCGTGATGGACAGCGCCCCCAGGCTCCGCGCCGCCTCCTCGGCCATGGCGACCAGCTGCTCCCCCGCCCCGCCGCGGGCCGCTTCCTCGACGAAGACATAGGTCAGGTGGCGGACCTCCGGCCCGATGCCCACGCGCAGGGCGAAGAAGCCGACCTCGCGCCCCGTTTCGTCATGCAGGTAGAAGGCGGTGTCGTCGGGGTCGCCCAGCCATTTCTCCTGCCATTCGAGCGGATCGAAGGGGCGCTTGGCATTGGGGTTGACCAGCGCGACGTCGTCTTCGGACCGCAGGAGGCGGGCCAGCGGCGCGGGGTCGAAGGGCAGGTTGGCGCGGACGGTCAGCTTCGACATGGTCTCGGCTCTCCGGTGTGGGTGGGCAGGCGTGATGCGGGGCCGCACCATGCACATGGAGGCCGGGAGCGCAACCTTTGCGGGCTATTTCTCCAGCGTGACCGCCGGTTCCAGGCCCAGCCTTGCGGCCAGCGCGCCCAGCCGCCGCTCTACCGCTTCGCCGCGGAGCGCGCGGGCGCGTCCCTTCAGAACCAGCGTCAGCTTGCCGCCAGCCGGAACGAGCGCCGTGTTCTCGAGCGAGCCGGGCGCCGCGCCGGAGAGCATCGCGCCAAGCCGCAGCGCCTTGCCCAGAAGCTCTGCCGCGGCCAGGCGCTCGGGGCTGAGGAGCTTCAGCACCTCGGGATCGAAGCCGTGATTGCCGGTGTTCTTGTAGCGGTTCAGGATCGCGGCACCGAGAAACACCCGGCCCGCATGGTCGAGCCCCGAAAGGTTCGCCCGCGTCACGGTCTCGAAGCAGACCTCGGCGCGGTAGTCGGGATGGGTGCGCCAGTTGGTGTCGTGCAGGTAGCAGGCGGCGCGGACCAGGCGCAATTCATCGCGGCTGGCATCGGGATAGAGCGGCATCAGCCAGGTGTAGAGCGACGCACCGAAGCCGGGAAAGCGCGCGCGCGTCATCTCCATGTGGCGTGCGGCCTCGAGCAGCGGGTCGCGGGCGCGCAGGGATGCCGGCATCCGTTCGTAGAGCATGCCCTCTCGCAGCCCGTAGGAGGAGACGACCAGCGCCTCGGGCCGCAGCACGTCGATGGTGCGGGACAGCACGCGGGCGGCGAGCGGCACGAGTTCCAGCCGCGCCTCGGACGTGTCGGTCAGCCCCTTCAGCCCGGCCACGCTTTCGCGCGCCAGCCACTTGCAGGTCTCGCGCGCCTGGTCGGGGGACATGCGGTATTCGTGCAGTACCTTGAGCGGATAGCCCCGCCGCTCCATGTCGAGCCGGGCGATGGCGCGCCAGGAGCCGCCGACAAGGAACATCTTCGAGGCCGGGCCGCCGATCCGCTCGACCAGCGCCGCGACCTCGCGGTCGATATGGGCGGCGATCGCCTTGTCGCTGCCAAGGTTCGCCAGCCGCAGCGGCCCGAGCGGCGAGGTGGAGCGCGCGCCGATGGTCCCCTCGCTCATGCGTGCGAGTTCCATCGATGCGCCGCCGATATCGCAGACGGCGCCGTTCGCCTTTGGCCAGCCGAGAAGCACCCCCTTGGCGGAAAGCATCGCCTCGTCCTCGCCGCTGGCGACGACCAGCCGAAGCCCGGTGGCGCGGGCGACCTTCTCGACGAAGTCGGCGCCATCCTCGGCCTCGCGCACGGCGGCGGTGGCGACCCCGGTCAGGGCCGTGACCTGCATCACCTCGGCCAGGGCCGCGAAACGATAGAGCGCGTTCATGGCGCGCGCGCGCCCCTCGGGATGCAGGCGCCCGGTTTCCTGAAGACCGCGACCGAGTCCGCAGAGCACCTTTTCGTTGTAGAAATAGGCCGGCGAACGGGCGACCCCGTCGAACACGACAAGCCGGACCGAGTTCGAGCCGACATCGACCACGCCGACGCGCCGGACCGATTCCCCCTCGATCGGGGCCCAGTCGCCCAGACCCGGCGCGGCGTAACCGCTTTCGAAAGACCGGATTTCCGTCACCGGCGCTCCCCTCTGGTTCGCGCCATTGGTGGCGGGACATCACGCGCGTGTCAACAGCGCGATGGGCGGGGCATCAGTCGTGGCTGTGGATCAGTTCCGGCACATCCTCGGATCCCGCGCGGCCGCGCCCCGACAGCGACGGGTATTCCATGAAGAAGCGATGGCAGCTGAACAGCGGCGTCTCTCCGTCCCCGACATGGCGCAGGTAGGTGCCGTCGGGTTGCAGCACCCAGCTTTGCGACTGGTCGGCCAGGTTCGCGGCCATGATCTGGCGCACGATCTGGGCATGTACGGTGGGGTTGGTGATGGGGACAAGCGTTTCCACCCGCCGGTCGAGATTGCGGCCCATCCAGTCGGCCGACGAGATGTAGACCTTGGCCTCGTCGGATGGCAGGCCGTGCCCGTTGCCGAAACAGGCGATGCGGGAATGTTCGAGGAACCGGCCAACGATGGATTTCACGCGGATATTCTCGGACAGGCCCCTGATCCCCGGGCGCACGCCGCAGATGCCGCGCACCACAAGGTCGATCTGTACGCCGGCCTGGCTGGCCGCGTAGAGCGCGTCGATCACGTCAGGGTCGATCACCGCGTTCATCTTGGCCCAGACGGCGGCGGGGCGACCTGCGCGGGCATGGGCGGCCTCGGCCTCGAGGTTGTCGAGAATGGTCGATTTCAGCGCGATCGGCGCGATCGACAGCATCTCCAGATCCTCGGGCGTGACGTAGCCCGAGACGTAGTTGAACACCTTGACCGCGTCGCGGCCCAGCGCCTCGTCGCAGGTGAAAAGCGACAGGTCGGTGTAGAAGCGCGCGGTGATCGGGTGGTAGTTGCCGGTGCCGAAATGCGTGTAGGTCACCAGGCGGTCGCCCTCGCGCCGGACCACGGTCGAGATCTTGGCGTGGGTCTTCCAGTCGGTGAAGCCATAGACGACCTGCGCGCCCGCACGTTCCAGCATCCGGCTCTGGCGGATGTTGGCCGCCTCGTCGAAGCGGGCCTTCAGCTCCACCAGCGCGGTCACCGACTTGCCGCTCTCGGCCGCCTCGCAAAGCGCGCTGACGATCGGCGACTGCGAAGAGGTGCGATAGAGCGTCTGCTTGATCGCCAGCACGTCCGGATCCTGCGCCGCCTGGTTCAGGAAGCGGATCACCATGTCGAAGGTTTCGTAAGGATGATGCAGCAGCATGTCCTTGTGGCGGATGGCGCGGAACATGTCGCCGTCATGGTCCTGCACCCGCTCGGGCGTGCGCGGGGTGAAATGCGGCCACAACAGGTCGGGGCGGTCCTGGTCCACCAGTTCCGACAGCGCCGCCATGCCGATCAGGCCGCCCACCTCGATCACCTCGTCGGGGCCGACATGCATCTCCTTCAGGATCGTCTCGCGCAGGTCTTCGGGCGCGCTGGCCGAGATCTTGAGCCGCACCACCTCTCCGCGGCGGCGGCGCTTGAGCGCGGTCTCGAACTCGCGGACCAGGTCCTCGGCCTCTTCCTCGACCTCGATGTCGCTGTCGCGCAGCACGCGGAAGGTGCAGCTGCCCGCGACCTCGTATCCGGGGAAAAGCTTGTCGAGAAAGACGCCGATCAGATCCTCCAGCAGAAGGTAGCGCGCCTCGCCATCAGGGCCGCGATCCAGCCGGGTGAAGCGGGGCACCTGCGCGGGGATCGGCAGCAGCGCCTCGAGCGGCTGACCGTCGGGGCGGCGGCGCAGTTGCAGCGCCAGCGCGAACCCGGTGTTCTGGATAAAGGGGAAGGGATGCGCCGGATCGATCGCCAAGGGTGTCAGGATCGGGAACACCTGCGCCATGAAATGCCGGTCGAGCGTCCGGCGATCCTCGTCGGTCAGTTCGTCGGGCCGCAGGATCCGGATCCCCGCCTGGGCGAGTTCGGCCAGAAGCCGCGTCCAGCACTTGTTCTGCCGGGCCATGAGCACGCGCGCCTTCTCGTCGATGCGCGAAAGCTGTTCGGACGGGCTCAGCCCGTCTGCCGAGGTGCGCGTCACCCCCTCTCGCAGCATGCCGCGAAGCCCCGCCACGCGGACGGAATAGAACTCGTCCAGGTTGGAGCCCGAGATCGACAGGAAGCGCACCCGCTCCAGCAGCGGCACGGCGGTGTTCTCGGCCTCTTCGAGGACACGCAGGTTGAACTCCAGCCAGCTCAGCTCGCGGTTGAAGAACCGCTGCGGCGAGGTGGGATCGAATCCGTCGGGCAGGATCGGGTCCGGCAGGGGTGCTTCGAGGAAATCGGCGTTGTACATGATCGGCTTATGATTGGGGTATGATGACACTGTGATGACAGGCCGGCGGGCTGTCCAGTGCGGCGCTTACTCGCCGAGCAGTTCCGCCGCGAGTTTCACGCCCACCGGGCGCGCGCCCGCAAGCGACGCGCGGTCCAGCGCCGCGACCGCCGCCTGTGCCGCCGGGATCGATCGGTCGATCCGCCGGGTCAGGTAGCTTACCAGCGCGGGCTTCACCCGGATCTGGCGGTCCGCGAACAGCTTGACCAGGACGCCGGCCAGCAGCGCCTCGTCCGGGCTTTCGAGCCGCGCCACACCGGCCGCGGACAGCCGGCTGGCAAGGTCGGGCAGGCCCAGCGCCCAGTGCCGCGGCGCGCTGCGCCCTGTCACCAGAAGCCGGCCGCCAGCCGCGAGGGTGGCGTTGTGCAGGTGGAAAAGCCGTTCTTCCGCCGCCGGATCGCCCGCGACGCGGTCCACGTCCTCGATCACCAGCCGCTCGGTGCCCAGCAAGGCAGTGCCTGCCTCCTTCGCGCTGACGATGGAGGCGCCGGTCATCTCGGCCCAGACATGGGCAAGGTGGGTCTTGCCGGCGCCGGCCGGGCCGCACAGGGCCAGCTTGCCGCCGGGCCAGTCCTTCCACGCCTCGACCGCAGCAAGCGCGGTGGCGTTCGACTCCGAGACGAGAAACGCCTCACGCCCCAGTGCCGGGCGGAACTTCAGATCGAGCGAAAGCTGGCCTGCCATGCCTATTCCGCGGCGTCGCGCGGCGCGTCATCGTCGCGGCGCTCGGGGCCGGTATAGAGCCGCCCGCCCTTGTACTGCTCGATCAGGAAACGGGTCATCACGCCGATTACCGCCGCCACCGGCACCGCGATCAGCATGCCCGCAAAGCCCAGAAGCGCGCCGAAGGCCGACAGCGCGAAGATCAGCGCCACCGGATGCAGGCGGATCCGCCCCCCCACCAGCTTGGGCGTGAGCACGTTGCCCTCGACCGCCTGGCCGATCCCGAAGACGGCCGCAACCGCCAGGATCATCCACCAGTCGCCCCAGAACTGGAACAGCGCCAGCCCGATGGAGATGGCCCCGCCCAGGATCGAGCCGACGAAGGGGATGAACGAGATGATGCCGGCAAAAAGCCCCACCACGACACCGAACTGCAATCCGATGATGCCCAGCGACACGGCATAGAAGGTGCCGAGGATCACGCCCACCAGAAGCTGGCCGCGCACGAAGCCGCTGAGAACCTCGTCCGATTCTTTGGCCAGGCGGCGGACCGTGCCGACATGCTCGCGCGGGATCAGGTCGTCGATCCTGTCGATCATGCGATCCCAGTCCAGAAGCAGGTAGAAGGCGATCACCGGGGCCAGCACCAGCACCAGCAGCGCGTCGACCACGGCAAGGGACGAGGACAGCAAGGTCTGCACGACGGTCAGGCCACCGCTTTTCAGCGAATCCTCCATCCCCGCGAAGCTGCGGCGCAGGGCAGAACCCTCGTCGAAGAAGTCCGGGAAACGGATGCTCAGCGCATCGCGCAGGCGCGCCACAAGATCGGGCGCCGCCGTTATCAGCCCCTGCACCTGCTGCACGATCAGCGGCACGGCCACCAGCAGCAACGTGATGAAAAGCAGCGCCGACAGCACGGTGATGACGGCGGTCGCAGCCACGCGGCTGAAGCCGCGCGTCTCCAGCCGGTCGGCCAGCGGGTCGAGCAGATAGGCGATGGCCGCGCCCACGATGAAGGGCAGCAGCGTGTTGCCCATCACCCACGCGAAGGCAATGAGCACCGCCGCGGCGATACCCCAGTAGCGAACCTGCTCACGCGTGCTCAGACCCATTGCGCCCTCGTGTCCATGGGGGAAGACATGGTCCAGCGGGCGCCCGGATGCAAGCCTGCCGGTACCCGACCGTCAGGCGAACTGTTCGCGGATCAGCCGCTCCTCCAGGCCGTGGCCGGGGTCGAACAGGATGCGGTGGGTGACGCGCTGCTCTTCGTGGATGTCCACCGAAACGACGTTGCGCACCTCGAGGCTGTCGGCCGCGGCAAGCACCGGGCGCCTGTCGGGGTCGCGCACCTCGATGCGGACATGGGCCGTGGATGGCAGCAGCGCGCCGCGCCAGCGCCGCGGCCGGAACGCCGCCACCGCGGTCAGCGCCAGCACGTTCGATCCGATGGGAAGGATCGGGCCATGGGCCGAGTAGTTGTAGGCGGTGGAACCGGCGGGCGTGCAGATCATCGCCCCGTCGCAGACCAGTTCCGACATCCGCTCGCGCCCGTCGACGAAGATCTTCAGCTTTGCCGCCTGCGGCCCGGCGCGCAGCAGCGACACCTCGTTGATGGCAAGCGCGTCCTGGGTCCGCCCGCCAAGCGTGACCGCATGCATCGTGAGGGGGTGGATCTCGGTCAGCTCCGCCGCCTCCAGCCGCTCGCGCAGCCCCTCTTCGCGGTAGGCGTTCATCAGGAAGCCGACGGTGCCGCGGTTCATGCCGTAGACGGGCACGCCCAGCGATTGCGTGTCATGCAGGGTCGCCAGCACGAAGCCGTCGCCGCCCAGCGCCACGATCACGTCGGCTTCGTCTGCCGCAACAGACCCGTAGCGGGACGCAAGCCGCCGCCCCGCTTCCTGCGCCACCTCGGCCGGGCTCGCGGTGAAGCAGATCTTCTCGTAACCCATTCTTCGCGCTTTCCTTCGCCGGCCGGACCCCGCGCCACTCTAGGGCCTCGGCCGGCACAGGCAAGCGGCGGAAGTTGCCGATAGGCGGCAAAGTTTCGCGCGGCAGAGCGCCAGACGCGGCGGAATGGCGCTTTATGCCCCCCCGCCGATGGGGTATTGGGGCGCCAATGCCGAAATTCCTACAGGAGTGCCCGCGATGAAGGACATCGTCCGCGACGACGGCTTTTTCACCGAGAAACTGGAAACCCGCGACCCCGAGCTGTTCGGCGCGATCCGCAAGGAGCTGGGCCGCCAGCGCGACGAGATCGAGCTGATCGCCTCGGAGAACATCGTCTCTGCCGCCGTGATGGAGGCGCAGGGCTCGGTGATGACCAACAAGTACGCCGAGGGCTATCCGGGCCGGCGCTATTACGGCGGGTGCCAGTACGTCGACATCGCCGAGGAACTGGCGATCGAGCGCATCTGCAAGCTGTTCGACTGCGGCTATGCCAACGTCCAGCCGAATTCCGGCAGCCAGGCGAACCAGGCGGTGTTCCTGTCGCTGCTCCAGCCGGGCGACACCTTTCTTGCGATGGACCTGGCCGCCGGCGGTCATCTGACCCACGGCGCCGCGCCCAACATGTCGGGCAAGTGGTTCAACGCCGTGCATTACGGCGTGCGCGAGGACACGCTGGATATCGACTACGACCAGGTCGAGGAACTGGCACTCAAGCACAAGCCGAAGCTCATCATCGCGGGCGGCTCGGCCATTCCGCGGATCATCGACATGAAGCGTTTCCGCGCCATCGCGGACAAGGTCGGTGCCTATCTGATGGCCGACATGGCGCATTTCGCGGGGCTGATCGCGGGCGGCGTCTATCCGAACCCGATGGAGCATGTGCACGTGCTCACATCGACCACGCACAAGACCCTGCGTGGCCCGCGCGGCGGCATCATCCTGACCAACCACGAGGACCTGGCCAGGAAGTTCAACTCGGCCATCTTCCCCGGCATCCAGGGCGGCCCGCTGATGCATGTGATCGCCGCCAAGGCCGTCGCCTTCGGCGAGGCGCTGCGCCCCGAATTCGCCGACTACCAGCAGGCGGTGGTGCGCAACGCGAAGGCGCTGGCCGCAAGCCTGATCGAGGGCGGTCTTGCCATCACCACCGGCGGCACCGACACCCATGTGATGCTGGTGGACCTGCGCCCCAAGGGCGTGAAGGGCAACGAGGCCGAGAAGTCGCTGGGCCGCGCGCACATCACCTGCAACAAGAACGGCATCCCCTTCGACACCGAGAAGTTCACCGTGACGAGCGGCATCCGCCTTGGCACGCCCGCGGGCACCACCCGCGGCTTCGGCGAGGCCGAGTTCGCCGAGATCGGCCGCCTGATCGTCGAGGTGGTGGACGGGCTTGCCGCCAATGGCGCCGAGAGCAACGGCGCCGTGGAAGACGCGGTAAAGGCGAAGGTGCAGGCGCTCTGCGATCGCTTCCCGATCTACGACCGGCTCTGAGCCGGTCCTGCGGGGGCGGGACCGCCCTGCCCCCGCATCCCCTGTGACGTCAGAGAGATACCGTCGTCACCTTGCGCCGCCGGATCGCCCGGCCACGGGCGCGGGGGATCAGCACGGAATATTCCCCTTCCTCTGCGGCACGCATGGTGGCGCGCAGCAGCGTGTCGGTCGCGGCCACGCTGTCCTTCGACAGGCTCGCGCCGTCGAGCGGCTTGCCGGTGCGGATCTTGAAGCTGTGCTGCGTCTTGTTGATGACCTCGTGGAACAGGGTCACGTCGCGCAGCGTGGGGTGGATCGCGTCGAACAGGTAGAACAGCGCCGAGTTGCGGGCCTTTATGTGCATCGGCACCACGGGCAGTTCGTACTTGCGGGCCAGCATCGCGGCCGAGGGCATCCAGGGCCGCTCGTAGAGTTTCAGGCCGCGCCGCTTGGCCAGCCGGCCCGACGGGAACAGCACCGCCATGCGCCCGTCCTTGAAGGCGTTGGCGGCATAGGTCAGCGTCTCGCGGTTGGATCCGTGGGACCGCTTCTCGGGCCGCCATTCCACCGGCGCGATGATGTCCGCAAGCTGCGGCATGACGCGGATCGCGTCCTTGTTGGCGAAGAAGAAAAGGTCTGGCCGTCGCTGGCGCAACACGGACCACAGGATGATCCCGTCGGCGATGCCGGTCGGATGGTTGCAGACGATCATCGCCGGGCCCGACTCGGGGATGCGCTCAAGCCCCGACACGTCGACGTTCTGCGCGATCATGTCCGCCAGCGCGTCCATCATCTCGGGCGCGGGCAGATCCTGGATCTCCTCGGCGATCTGGATGGTCAGATCATAGCCCAGCATCAGGTGCAGCAGTCCACGGGCGATCCGGATATGGGCGCCGGGCCGGTAGAGCCAGGGCGCCCGTTCCGCGATAAGCGGGTCTACACGCTCTCTCATTCGATGTTGCCCCCGATTGACCAGACCTTCGATGCGGCGGGGCGCACGCCCACGCCGTACCAACCCGATATCACGCATCCGTGACATTATTACCAAGCCGTGCGCGGGCCATAAAGCCGTACCGCGCTCAGCCGGGCCAGATGGCGTAAAATGGCCGGGAGTAAATGCGCGGTGCGCCTTCCTGCGGCAGGGATCGGCGAAACGCCGCCCGGCCTTCGATCCTTGCGTGATAGGCGGCCACCGCCGGATACGGCGACAGGTCGACGAAATGCCGGGCCACATGTACGCCGTAGCCGATGCCGGTGTCCACCGCGGTGAACCCGCCCGGCAACAGGTAGGGCCGGTCGCCCAGCGCCGACTCGATCACGCCGAGGCATTTCTCCAGTCGGCGCGCCTCGAGCTTCATCACCACCGGAGAGCGGTCCCTGTCCTCGCGGATCGCGATGTGCTGCTGGGTCAGCGCCGCAAGGTGCTGGCCCATGGTTTCGGCGAAATGCAGCCATTGCAGCCAGGCGGCGCGGTCCGCATGGCCCGGCCAGCGCCAGAGCATGCCGGGGTCGTACTGCTCGCAAAGGTATTCGCAGATCGCCCCGCTCTCGAAAAGGGTGACGGGTCCATCCACCAGCGCGGGCACCCGGCCCAGCGGGTGGATCGCGAGGTACTCGGGGTCGCGCAGGTCCGAAAGCGCGTGCGTCACCACCCGGAACGGAAGGCCGATCTCGTGCAGAAGCCACAGGCTGCGCATCGAACGCGACTCCGGGCAGTGATGCAGCACGATCCCGCTCATCTGGCGGCCCCGACGGCACCCAGCGCCATCTCGATGTAGATTTCCTCGATGCGTTCGGGCGACAGGCGGCCACCGGCCCGGTACCAGTTGGTGATCCCGGTCAGCATGGCGATCAGTGCAAGCGTTGCGATCCGCGCGTCCGACAGGCGGAAGATGCCGCGCGCCGCCCCATCCTGAAGGATCTCCTGGAGGACGTTCTCGTAAAGCCTTCGCAGCCGCTCGACCCGGGCGAAATTCTCGGGCGTCAGGTTGCGCAGTTCCATGTAGGCGATGAAGACCTCGTCCACCCTGGACAGGTGATAGCGGATGTGGAAACGCACGAAATCCTCGAGCCGCGCCCGTGGATCGTCGCTCTCGCACCTCGCCTTGCCCCAGGCGGCCAGCAGATCCTCGAGATGGGCGATCATCATGTCGGACAGCAGGCTCTGCTTGTCGGGGGTGTAGAGATAAAGCGCGCCTGCCTGCACCCCGACCGCCCGCGCGATCTGCCGCATCGAGACGGCGGCATAGCCTTGGTCGGCAAACAGGCGCATCGCGGCATCGCGAATGTCGCGTGCCGTCTGTTCGCCGTTGGAGCCTGATCTTCTTGCCATTTCGGAAACTTACTGAACGATCGTTCAGATTACAACGGAAAGCCGGTCGCCCGGATCCTGGCGGCCAGCCGGGCGGAAAAATCGGGGGCGTCCGGTTCCAGACACTGCCCGATCAGGAACCAGTGCAGGAACCTGGCATGGTCGAAATCGCGACGCATCACCTGGTCCATCGCAGAGGGCATCGCTGCCGGGTCCGGGATCGTGACCGCGTTCGCGGCGAAATCCGTGACCCCGGCCAGGATCGCGGGCTTGCCGTGCACGAAGCCCTCGAAGGCGACCGCCGAGGCCTGGCTGACCGTGAAGGCACAGGCCGCAAGCAGGTCGTGGACGCTGGCCTCGACCACCTCGACACCGCGTGCGGGATCGTGGAAGGCGCGGATCCGTTCCAGAAGTGCCGGCTGTTGCCTCGGATGCGGCTTGAGATAGACGCGCCGCCCCCCCGCCGAAGCGATCGTCGCCTGTATGAGGGAGACAAGGTCGATGTGGAACTGGCCTTCGGTCGCGGGGATCGGCTCTTGCGCGAAGACGGCGATGGAGCCCTGTTCCAGCGGCACCGCGCCGCGTTCGGGCTGCGGGTATTTCGAACGGTTCTCCACGACGAGCGCGGACCGAAGCCGCGTCACCAGCGCCGCGGCCTCGGATGGCGGGACGGCGGACAGATCGCACGGGATGTGCCCCAACGAGGAATGATGCCGCGCGCCAAGCGGGTCGAAATACCAGAACCCGTGCAGATAGGTCGGGCAGGCATGCAGCAGATGCGGTCCCGACAGCGGGCCCGCGGCCCCCATGATGACATTCAGGTGCCGCGTATCCCGTGCCGCCGCCGCGCGGTTCGCGTGACTGGCCGCGACGACACGCACAGGCAGACCGGCGCCGTCGGCAAGATCCGCGAGGGCGTTGAAGAAATCGATCTCGCGCGCACAGATCCTTTCGGCCACCGGTCTGCGGGCGTGGATCAGCACCTGACGGCCGCTCAGGCGATCCAGTCGGGGACCGAGGATCCGTCTTTGTTTCAGGTATCGCACGCCGTCAGCACCCATGCCCCGCCTCGCCCCAGCGTTCTACAGCGTTCATTTTCCCGTGAAAGCCCGATCTGGGTTTTGATCGCCTCGCGCAGGCCGCTAGTTGATCCTGATGACACAACCCCGGAGGGCATTTCCATGACGATCCGACCGATCCTTTGCGTTTTCGCATCCCTCGCCGCCGTCGGCGCCGCTTCCTTCGCGGTGGCAGAGGCCCACGACCCGGTGGCGCTGCGCGAGGCCAAGATGACAACGGTGGGCCAGTCCACCCAGATCGTCGGCGACATGCTGCGCGGAAACACTCCCTTCGATGCCGCAGCGGCCAACGCGGCGCTGGTCGCGATGCGCGACGCGGCGCAGGGCTTTGGCGAATTGTTCCCCGAAGGCACGGAACTCGCCGGGTCGAACAAGGACGCGGCCGCGCCCGCCATCTGGGAGAACCGCGCCGATTTCGACGCCGAGATCGCAAAATTCGACGCAGCCCTCGAGGCCGCTGTCGCCGCCGAACCGCAGGACATGGAGGCGCTTGCCGCCGCATTTGGTCCCGTCGGCCAGGGCTGCCGGTCCTGCCACCAGAACTACCGCGTCGAGCGCTGATCGCCCATGCGCCTGCTGACCGGCATTGCCGCGCTGGCGCTTGTCGGGGCGGCGGCGGGATATGTTCTGACGCGGCCCCTGACGGTCGCGTCAGGTGATATTCCCGACCACGGCCCCGACCTGGAGAACGGCGCGCTGCTCTTTGCGGCAGGCGGCTGCGCATCCTGCCACGCGGCGCCCGGCGCGGAGGGGGACGCGACGCTGGTGCTGGCCGGCGGTCAGCGCATCGAGTCGGATTTCGGCGTCTTCGTCGTTCCCAACATCTCCTCCGACCCGGAGGCGGGGATCGGCGGCTGGACCGAGGCGGAATTCCTGTCCGCCATGCTGCACGGCACCTCGCCCGAGGGCAGCCATTACTATCCGGCCTTCCCCTATACATCCTATGCCCGGATGGATCCGACAGACGTGCTGGACCTGCTGGCCTATCTCCGCACCCTTCCCGCGTCGGACAACGTGGCGCCGGACCACGAGCTTGGCTTTCCCTACAACATCCGGGCAGGCATCGGGCTGTGGAAGGCGCGCTATCTCGATCCGTCGCCGGTGATGCCGGTCCCGGACGATCCGCTGGTCGCGCGCGGACAGGCGCTGGTCGAGGGGATCGCCCATTGCGGCGAGTGCCACACGCCGCGGGACAGCTTCGGCGGACTGGACCGCAGCGCCTGGCTTGCGGGCGCGCCGAACCCCAACGGGCCCGGAAACATCCCCAACATCACGCCCCATGGCGATGCGCTGACATGGTCCGAAGGCGATATCGCCTATTATCTCGAGACGGGCTTCACCCCGGATTTCGACAGCGTCGGCGGATCCATGGTTCCGGTGGTCGAGAACCTTGCCAAGCTGCCGCCCGAGGACCGGCAGGCCATCGCGGCCTATCTGAAGGCAGTGCCGCCAGTGCCGCCCGCGGACGGCTGACGCGGCTACCGCTGGTCGAAGCGGACCTTCACATAGCGGCCCGGCGCGGGCTCGATCACGCCATGGACGGCACCCGGCTGGCGCGCGGGCACCTTGCGCCCGGAGCGGGCGGCAAGCCAGGCATCCCAGTCGGTCCACCAGCTGCCCGGATGTTCCTCTGCCTCGGCCATCCAGCGCGACAGCTCGTCGCTGGAAAGGTCGTCATTGGTCCAGAACTGGTATTTCTGCGCCGCGGGCGGGTTGACCACGCCGGCGATATGACCCGAGCCCGACAGGACGAAGCGCACATCGGCCCCGGTCATCCGCCGGGCGCCCCGATAGACCGAGTCCGCCGGGGCGATGTGATCCTCCTTGGTGGCGACATGGTAGACCGGGCCGCGGATATCGGCGAGCGTCACGGGAGTGTCCAGCACCGATAGCCGCCCTTCGGCGAAATCGTTGTCGTCGTAGAAATGGTCCAGGTAGAAGTGATGCACCTTGGCCGGCATCGAGGTGGAATCCGCGTTCCAGTACAGCAGGTCGAAGGGGAACGGATCCTTGCCCAGCAGGTAATTGTTCACGACATAGGACCAGATCAGGTCGTTCGAACGCAGCATGTTGAAGGCAGCCGCCATCTTCTGCGCGGGCAGGTAGCCCTTTTCCATCTCGGCATCGACGGCGCGGATCGTCTCGTCATCGACGAAGACCTGCAACTCGCCCGCATCCGAGAAATCGAGCTGCGCCGTGAAGAAGGTAGCCGAGGCGACGCGCTTGTCCTTCGTCTTGCCGAAATAGGCCATCAGCGTGCCCGCCAGCGTGCCGCCGATGCAGTAGGAGGCGATGTTGAGCGATTTCTGCCCCGTCTCCTTGAGGGCTGCATCGATCGCGGCGATCGCGCCCTTGGTCAGGTAGCTGTCCCAGGTCTCGTCGCGCTGACGCTCGTCGGGGTTCACCCACGAGATCATGAACACCGTGTGGCCCTGCCCGACCAGCCAGCGCACCATCGACTTCTTCTGGTTCAGGTCGAGCACATAGTACTTGTTGATCCAGGGCGGAATGAACAGCAGCGGCTTTGCGTGGACCTGTTCCGTGGCAGGCGCGTACTGGATCAGCTGGAGGATGTCGTTCTCGAAGATCACCGCGCCTTCGCTGACGGCCATGTCGCGGCCCACCTCGAAGGCGTCCATGTCGGTCTGCCGGATCAGAAGCTGGCCCTTGCCGCGTTCCAGGTCGGCCAGCATCATCTTGAGCCCGCGCACCAGATTCGCGCCGCGCTGTTCGGCGGTCGCCTCCAGCACCTCGGGGTTGAGGGCGAAGAAATTGGCGGGGTTCATCGCCTCGACGAAGTTGCGGGTGTAGAACTCGGCCTTCTTGCGCTCCCGCGGGTCCATCTCTCCGACGGTGTGGACGGTGTGGTTGATCCAGCCCGAAGTCAGCAGGTAGCTTTCCTTCAGGTAGTCGAAAAGCGCGTTCTCGGACCAGTCCTTGTGCTGGAAACGCTTGCCGGCAGGCGCCCTGTGCGGAAGCTCGGGCATCTCTGCATCCCTGGCGCCCAGCCATTTCAGCGTGGCGGCCTGCCACAGCGCCGTCTGCGCCGCCCAGAAATCCAGCGTCGCGTCCGCGACCTGCTTGGGGTTGTCGGCCATCGCCTTGCCCAGCGCCATCCAGGCCGGAAAGGTGTTCAGCGGGTCGGGATTGCGCGGCAGGCCATCCTCGGCCTGTTTCTCGAGGAACTTCGCCCAGATCTTCTGGCTCGTCTCCATGACCTCGGTCATGTTGGCCGCCATCTCGGCGCTTTGCTCGACAAGCGTGCGATCGTCCTCTGCGGTCATTGCAGTCTGCCCTTCCTTGCGGTGCCAAAGCCCCGCGCCTATCCTGTGACATCAACAGGACGGGCGCGATGCAGCGATCACTTCCACTCTTACCGCAACGGTGCCGCCGGGTCACCCTGCTGGGCGCGTTGCTGCTGGCCGCCGGTTGCGATCTGGTGCCACCCGAGGCCGCCCCGGCCCCTGCCGCGCGCATCGCGGGCTATCCCGAGTTGCTGACCCTGCCCGAAATGACAGAAGCGACCGCGGCCGCGCCGGACCGGACGGCGGAGATCGACACGCTCGAGGCGCGCGCGGCAAGCCTGCGCGCCCGTATCCCTGCTGCCACGATCCCGCCCCTGACCGAGGAAGAGCGCGAGCGCCTTTCCGCCGGGACGGCAGCCCGATAAGCTTGAATTGACCGTTGTGCAGGCGTCCGGCAGGGCGCTATAACGCGCGCATTTCCCTGCAACCCGGGACCCAGCCGATGTCCGAAGAGTTCTACCGCATCAAGCGCCTGCCGCCCTACGTCTTTGCCGAGGTGAACCGCCTGAAGGCAGAGTACCGGGCACAGGGCATGGACATCATCGACTTCGGGATGGGCAATCCGGACATGGACACGCCCGCCCATATCGTCGAGAAAATGATCGAGACCGTGCGCCGCCCCCGCACCCACCGCTATTCCGCGTCCAAGGGCATTCCGGGTCTGCGGCGGGCGCAGGCCGGCTATTACGAGCGGCGCTTCGGGGTCAAACTCGACCCCGCGACAGAGGTCATCGCGACGCTGGGCTCAAAGGAGGGGCTGGCGAACCTGGCCATGGCGATAACAGCACCCGGCGACGTGATGCTGGTGCCGAACCCGTCCTACCCGATCCACCCCTACGGCTTCATGATCGCCGGCGGCACGTTGCGGCATATCCAGACGCTGGAGAACGGCGTCTTCAACCCCGAGGCCTACATGCGCGCGCTCGACCGGGCGGTGGCGCATTCGGTGCCGAAGCCGGTGGCGCTGGTGGTGAGCTTTCCTTCGAACCCGACGGCACAGCTGGCGGATCTGGATTTCTACAAGGAACTCATCCGCTTTGCCCGCAGGCACGAGGTCTGGGTGCTGTCCGACCTCGCCTATGCCGAGATCTATTTCGACGGCAACCCGCCGCCCTCGGTGTTGCAGGTCGAGGGCGCGAAGGAAATCGCGGTCGAATTCACCTCGCTGTCCAAGACCTATGCCATGCCCGGCTGGCGGATGGGCTTTGCGGTGGGCAACCACCGGCTGATCGGGGCGCTGACCCGGATCAAGTCCTATCTCGATTACGGCGCCTTCACCCCCGTGCAGGTCGCGGCTGCCGCCGCGCTGAACGGTCCCGACGACTGCATCGACGAGATCCGCGACATCTATCGCCGGCGCCGCGACGTGCTGGTGGACAGCATGTCGCGCGCCGGCTGGGACATCCCGCCGCCGCCCGCCACCATGTTCGCCTGGGCGCCGATCCCGCCCGTGTTCGAAAAGCTGGGCTCGATGGGCTTCTCCAAGATGCTGCTGACCGAGGCAGAGGTCGCGGTCGCCCCCGGCATCGGCTTCGGCGAATACGGCGAGGGCTATGTCCGCATCGGGCTGGTGGAGAACGAGCAGCGCATCCGCCAGGCCGCGCGCGGGGTGAAACGCGTGCTCTCGAACGCCGAGGCGTTGCTGTCGAAATACGAGGCCGAGGCGGCCGCGGCCGTCTGATCCACGGATGCAGGTGGCCCCCGCGCGCGCCGACTTCGCCGAATGGCCGGCGCTGCTGGACCTTCTGCGCCGGTCCTTCGCCTACATGGAGGGGCGGGTCGATCCGCCCTCCTCGCTGGGCCGGATGGATGCCGAATGCCTGCGCGGACTTGCGGCCGCGGGTGATCTGGTCCTTTCGCGGGACGGGTCGCAGGTCGTCGGCTGTGCCTTCTGTACACCGAAGCCAACGGCACTCTACATCGGCAAGGTCGCGACGGACGCGGCCCATCGCAGGCGCGGCATCGCCCGGGCGCTGATGGCAGCGGCGGACGACATCGCCCGCGGGCGCGGTCTGCCGGCGCTGGAATTGCAGGTGCGCATCGAATTGCACGAGGTTCAGGCCGCCTATGACGCGATGGGTTTCATGCAGGTGGGAACCGCTTCGCATCCCGGCTATGATCGCCCCACCAGCCTGATCCTGCGCAGGAGCCTGAGCACGCCATGACCGAAGAAACGGAGCCCTGGGATTTCGAGCATCAGCAGGCCGAGACCGTCCTGACCCTGCGGGAGCTTCTGGCAGAGACGGACCTGACCGAGGGCATGGAGATCACGCTCGACCTGCAATTCCAGCCCGGTCCAGAGGCGGACGCCGAAGGCTTCCTGCGCAAGCTGAAGATGTTCGGCTACCGGGCGGAACAGGTCGAGGACGCCGACGCGCCCTTCGTCGAGGCGCAGGTCGACGGCGTGCGGCTGAGCGCCGACGATATCTGGCGCCACGAGGAACGGACGACCCGATTGGCGCTGATCCACGGCTACACGGCTGACGGGTGGGGCTTTCTGGAGCCCTGAGGCAAGGCGCGCGCGCCCCTTGCCCATCGCCGCGCGATTGACGTAAGGGTTCGCGCGACGCAGACCTCACCCGAAAGGCTCCCCTCCATGACCCAACCGCTTCGCATCGCGCTCGCCGGCCTTGGCACCGTCGGGGCGGGGATGGTGACCATCCTCCAGACGCATGCGGAGCTGATCACCGCGCGGGCCGGGCGCGAGATCCGGCTGGTGGCGGTATCGGCCCGATCGCGCACCAAGGATCGCGGTGTCGACCTGTCGGGTTTCGACTGGGAGGACGACCCGGTTGCGCTGGCGCGTCGCGACGACGTGGACCTGCTGGTCGAAGTGATGGGCGGCGAGGACGGGACCGCGCGCGTCGCGACCGAAACCGCGCTGGCCGCCGGCAAGCATGTCGTGACCGCGAACAAGGCGATGATGGCGCGCCACGGCACGCGGCTTGCAGCCCTTGCCGAGGAAAAGGGTGTCTCGCTGCGCTACGAGGCGGCCGTCGCGGGCGGCATCCCGATCGTGAAGGCGCTGACCGAGGGCATGGCCGCAAACGGCATGACCCGGGTGCTGGGTGTGATGAACGGCACCTGCAACTACATCCTGACAGAGATGGAACGCACCGGCGGCGCCTATGCCGATATCCTTGCCGATGCGCAGCGGCTTGGCTATGCCGAGGCGGATCCCACCTTCGACGTGGGCGGGTTCGACGCAGCCCAGAAGCTTGCGCTGCTGAGCGCCACCGCCTTCGGCACGGAAGTGGACTACGACGCCATCCAGATCGAGGGGATCGAGCGGGTGACGCTGACCGACATCCGCCACGCGCGCGAGATGGGCTACGCGATCAAGCTTCTGGGTGTGGCGGCCCTCACGCCGGATGGGGTCGAGCAGCGGATGCAGCCCTGCCTCGTGCCAGACCATTCGCCGCTGGGCCAACTCGAGGGGGTCACGAACATGGTCGTGCTCGAGGGCGATTTCATCGGCCGCACCGTCTATCAGGGCCCCGGAGCGGGCGCCGGGCCCACCGCCTCGGCCGTGATGGCGGACGTGATCGACATCGCGCGGGGCGCAAAGGTTCCATCTTTCGGCGTGCCGGCCCGGATGCTTTCCGCGCCGCAGCGCTCGGGCCTGGCGGCGCCGGCGCCCTATTACCTGCGGCTCGGCCTGGCCGACCGGCCCGGTACGCTGGCGCGCGTCGCCGACGCGCTTGGCCGCGCCGGCATCTCGATCGACCGGATGCGCCAGATCCAGCACGAGACGGACGAGGCGCCGGTCCTGATCGTGACCCATGCCTGCGCACGGGCCGATCTGGACCGGGCGCTGGCCGACATAATGACCATGGACGTCACCACCGCCGAACCGGTCGCCTACCGGATCGAACCCGTCTGAGCATGCGCACTTTGCACCGCGGCTGCCTCTGCTAGTGTGTGGCCCGAACCTCGAACCCGTCGTGATCGACTACCGGAAGGACTGACAGAGATGCACCCGATGCCCGATACCGAGCTCTTCTCTGACCGCATGCTGTCGCTGGGCCTGGCCCGCGTGTCCGAAGCGGCGGCCATCGCCGCGGCGAAACTGATCGGCTCTGGCGACGAGAAGGCGGCCGACCAGGCGGCGGTGGATGCGATGCGCCGCCAGCTGAACATGCTCGACATCAAGGGCGTCGTCGTGATCGGCGAGGGCGAGCGCGACGAGGCGCCGATGCTCTACATCGGCGAGGAGGTCGGCACCGGCAACGGCCCCGGCGTGGACATCGCCCTCGATCCGCTGGAGGGCACGACGCTCACCGCCAAGGACATGCCGAACGCGCTGGCGGTGATCGCGATGGGGCCCCGCGGCTCCATGCTGCACGCGCCCGATGTCTACATGGACAAGCTCGCGATCGGGCCGGGCTATCCCGAAGGGCTGGTCAGCATCGACATGACCCCGACCGAGCGGATCGAGACGCTGGCCAGGCATCGCGGCTGCAACCCGTCCGACATCATGGTCTGCGTGCTGGAACGCCCCCGCCACCAGGAGATGATCGCCGAGATCCGCGCGACCGGCGCACGCATCCGCCTGATCACCGACGGGGACGTGGCGGGCGTGATCCACACCGCCGAGTCGAACAAGACCGGCATCCACATGTACATGGGTTCCGGCGGCGCCCCCGAGGGCGTGCTGGCGGCGGCCGCGATGAAATGCATGGGCGGCCAGATCCAGGGCCGGCTTCTGTTCCGCAACGACGACGAGCGTGGCCGCGCGCGCAAGGCCGGGATCACCGACCTCGACCGCATCTACACCCGCGACGACATGGTGACGCGCGACGTGATCTTCGCGGCGACCGGGGTCACAAACGGATCGCTGGTATCGGGCGCCCGGCGCGACGGCGACTACCTGGAAACCGAGACGATCCTGATGCGGTCCAAGACGGGATCGGTGCGCCGCCTGTTCTATCGCCAGAACAACATCTGATCCGGTGACGCGGAAGGTCGGCTTCGACGAGGACGAGACCGGAAAGGCCAGGGCCGGGAAAGGCCCGGGCCTTCAGCTACTGCTTGTGGCGCTTGGCTGCCTGCTGGCCGGAGGCGGCGTCTGGACGCTCATGTCGGGGCGTATCCTGGCCGCCGTGGCGCTCATCGTGGCGGGCGTCGCGATCTTCACCACCGGCGCCTCGGCGTTGATCCGCAGGGCCGCGGGGCTGAAGCGGTGAACGGCGCGTTTCTCGGGGTGGAACAGTCCCTGACCGGCCGGCGCTGGGTCGGCCCCGCGCCCGAGGATCTGCGCCGGGCGCAGGCGCTGTCGCAGGCCACGGGGCTGCCGGACCCGGTCGCGCTGATCCTTGCGCGCAACGGCATAGCGCCCGAGGCGGCAGAGGCGTATCTCGACCCCAAGCTGCGCGACCTGATGCCCGATCCCTCGGGCTTTCGCGACATGGACCGGGCGACGGAGCTGCTGCTCGATCATCTGGCGCGCGGCAGCCGCATCGCGATCTTTGCCGATTACGACGTGGACGGGGCCTGTTCGGCGGCCGTGCTGTCGGACTGGCTTGCAAGCCTGGGGCGGCGGCCCACGATCTATGTGCCCGACCGCATCGACGAAGGCTACGGCCCGAATGTCCCCGCGATGGAGATGCTGGCGCGCGACCACCCCCTGATCGTCTGCGTGGATTGCGGCACGCTGAGCCACGAACCGATCGCCGCTGCCCGCGCCGCGGGCGCCGAGGTGATCGTGCTCGACCACCACATGGGCGGCGAGACCCTGCCCCCCGCGGGTGCCGTCGTGAACCCCAATCGGCAGGACGAAACCTCCGAGCATGGCTATCTGTGCGCCGCCGGAGTCGTGTTCCTGTTTCTCGTGTCGCTCAACCGGGCGCTCAGGGCGCAGGGCAAGCCGCAGCCGGACCTGATCCGGCTGCTGGACCTGGTGGCGCTGGCGACCGTGGCCGATGTCGCGCCGCTGCTGGGGCTGAACCGGGCGCTGGTGCGCCAGGGGCTGAAGGTCATGGCCCGGCGCGAGCGGCCAGGGCTGGTGGCCCTGTCGGATGTGGCGCGGCTGCGCGCGGCCCCCGCGCCCTATCACCTTGGCTTTCTGCTGGGGCCGCGGATCAATGCCGGCGGCCGCGTCGGCCGCGCCGATCTGGGCGCGCGGCTTCTGACCACGGCAGACGTGGCAGAGGCGGCGGCGCTGGCAGCCGATCTTGACCGGCTGAACGAGGAACGCCGCGCCATCGAGGCTGACGTGCTGGCCGAAGCCATGGCGCAGGCCGAGGCGCGCGGCGCGGACGGGCCGCTGGTCTGGGCCGCGGGTGCGGGCTGGCATGCCGGCGTTGTCGGCATCGTCGCGGCGCGTCTGAAGGAAGCCTTCGGTCGCCCCGCCGTCGTGATCGGCGTGGACGGTGCCGAAGGCAAGGGATCGGGGCGGTCCGTTTCCGGCGTGGATCTGGGGGCTGCGATCGCGACCTGCGCCCATGAGGGGCTGCTGCTGAAGGGCGGCGGCCACCGGATGGCCGCGGGCCTGACCGTGGCGAGCGCCATGATCGAGCCGGCGATGGAGCGCCTTGCGGCGCTGTTGCAGCGGCAGGGCGCGGGAAGCATGGGCAGGGGCGATCTGGCGGTGGACGGGCTTCTTTCTGCCGGCGGCGCCACGCCGGAACTGGTGGAAACGCTGGAAACGGCGGGCCCCTTCGGCGCCTCGGCGCCACAGCCGCGATTCGCCTTTGCTTCGATGCGGGTCGCCCATGTGCGCCGCTTCGGCGACACGCATCTCGGCCTGACGCTGAGCGACGGCGCTTCCCGGCTTTCGGCCGTGGCGTTCCGGGCCGTGGACGGGCCGCTGGGCGCGGTTCTGGAACAGGGTTCGGGCGGTGCGATCCATGTCGCGGGACGGCTGGAAATCGACGATTGGGGCGGCCGCCGCAGCGCGCGGCTACGCATCGAGGACGCTGCCCCCGCGGCATGAAATTTTCGTCCCGGAGGGATGCAAAAAGTCCTTGAACCCCCCCGGCGAAACCAGTAGCTACACGTCCACGGAAGTTAGCGCCCATCGTCTAGCGGTCTAGGACGTCGCCCTTTCACGGCGAAAACACGGGTTCGAGTCCCGTTGGGCGTGCCACTTCCCTGACCTGAATGCCGTGGCATTTGGTCGATGAATTTCAGAGAAAATCAGTCCTGGATCGCTGTAAGCCAGCCGCTTGCAGCGCGATGGCGCGCGCCGTCAGCGCAACCGCCCTGCCCTTGCCGCAGGTCGTGATCCGGCATGTCGCTGCCGATCACATGCCGGCGCGGCAGGGGACGTCCGCGCGGGGATCGCAGCCGCTGCACCAACTGCTCGGCCATATGCCGGGCCGCCCGCCGGCCGCAGAGGGCGCATCGCCTCAGGCGACCGCGGTGGTCCGGCTCTCGACACCGGGTCTTGCGGCGTCACCTGCCACAGCGGACAGCCAGGCGCGGTCGATCTCTGCCAGCGCAGCGGCGTCAAGGCTGTCCTCGACCTCCCAGTAGCGGCCGGACGGCACGAGATAGCCCAACGCCGCCTCGTGCGCGCGGGCGCGACGGACGGCGGCAGGATCGATGGCCGGCAGGTCCGGCACCCCGGAGCCAAGCGCGTCGGCGCTGCTGCGGGGCAGGACCAGACGGCTTTTCGGCGCGGTGGAAAGATTCACCATCGCGCAGCCCTGCTCGGCCGCATGGATCATCAGCCGCGCCGATTTCGCCTCGAGACTTTGCAGCGTCACGTCGGGGCGCAGCGGATCCGCGGTTCCGTTGCCGTAGAAATGTGTCCTTGGCCCCGAGCGATAGACCATGTCACACCCGAGATAGGCGATCACCTTCGGCCTCAGGGCGGCCAGCGCCCAGTATCCGGCGGTGAACGCCATGGTTCCGCCCGCATAGACGAACCCGCCCAGCGCGTTCTGCGCCGGCACATATTCGTCGGCGCCCACGATGCGCTGGTGCGGGGCCGGATCCTGCGGCCGCCGCTCGGGCGGGAAGTCCTCGGGATGGATCAGGATGTCCCAGTCGTCCCGCACCGCCCAGGCATTGTTGATGGCAAGGATCTTGTCGAAGGGCGCACGCGCCCAGTCGCGGCAGCGCGTGACATCCGGTCCGCTGCCAAGGATAAGGACGATATCGGTCATCGGTCATTCCGTTGAAGGCAACCGCGACGCGGTCCGTTGCAGAGGATCTAGCCCCGTTGGCGCGCCTTGCCACCCGCTTTTTCGCGGATCACCGGGACGCCGGCGTCATCCGTTCAGATCGGCCGGTGCAAGCGAGGGGATCCGCTCGGGACAGGGGATCAACAGTTCTACCCCGACTTCGATCGTGGCGGGGTCGGGGCCGATTGTCCGGGCATTGGCGGCATAGAGCATCTGGTAGGCCTGGCTTTCGCCCAGAAGCCGCGCGGCGATCAGGCTGAGCGTGTCGCCCCGCCGCACCGTGTATGCCTCTTCGCAGACCAGCGCTGGCGCCTGTTCCTGCGCGATGGCGGCACCGGCCGGCACCAGCGCCGCCAGCAGGATCGTCGCAGAGAGAAACGCCTTCGTCATGTTCAACCCTCGCCCAGCGGGCGCGTCCAGATCTCCACCGGAGTACCCTCCCGCCCTTCGCGTTCGCAGGCTTCCGCCGGGGCCGCGGTGATGCGGAAGGCAAGGGTCAGATCCTCTTCGACCGCGGGATAGGCGTCGAACATGGTGCCGGCGACATCGCGCGCCGCTGCGGTGTCTCCCAGGCTCACGAAGATGATTTCCTCTGCCTCGGCCCCGGGCGTGGTGACGTAGCCGACCAGCCGCTCAAGATCCACCACGCCCTGCGGGCCCAGCGGATCGGGGCCGTCCAGCACGTCGAAATGGCTGCTCAGCCGCCGCGCGCCGCCTGTCGCGGCGCCGCGGTCGGCCATCGCATCGCCGCCTTCCAGTTGCGGCAGCGTGTCGACGAAGCCCGTGGCCGGCAGCAGTGACTGGCCCACGGGGCTGAGCGCGAAGGACAGAAGCCGCTCGGCATGCACCGGCAGATCCCCGGGCGCCGTATAGGCGTAGAGTGCGCCGGACAGCGGGTAGAGATCGGCCTTCACGCTGAACGGCGTGGGCGGCACCGGCCGCCCGCAGGCATCGGATATCGCGATCGCGCCCTCTTCGGTATCGAAGCCAGAAAGCGCGATGCCGGCGGGAAATTCCTCCAGCGTCGCCTCGGCGGCGCCGGGCACATCCAGGATCGTGACATTCGCGCCCAGCGCAAGGCCGCGCGGCGCGAGGACCCTTTCCCGGAAGACCGACATCGTCTCCGAGGCGGGATCGGCGGCAAAGGCGTCGATCGTCATGTCCGGGCCGCCAAGCTCGGCCCAGTTGGTGATCTGGCCGGAGAATATCCCCGCAAGCGCGTCCATCGACAGCACGTCCAGACCGACATCGCGGCCGACGAAGGCAAGGGCCGCGGTGCGGGCGATCATCCGCTCGCCCACGCCCGGCCCGATCCGGCCCAGTTCCGCATCGCTGAGGGGACGCGGCAGGATCGCGAGCGTCGCCTCGCCTGCGTCAAGCGCCGCGACCGCCGCCTCGGCATCCGCCTCGTCCAGCGTGATGTCGACCAGCGGATCGCCCGTGAAGCTGAGCAGCCCGAAGACCAGGTCGCCCGCATCGGTGCGGTCACGCTCGATGTCGGTGTCCACGGTCAGGCTGTAGGCATCGATCAGTTCGGGCACCGCGAAGCGCAGCAGCCCCGGCGCGCCCACGATGCGGAAGCTTGTCGCGGCACCCGTCGCCGCGACCGGGCAGGCGTCACCGCGGCAGATCACGCTGCCGGCCGGAAAGGCCAGCGTCCCAAGCGCCGTTCGCAGCGTGTAGGTATCCCCGTCAAAGGCGACGAGTTCGCCCGCGAAGCTGGTATTCCCATCCGGGCTGGACAGTTCGACCTGCTGGGCCGCGGCGCCCTGCGCAGCCAGCGCAGACAGGAACAGGGCCGTGTTGATCCGCGTCATTCTGGTCATTGCTCGCTTATCCCGATCTGTCCCGCCACCTTATCGCATCATCTTGCGGAATGCGCGCCAATCACCCGGACCGCCACGCCGGCCGCATGGCGCCAGTCTACATCTAGTCGTGAATTCGTGGCGAATTTTTGGCACCGCCCGGCTACCACCCCGGCTGCGGCAATCATGCGTCGGTCCCGGGCAGCGCCACGACACGGTCGCCGACGCGGACCAGTCCGGGGGTCACCACCTCGGCGGTGACGCCGCCATGTCCGCGCATCGCCGTATACCCGCCCGGTCCCAGCGCCTCCTCCATGCGGCTGCACGGCGCGCAGGGACCGGTCACGCGCAGGACCACGGTGCCAAGCGAAAGGCAGCGCCCGCGCATTGCCGCAAGGTTCAGCCCAGATACGGCAAGGTTGCGGCGCATTTGCGCATAGTGCACCCGCGGGTTTGCGGACAGCGCGGCGATCACCGGCAGATGCTCGGCCTGGATCAGGGTCACGGCGCGGGGGCCCGGACGCGTCGTCCGGTCGCCGGCAAGCCCCCCCGCGGTGATCTCGGCCCGCGGCACCGCGACCATCGGCTCCCGGCGGGCCGGACGCAGGCCGATCCAGACCAGCAGGCCCGGCTGGGCGACGCGCGCCATCAGATCGGCAAGACTGTCCATTCACCATGGCTACCCCTCTGCCCCGGGCGCAGCAAGCGCCGCTTTCCAAGGCGCACGGCTTCGGATATGAGCCGCGCCATGTCCCAGAACCCGCCAGATCTCCGCCCGGACCTTGCAAATGCCCGCATCCCCGACGCGCCACGCGCCGGGCAGCCGCGGATCGGCATGGTCAGCCTTGGCTGCCCCAAGGCGCTGGTGGACAGCGAACGGATCCTGACCCGGCTCAGGGCCGAGGGATACGCGATCTCGCCCGATTATGCGGGCGCGGATGCGGTGATCGTGAACACCTGCGGCTTTCTCGACAGCGCAAAGGCCGAATCGCTCGAGGCGATCGGCGAGGCGCTGACCGAGAATGGCCGCGTGATCGTCACGGGCTGCCTTGGCGCGGAACCCGACTACATCACCGGCGCGCATCCCAGCGTGCTGGCCGTGACCGGGCCGCACCAGTACGAACAGGTGCTCGACGCGGTACACGCGGCGGTGCCGCCTTCGCCAGATCCCTTCGTGGACCTGCTGCCCGCGCGCGGCGTGGCGCTGACCCCTCGGCACTACAGCTACCTGAAGATTTCCGAGGGCTGCAATCACAAGTGCCGCTTCTGCATCATCCCCGACATGCGCGGCCGGCTGGTCAGCCGCCCGGCGAACGCCGTCCTTCGCGAGGCCGAAAAACTGGTCGAGGCAGGCGTGCGCGAGTTGCTGGTGATCAGCCAGGACACATCCGCCTACGGGGTGGACCGCAAGCATGACGCGAGCCCGTGGAAGGGCGGCGAGGTGCGGTCGCATATCACGGACCTGGCGCGCGAACTGGGGCGGCTGGGCGCCTGGGTGCGGCTGCACTACGTCTATCCCTACCCGCATGTGCGCGACCTGATCCCGCTGATGGCGGATCCGGACAGCGGGCTGCTGCCCTATCTCGACATTCCGTTCCAGCACGCCCATCCGGATGTGCTGAAGCGCATGGCCCGCCCGGCGAAATCTGCAAACACGCTGGAGGAAATTGCCGCCTGGCGCGCTGCCTGCCCGGACATCACCCTTCGCTCCACCTTCATCGTGGGCTATCCCGGCGAGACGGAAGCAGAGTTCCAGTACCTGCTCGACTGGCTGGGCGAAGCGCAACTCGACCGGGTCGGCTGCTTCCGCTACGAGAACGTCAGGGGCGCCCGTTCGAACGACCTGCCGGACCATGTCCCCGACGAGGTCAAGGAAGAGCGCTGGCACCGCTTCATGGCGCGTGCGCAGGAAATATCCGAGGCGCGGATGGCCGAAAAGGTCGGCGCCCGCATCCAGGTGATCGTGGACGAGGTGGACGACGAGGCCGCGACCTGCCGCAGCTGGGCCGACGCCCCAGAGATCGACGGCAACGTCTTCATCGACGAGGATTTCGCGGATCTGTCGCCCGGCGACATCCTGACCGTCGAGGTCGAGGAAGCCGCCGATTACGATCTGTGGGGCCGGCGCCTTCGTTAGGTGCCACGGGCAGGCGTGGTCAGAGCCGCCCCGCCACCTCGCGCACCGTCTCGATCCGGCGTGCGTTTGGCGGATGGCTGGCGAGAAAGCCGTTGCCCGGGTCGGGAATGCGGGTGAAGTAGGCCGCCCCCAGCACGGGATCATATCCCGCCCGGGCCGCGATGCGGGTGCCGAGGCGATCGGCCTCCAGCTCGAAATCGGTCGAAAAGCGCCGCGCGTTGACGAACCCGCCAAGATTGGCGGCCTGCTGCACGCCCTCGGCGCTTGCGCCCAGCACCGCGGCCAGCAGCCCGCTGAGGGCGGCGCCGGTCGTCGCGGAGGACTGCGCGCGCGGGATGTGGTCGCGGATGTGATGGGCGGCCTCGTGGCCCAGGATGAAGGCAAGCTCGTCAGGGTTGCGCGCATCCGCGATCAGCGACCTGGTAAACCCGATCACCGGGCGGCCGGACCGGTCGCGCGTATGAAACGCGTTCGGTGCAAGCCGGGGATCCTCCTCGACCACGATCAGGAAATCGCAGTTCAGATCGGGCCTGCGGGTGCGGCACGCTTCTTCTGCGACGGGCTCAACCCTGTTCACCACCACGCGGAACCGCTCCATCGAAGACGATGTCGCCGCGGGCATCACGGGAAAGCCGGGCTGACGCTGCGGCATCGGGGCGGTGGCCACGACGCACCCCGACAGGGAAAATGCTGCAAGCAGAATGGCAAGGCGGCGGATCATTCGGACGCTCCGGGATTCGGGGATCCTGGGGATGATATCGCCGCGGATGGCGCGCGCCAGAGCGGCTGGAGCGGAGTTGAACTTCGTTTCACCCCGTGCCGACGCCGTGATCGAGCGCGCTTGCAATGGCGCGTGCCGGGGATAAGCTGAACCCATGTTCACCATAGAGCACGAATTCGACGCCACCGTGATCACGTTGATCGACGACGCAGCCACCCCGGCCAGCGAGGATGTGACAGTGACCATCTTCGATGACGGCGTGGCGCTGGAGCAGGCCGACCCGCGGACGGGGGCGCTGCGGCGAATCAACTTCACCATGAGCCAGATCGAAGATCTTCGCGCCGCCCTGAACCTGCCCGAAGGCGCCTATGTCCGCACGCCGCGGAAGCCCTGAGACGCGGCGACAGATACCGGGCAAGCGCCCGATTGCACTGGCGCCTCGCATATGTTGCAGTGCAAGGTGATCGTGAACCCACGGGAGAGCCTGATGATCATTGCCTTTGCCCAGCAGAAGGGCGGCGCCGGCAAGACGACGCTTCTGGCTCACCTCGCCCACGCCTGGGCGAACGAGGGGCGATCGGTCGCGTTGGCCGATCTGGACCCGCAGCGGTCGCTGTCCACATGGGCGGCGATGCGGGGCGTCCCGAAGCTTACGGCGGTCGAAAGCGCGGGCTACCGGGCGTCCTCGGATATCCGCGATCTGGCCCGGAGCCATGACGTGACGCTGATCGACTGCCCCGGCAACGCCTCGAGCCTGCTCGAGGCGGCCCTCCGCGAGGCGCGGCTGGTGATCGTGCCCTGCCAGCCCACGGTGCTGGACGCGTGGGCCACGGCGCCGGTCCTGAAGATGGCAGCGAAGGAAAGGACGCCGGCGCGTGTGGTCCTGAACCGGGTGCCCCCGCGGGGTGGCACGATCGATCAGGTACGCGCGTTCCTGGACCGGGAGGGCGCCGCGATCCTGAAGACGACCATCGGCAACCGGATCGCCTTTGCCAGCGGCATGGCGGCCGGCACAACCGCGCTCGGGCAGGGACGGAACACCGCTGCCACGCGCGAGATCGCAGCGCTTCGGGCCGAGATCGAGGCGCTGCTGGGCTAGGGACAGGCGATGCCGCGCACGGGCTTCTACCATGACGAGCGGTGCTTCTGGCATACGGGCGGCACCTATGCGCTGACGGTGCCGGTGGGTGGCACGGTGCAACCCCTGGCCGCCGGCGGCCTGCCCGAAAGCCCCGAGACGAAGCGGCGTCTGCTGAACCTTATCCGGGTGACGGGGCTGGCCCGCGACCTGGAATTCCGCGACGCCCAGCCTGCTACCCGCGCCGATCTGGGGCGGGTCCATCCCGCATCCTATCTTGACCGGTTCAAGGCGCTCTCGGATGCGGGCGGGGGCGAGCTTGGTCATTGCACGCCTTTCGGCCCCGGCGGGTACGAGATCGCCGCGCTGTCGGCCGGGCTTGCCTTGACGGCGCTGGCGGACGTGCTGGCCGGCCGGGTGGAAAACGCCTATGCGCTGTCGCGCCCGCCCGGCCATCACTGCCTGCCCGACCGGCCCAACGGCTTCTGCCTGCTGGCCAACATAGCCATCGCGATCGAGGCGGCGCGCGCCGCCGGTGCCGCCGGCCGCTTCGCCGTTGTGGACTGGGACGTGCATCACGGCAACGGAACCGAGGCTATCTTCCACGACCGTGACGACGTGCTGACGGTCTCGATCCACCAGGACCGGAACTACCCGCTCGACACCGGCGATGCCGGCGACCGTGGGCGGGGCGCGGGGCTTGGCTTCAACCTGAACATCCCGTTGCCGCCCGGCGCGGGTCACGAGGCCTATCTGCATGCCTTTCACCGCATGGTGCTTCCGGTGCTGGAGAGCTACCGGCCCGACGTGATCCTGGTCGCCTGCGGCTTCGATGCGTCGGGGGTCGATCCCCTGTCGCGCATGCTGTGCGGGTCCGACACGTTCCGGATGCTCACGCGGATGATCCGCGATACCGCCCGCAGGCTCTGCGACGGGCGGCTCGTTCTCGTCCATGAGGGGGGTTATTCGGAACTGCACGTCCCCTTCTGCGGCCATGCGGTCCTGGAAGAGTTGTCAGGCTCTTCCGTGCGCGCGGAGGATCCGCTGAAGCGCCGGATCGACGGCCAGCAGCCCGGCCCCCGGGTAGCGGCATTCCACCGCGACCTCATCGACGGGATGGCACTGGAATCGGGCATCGGCGCCTGAGCAGCCCGCTTTGGGTCTCAATCCAGCCACACTGCACACAAAGGCGTCATAACAGCGCCCACTGACGCGTATTCAAGTATTGCAAGACAAAAGAGTTCAGGCGTTGCGCCGACAGTATGGGACGACATGGGATCCGTGATGCGAATTTCCCTTCTGCACATGTCGGACAAGAACATTCCCTATTACGAGGCGGCCGCGCCCGCGGGCGTGTTTCTCACGCATTTCGTGCGCTCGGACATTCTCTACCGCGCCATGACGCAACCGGGGCCGGGCGTGGCCGGAGAGACGGGCCTCTACATGCGGCGGATCATGGCGGGGGCGGATGCCGCGCTCATCACCTGCTCGCTGCTTTCGGGCATCGCCGGACCCGAGGTCAACAGCGCCGACCGCCTTCTTGCCGACCTTGTCGCAGAGGAAGCGGCGGGCCTGCGGGTGGACGTGCTTTTCACGACACTCGTCGCCGAGGACGCGATCCGCGCGCTGTTCACGCGGGAACGCACCGGGGCGGATATCCGGGTTGTCCCCGTGCATGAGGCGCGCGATCACTTCGTCGCGGGCGACATCGACCGCCACGACGCCCTGGCGCGCGCGGCGATAGCTGCCAGCGATGCCGACCGGATCGTGCTGCTTCAGGGCCCGCTGGCGGCGGCAGCACCGCAGGATCCGCGCGTGATCCGCGGGCCCGAGGCGGCACTTGCCCGGCTGGCATCGCTGTCCGCGGCGCCGCTGCCCCTGCGGGGGCACAGGGCTTGACGCGCCGCCCCTGCCTGCCTTTAACACCGTGACGAAGCAGGACAGGGGTTAACACGATGAAGAAGGTCTACGGATCCGCCGCAGAGGCGCTGGACGGGCTGTTGAAGGACGGAATGACCATCGCCGCCGGCGGCTTCGGGCTGTGCGGGATACCCGAGTTGCTGATCGCCGCGATCCGCGATTCGGGGGTGAAGAACCTGACCGTCGCCTCGAACAATGCCGGCGTGGACGATTTCGGTCTTGGCCTGCTGTTGCAGACCCGGCAGGTGAAGAAGATGATCTCGTCCTATGTCGGCGAGAACGCGGAATTCATGCGTCAGTACCTGTCGGGTGAGCTGGAGCTGGAGTTCAACCCGCAGGGCACCCTGGCCGAGCGGATGCGCGCGGGCGGCGCGGGGATCCCCGGCTTCTACACCCGGACCGGCGTCGGCACGGTGATCGCCGAGGGCAAGGAACACAAGGAATTCGACGGCGAGACCTATATCCTCGAGCGCGGGATCGTTGCCGACGTGTCGATCGTAAAGGCGTGGAAGGGCGACGCGCAGGGCAATCTCGTCTATCGAAAGACGGCCCGGAACTTCAATCCGAACGCCGCCACCTGCGGACGGGTCTGCATCGCCGAGGTCGAGGAGATCGTGCCGGTGGGCAGTCTCGACCCGGACAGCATCCACACGCCCGGCATCTATGTCGACCGGATCATCCAGGGCGAGCACGAGAAGCGCATCGAGAAGCGCACCCTCAGCGCCGCCTGACCATGGACAAGGCCGACCAAGCCAGGGAGCAGGAAGAAGCGGAGCGCCGTCGCGCGCTCGTGTCTGCCCAGTTCTTCGAGTGGATCGAGGAATCTCGCGAAATCGTGGGCGTGAACTTCGAAGAGCTCTCGGCCGAGGATCAGGCCTTCCTGTCCGTCAACCTTGCCACGTCGCTGATGCTGACCCACAAGCTGGGCGAGATCGAAGCCCGACTTGGCAGCATCCGCCAGGAACTCAACGCCAAGGAGCCGAACTAATGCCCTGGGACCGCAACGACATGGCCGCACGCGCGGCGCAGGAACTCAAGGACGGGATGTATGTCAATCTGGGCATCGGCATCCCGACGCTGGTGTCGAACTACATCCCCGAGGGGGTGGACGTGACGCTCCAGTCGGAAAACGGGATGCTGGGCATGGGCCCCTTCCCCACCGAGGAGACGATCGACGCCGACCTGATCAACGCCGGCAAGCAGACCATCACGGAACTGGACCGCACGTCCTATTTCAGCTCTGCTGACAGCTTCGCGATGATCCGGGGGGGCCATATCGACATGGCGATCCTGGGCGCGATGGAAGTCTCGGAAACGGGCGACCTGGCGAACTGGATGATCCCGGGCAAGCTGGTCAAGGGCATGGGCGGCGCGATGGACCTGGTCGCGGGCGTCAAGCGCGTCGTGGTCATCATGGACCACACCAACAAGGCGGGCGAATCGAAGCTCCTGAAGGAATGCACCCTGCCCCTGACCGGCAAGGCGGTGGTGCACCGGATCATCACCAACCTGGGCGTGTTCGACGTGGTCGAGGGCGGGCTGAAGCTGGTCGAGCGCGCGCCGGACGTGACCGACGAAAACATCCGCGCGGCGACCGAGGCCGCACTCGTCTGACCCCGCATGAGCCCTTGTGGCCCCCGCGCCATGAACGGCGCGCGGGGGCATCGCGGCGATTGTCCTTGCCTGCGCTGCCTGTATCCTCGATCCCGACGCGAGAGTGGCAGGCGAACCCATGACCGAAACCGCATCCCCCTACCCGGCACGGCGCAGGGTCGGGCTCTGGCTGACGCTGGGGCTGACCGCCGCCATGGTCGCGGGGATCGTCGGCCTCGCCATGGCAACCGGCTGGGAGGAGAGCCTTGCCTCGCTGCGGGCGCTGACCCTGGCGCAGCTTGGCGTGCTGCTGGCCTTGTCCGCCTCGAACTACGCGCTGCGAGGGTTGCGCTGGCATCTCTATGTGCGCGTCCTGCGCATCCCTCTTTCGCTGTGGCAGACGTTCCTGCACTACATCGCGGGCTTTGCCATGACCGTGACCCCGGGCCGGCTGGGAGAGGTCATCCGCCTGCGCTGGATCTGGCAGGAAGCCGGAACGCCGCCCGAGCGATCCGCACCGCTGGTCGTGGTGGACAGGGCCGCGGACCTGGCGGTGATCGGGCTTCTGATCGGGGCAAGCGTCGCCTTCAGCACCATCGGCCTTGCGGCGGGGCTGCCTGTTGCTGGCTTCTGCCTGGCCATGGCGGTGATCGCGACGCGCGCGACGCTGCTTTCCTCGATGCTGAGGTTCGGCTGGCAAGTGCTCGGGCGCTGGCCGCGGCTTTTCGTGCGCGCGCGGCGCGCCGCCCTTGCCCTGCGCCCCTTCTCGGATTGGCCGGTCGTGCTGCCGGCCCTGGCCCTGGGCGGGGTGGGCTGGCTGGCCGAGGGCATATCCTTCTGGCTTCTTCTCGACTGGATGGGGGCCGAGGTGCCACTCTGGACCGCCATCGGCATCTTCCTGATCGCGACCGTCACCGGTGGCGCCACCGGCGCGCCCGGCGGCATCGGCGGGGCCGAGGCGGCGATGGTGGCGCTTCTGTCGTTGCAGGGGGTGCCGCTCTCGGTCTCTCTGCCCGCGACTGCCGTTATCCGGTTGACAACGCTCTGGTTTGCCATTGCCATCGGGCTAGGCGCCCTGCCCTTCGCGCTGAGGGCCGCCAGAAGAGGAACGCATGCAGCTCAATCCTGAGCCCTATTCCGGCTGGGGTCGCGTCCTGACCGCGGCCGGCGGCCGTGCCCGCCCCGAAAAGGCAGCGGCGCTCGCCGAATTCACGCGCGAGATCCGTGGCCCTGCAATCGGGGCCCGACGGTCCTACGGCGATGCGGCGCTTTCCGCCCAGCGCCCGGCGGTCGAGATGACGCGTCTTGACCGGCTGATCGCCTTCGACCCCGAAACCGGGCTTCTGGAGGCAGAGGCGGGCGTTCGCCTGTCCGATATCCTGGCCGTCTTCGCGCCCCGCGGATGGATGCCCACGACCCTTCCCGGCACCGGCTTCGTGACGCTGGGCGGCGCCATCGCCGCCGATGTGCATGGAAAGAACCACGAAAGCGCGGGCAGCTTCGGGCAAGCCGTGGCCGAGATCCGGCTGATCGGCCCCGACGGCGCGGCGCGCTGGATCTCGGACACGGTCGAGCCTGCGCTGTTCCGCGCCACGCTTGGCGGCATGGGGCTGACCGGCGTGATCGAGAGCGCGCGCATCCGACTGGTGCGCTGCCCCGCCGGGCATGTGGACGTGACCGAGCGGCGGATGCCGGACCTGGCTGCCTATCTAGACGCCTTCGAGACGAGCGAGGCGACCTTTTCCGTGGGCTGGATCGACGCCACCGCCGCCGGTCCGGCACTTGGCCGCGGCATCCTCGAGGAGGCGGAGTTCACCACCCGCGCCGCCCCCTTCACGAAGCCGCGGCGCGCGCGGTCGGTGCCGCTGGATGCGCCCGGCTTCCTGCTGTCGGGCCCGGTCGTGCGTGCCTTCAACGCGGTCTACTGGCGCCGGGTTCCCGCCAGCGGCCGGACCCGGACGCGGCCGCTGGCGGAATTCTTTCACCCGCTCGACGCGCTGGGCGGCTGGAACCGGCTCTATGGAAAGCGCGGCTTTCACCAGTTCCAGTGTGTGCTGCCGCCCGACGCCGCCCCCGCGATGCTGCGGACCATGTTGCGCGATATCGCGGCGTCCGGCCTTGCCGCGCCGCTTGCCGTGCTGAAGAAGCTCGGCGACGGGCGCGCCGGCCCCCTGTCATTCCCGATGCGGGGCTACACGCTTGCCGTCGACTTTCCCAATCGCGACCGGGCCGCCAGCCTGATCGACAGGCTGATAGACCAGACGGTCGAGGCGGAGGGGCGCATCTACCTGGCGAAGGATTCGGTTGCCGGACCCGATCAGGTCGCGGCGATGTATCCCGAATTGCCTGCCTTCGCCGAGACGGTCCGCGCCGCCGATCCGGAGGGGGTCTTTGCGACCGATCTGGCCCGGCGCCTGAACCTGCGGGGGGCGGCATGAGCGGGAACTGGATCATCCTTGGCGCAAGTTCCGCCATGGCGCGGGCTTTCGCCCGGAGTCTCGCCGTCGACGGCGCAGCACTGGCGCTTTGCGGCCGGGACGAGGCAGATCTTGGCCGCGATGCCGCCGACCTGCTTCTGCGTGGGGCGGCTGATGCCTTGGTGCTGCGCTATGACAGCCGCGACCCCGACTGCGAGGCGGCGATCCTTTCCCATGCGCAGGATCGTCCGGGCCCCGTGAACGTGGCGGTCTTCGCCGGCTCCATGCCGCCGCAGACGGCGGTGGAGGAGTATCCTCACCTGCTGGATGGCGTGGTCACGGACAACTTCACCTCCGCCGCCCGGCTTCTGCTCAAGCTGGCCCCCCTGATGGAGGCGCGGGGCGCCGGCACCATCGTCGGCGTCAGCTCCGTCGCGGGCGACAGGGGGCGGCTGAAGAATTACGCCTATGGCGCGGCCAAGGCGGGATTCCAGGTGTTCCTTGCCGGGCTGCGCAACCGGCTCGGGCGCTCGGGCGTCCATGTGCTGACGGTCAAGCCGGGCTTTGTCGATACCGCGATGACCTGGGGGCTGGAGGGGATGTTCCTCGTGGCCTCGCCCCAGGATGTGGCGCGCGACATCCGCCGCGCGGTCGAGCGCAAGCGCAACGTCATCTACACGCCGATTTTCTGGACGCTCATCATGACGATCATCCGGCTGATCCCGGAGCGGATATTCAAGAAGCTCCAGATCTGATCAGCTGGCGCCGAACCACAGAAGCGCTGTCGAGGCAAGGATCATCGCAAGCCCGATCCTGTCGGTGATGGCGAATATGATGGGATCGTAGTCCTGCCGCCCCGTCCAGCCGGTCCAGATCATGCGCGCAAGCCAGGCACCCAGCAGCGCCGCCACGGCCCAGAGGGCCCAGACCCGATCGTATAGCCGCGCGGCCGTGTCGCTGAGCGAATAGGCGACGAAGACGCCCACCGCGCAAAGGGCAGCGACGATGGCCACGTTCAGCAGGTCTGCCCGGTCCGCGCGCTGATAGCGCCGGCCCGGAAGGAAACCGGTCTCGGGCGCGCGCGCCAGTTCCGTCAGGCGCTTGACGCATCCAAGCCCCAGGAACACGGGAAAGATGAAGCCGAACAGCCAGCCCGATGCCACGACACCCGCCGCAACCGCGCCTGCCACGACACGCAAAGTGTAAAGCGCGGCCAGCATCGAGACATCGACCCAGCGCACCCGCTTGAGATGCATCGAATAGGACAGGGTGGCGGCCAGGTACACCAGCAGCACCGCCAGCATCCACGGCCCCAGAAACGCCCCGATCACCAGCCCCGTCACCCCGAGGCCAAGGCTTGCGGCCATCCCCACCTTGATCGGCAGCACGCCCGCGGCAAAGGGGCGGTAGCGCTTGGTTTCGTGCACGCGGTCGGCGTCGAGATCGGTCAGATCGTTCACGATATAGATCGATGAGGCGAGCGCCGAGAACGCGACCATTCCCAGCAACACCGCGACCAGCCCCTCGGCATCCAGCCTGTGCGCCGCGATCAGCGGCAGAAGCAGCAGCAGGTTCTTCAGCCATTGGTGCGGCCTGAACGCAGAGGCAAGGCCCCGGGCCGTCCAGACATCGCCCAGCGGCTCGGCGGTCACACCGGCCGCGGCGATGCGCGCCTCAAGCCGCGCGGTGGGCCGGACGACATAGGCGCGGCGGGCCTTCTGCCAGACCGGAATGTCGGCGGCGCTGTCGCCGACATAGTCGTAGCCCCGATCACCATAGAGCTTCTCGAGGCGCGCCGCCTTGGCCGCCCGTGTCAGGTTCGTCGTCCGGTCCGACCCCTCTGCGCGGTCGAAGGGGCCGTGTTCCGCGGCCACATGCGCCACCAGGCGATGGGTGGATCCGGAGATGAGGGCGACCTCCCGGCCGTCTGCGCGGGCCCCCCGGATCAGTTCGGCCACCACCGGGTCGAGCGGCAGGGCAGAAATGTCGGGCTCTGCGATCTCGGCCAGCGCCGCCTTCAGCGCGGGCCTGTCGTGCAGCAGCCGCAGGCTGGTCGCAACGGTGCGCACCGGGTCCGTTCCCATGCCTTTCCAGAAGCATTCGAGCAACAGATCGGTCCGGATCAACGTGCCGTCCAGATCGACGACAAGGGGCACATCGGGTGCCATGCTCATCGTTCGGCCACCTGCACCCCGCTGAACAGGCAGCCATCCGAGGCATTCACCGGCATGGTCACGCAAAGCTGGCGGGCCTGTGCCCAGGCCGACACGACCTTGGGCACATAGGCGCGGGTCTCGCGGTAGTTGGGCACGCCACCGGCCCGGGCCACGGCACCCTCGCCTGCGTTGTAGCCGGCCAGCGCCAGCAGCGCGTCACCGCCGAATTCGTTCAGCAGGAAATCGAGATAACGCACCCCGCCCCGGATGCTTTGCGCCGGATCCGTTCGATCGGTCACGCCGAAACGCTTCGCCGTCTCGGGCATCAGCTGCATCAGGCCGACGGCCCCGGCGGAACTGACAGCGGCCGGGCGGCCTGCGCTTTCCACGCTCATCACCGCAAGCACCAGCGCCGGCGACACGCGGGTGCCGGCGGTGGCGGCAAGAATATCAGCGCCGTAGCTGTCAGCCATGCGCTGCATCCGCTCCAGGCTGGGCGTCATGCCCTGCGACGCGCCCACGTTGCGCGCGAGCACCTGCATCGCGGTGGCCAACCGCGAGGTGGAGGCGGCGGACAGCCCCGGCGACAACTCGCGCCAGAACCAGCTGGCAACCCCGTCCGACGAAGGTGCGGGCACCGCGCGGCGGATCAGGTTCGGTGCGGGCGGCAGGTCCGGCACGCTGCTCAGCACACGCTCGACCGGGGCAACGGGCTCGACATGGATATTTATGAGACGCTGCGCCCCGCCGCCGGGGGGCGTCACGCGCTTGAAGGTGAAGTCGCCCGCCTGCTCGGCCGATGCGGCACCGGGGTTCGCCCCGCACAGCACCGTGGCCACGAGGATCGTTGCCAGCCTGCTCACTGCCTGCCCTTCCGGTGGTCGGTCCAGTTTCGTCTAGACCTACAGGATGAGGCCGACAGCACGGAACGCAAAGCCACGCGATTCCCCGAGATGGCGAAATCCGTGTTGTATTCGCAACAAACTCCGGAGGCGAAGGCGACCCAGCCCCATTCCAAGCTCATGACCGGCAAGCAGGATCCCGGCGAAAGTCATTTTATATCAACATATTCACGCAACGCAGGCCCGGTATCCAAACCTTATCCGAACTTACCTTTTTTTTGCCCGATTTGCTGTGTGTATTCGTCCCGTGGAAGTGTACCGCGTGATCGCTGGCGTATCCTGCCCGGACCCAGTTCAGGTCAGACAGCGAAAACGAGATGGAAATCTGGCTCCCTGGAGGACTTGGGATGAAACTGTTCAAACTGAAGAAGACCTTCGTGAAGGACGAAGACGGCGCCGTAACGGTGGACTGGGTCGTGCTGACCGCGGCCATCGTCGGCATCGGCCTGATCGTGCTGCAGCTGATCCGCGGCGGCATTTACGACGCCGCGTCGGCGATCAGCTCGTCGCTGACCAACGCGATCAACCAGTAATCGCTTGATCGGCTTGCGGGGAACGTTTGCTTGAGGTCTTGATCAGCGAGCGTGCCTTGGAAATCGTTCTCCGATATCCTCGACCCTAACCAACGTCTGGAGAAAACCATGAAACTGTTCAAACTGAATAAAACCTTCGTCAAGGACGAAGACGGCGCCGTGACCGTGGACTGGGTCGTGCTGACCGCAGCCATCGTCGGCATCGGCCTGATCGTGCTGCAGCTGATCCGCGGCGGCATTTACGACGCCGCGTCGGCGATCAGCGCGTCTCTGACCAGCGCGATCGACACCGCAGGCTAACTCGTCGTCTAGGGCGGGCTAAGAGGGCGCCGGAACTCCGGCGCCCTTTTCTTTCCGTGATGGCATCAGACTGAAAATCACAGTCCTAGACATATCCATCCCTCACACCGTATCCTGTCGGCAAAACGGGCCAACCCGTACCCCCACCGAACCGAGGCCAGAGCCCCATGCGCATCATCTTCGCCTTCGTATTCCTGATCGGCATCGGGATCGCCGGCTTTGCGGCCTACATGGCGATGCAGCAGTTCGAGGCGTTGCAGGCCGAGAACAGGGTCCTGCGCGAACGCGCAAGCCAGGTGGTCGAGACGGTGCCGGTCATGATGGCCACGCGCGAGTTGCGCTATGGCCAGCGGCTTGAGCGCGGCGATGCGCAGCCTGCCCTTTTCCCGAAAGAGCTTGTCCCCGAGAACGCCTTCACCTCGGCAGAGGCGCTGTTCGGCGAAGCGGACACGCCGCAGCGGCGCATAATCCGCACGATGGAACCGGGCGAGATCGTGATGGCCTCCAAGGTGACGGATTTCGGGCAGGATGCCGGTGTCGCCTCGCGGCTGGCGCCTGGCACACGCGCCTTCACGATCAACGTGGACGTGACGACCGGGGTTGCCGGCTTCCTGCAGCCCGGCGACCGGGTGGACGTCTACTGGTCCGGCCAGGTCAACGGCCAGCCGACGACACGACTTCTGCTCCAGGATATCGAGCTCATTGCCATCGACCAGGTGACGGATGCCGATGTGAACCGTCCTGTGGTGGCGCGCACCGTCACGGTGCAGGTGTCGCCGGTGGTCGTCGCCACCCTGACGCAGGCGCAGGCGAGCGGGCGGCTTGCCCTGTCGCTGCGCGGCGCAGAGGAGTCCGAAATTCTGGGCCCACTCGAAGTATCCCAGCGCGATCTTCTTGGAATCGAGGAAGTCGTGGAAGAAGAGCAGAAGCGCTGCTTCAGCCGCGTGCGTCGTGGACTCGAAGTCCAGGTGATCGAGGTCGACTGCCCGACCCAGTGATCGGTCGCCCACCTCGTTGAAAATCAACGAAAATTTGATCAACTGTGTCTTATGCACATCAACAGATTTGCATAAGACATTGATTATTGTGTCAAAATAGAATTCCGCGCATCTTTGTGATCGTGGGCGTCCGACCAACGTGCCGGCGCGCCATTCCGATTGGTCTTGAGAGGCAGGAACATGATCTGGAACCGACTTGTCATAGCGAGCCTGCTGGGCTTCGCGCTGTCGGCACCACTCGTGACGGATGCGTCCGCACAGAGTGTGCTGAGAGAGTTGCGGGGGGCGACCTCCAGTCAAATAACCGTGTCCGTCAACCGCGCAATCGTCATGGAGGCCGACCGCCCCTTCGCCGAGCTGTCGGTCGCGAACCCCGGTATCGCGGACATCGCGACCCTGGGCGAGCGCACGATCTATGTGCTCGGCAAGACACCCGGCCGGACGACGCTGACGATTCTCGGCCCCGAGGGCGAGTTCGTCTCGAACGTCGAGGTCGCGGTGACCCCGGACGTCACCGAATTCAAGGAGCGCCTGCTGGAGATACTGCCGGGCGAGCCTATCGAGGTACGCACCTCGGGCGGCGGCATCATCCTGTCGGGCCGCGTGAGCGGCGCGCGCCAGGTGTCGCGGGCGCTGGAACTGGCCGAGCGCTACGCGCCCGGCAACGTGTCGAACATGATGATGGTCGGCGGCTCGCAGCAGGTCATGCTGAAGGTCCGCTTCGCGGAAATGTCGCGCAACGTGTCCAAGAGCCTGGGAACCAACCTTGGTGCGACCTTTGCAGGCTCTGACGCGACCGGCGCTATCTTTGGCGGCCAGACGGCTTCCGGCGTGGCGACCGGCGGACCCGTCGCGTTCAATACCGACAGCCTTGGCGGCATCGGCGTGAACCTGCTCGACCTGGGCGACTTCACCGTCAACCTGCTGATCGAGGCGCTTGAGACCAAGGGCATGGTCCGCACGCTGGCGGAACCGAACCTTGTCGCGGTTTCGGGCGAAACGGCCGACTTCCTTGCGGGGGGCGAGTTCCCCGTGCCGGTCGACAATGGCGACAACGGGACCACGATCGAATTCAAGGAATTCGGCATCCAGCTCGAGTTCACCCCGACGGTGATCGACGGCGACCTGATCCGGCTGGAACTCAACACCGAGGTGAGCAGCCTCCAGCAGTTCGAGAACGGGACCGGCATCAACACCCGCAGCGCCTCGACCCAGGTGGAAATGCGCGACGGGCAGAGCTTTGCCATCGCCGGCCTGCTTCAGGACGACTTCACCGACAGCGTGGGCCAGGTGCCGTGGCTGGGCGACATCCCGATCCTGGGGTCGCTCTTCCGCTCGACCAGCTTCACCCGCAACCAGAGCGAACTGGTGATCATCATTACCCCGCACCTGGTGACCCCGACCGACGGCGACCTGCTGTCCATGCCGACGGACCGCATGCGGATCCCGACCGAGCTTGACCTGTTCTTCAACGGCCGGGTCGAAGGCTCGCCGGTGGTGAACGACGTGGCCCGGCAGGATTTCCAGGGCTCCTACGGCTACGTGATGGAGTGACAGAGATGAAATCCCTTCTGAAGAAAGCTACCGCGGTTTCGGCAATCGCCCTGATGGCCGGCTGCACGAACCAGGTCGCGGGCGACATCAGCAACAGCTCCTTCGGGGCGGCGACCTCCAGCAACACGCTGGCCCAGGTGGTCAGCCTGCGCGGCGGCCTGCTGATCGACCTGCAGAACCGCTTCCGCCAGGCGGCGCCGGACATGATCAACTTCGAGTTCGACCGCGCCGAACTGGATGCCGAGGCGCGCTCGATCCTCGACCGGCAGGCGAACTGGATCCGCGCGAACCCGGCGATCACGTTCCGCGTCTACGGCCACACCGACCTGGTGGGCAGCAACGCCTACAACCAGTCGCTGGGCCTGCGGCGCGCACAGGCGGCGGTCAACTACCTCGTCTCCCGCGGTGTCCGCCGCGGTCAGGTCGAGGCCGTGGCCTCCTTCGGCGAAACCCGCCCGGTGGTTGCGACCAGCGACCCCGAGCGTCTGAACCGCCGGACCGTGACCGAGATCGTCGGCTTCGACCGTCGCTTCGGCGATTTCGACTTCGACGGCAAGGTCGCGAACAACATCTACACCAGCTACGCCAGCACGGGCGGCGGCGGCGAATAAGCCGTCTCGACCAGTTGAACCGATGCGAGAGCCGCCGGCCCCAGGGCCGGCGGTTTCATTTTGCCGCGAGGGGCGCGGCAGGGGGTTGACTGCGCTTCGGGCCGGATCGACCATCGGACATATGTGGATGTGTCGTAAGTCTCACTTTCGCCACTTTTGATCTCGAAAGTGGAACGATTGTTAGGGTTTCCGGGCTTTTGTCAGTGTATCCCTGACGCCGATAGCCTATGCTTGGAACGGTTCGTGCTCCGGAGGGTTGAGTGCCGCGTCTGGTGCGCGTTCCCGATGTATCGGTGTCCTTGAGGGAGTTGGGGGACGTATGGGGCTGTTGAAGATCAAGGCAGACGAAACAGAGATCTACGTCATCGCGCGGAACATCGACGAATTTCCGGCGCTGACCGATGACCTGAACCGCGAGCTTTCCGGCCAGTGGGCGCCGCTGGCCCTGAAAAGCGGCGAGCAGGCCATCAAGGGCGGCGCCGGCCCCGAACTCGAGATCGCCATCGTTGCGGTCGGCCCGGAAGACGAGACCGATCTTTCCACGGCCGTGCGCGTCGTGCAGGCGGCCCGCGATCACGGGCTGAAGGTGCTGCTGATCGCCAAGGACGTGTCTCCGGTGGCGCTGCACCAGCTGTTGCGCGTCGGCGCGGACGATTTCGCCCCCTATCCGCTGCCCGATGGGGCGCTGAGCGAATCGATCACCAAGCTGCGTGGGCTGGTCAAGCAGCCGCTGAACGACCCCAAGACGGCCAAGAAGCGGAACCGCAACGGGCTCGTCATTCCGATCTATTCGGTCGCGGGCGGGGTGGGGGGAAGCACCTTCGCGGTCAACCTTGCCTGGGAACTGGCGCTTCTGGTCAAGAAAACCGACAAGCGGGTCTGCATCCTCGATTTCAACTTCCAGTACGGCTCGGTCTCGACCTATCTCGACCTGCCGCGGCGCGAGGCGATCTACGAGCTGATCTCTGATCCCGCCTCTATCGACCATGACACGCTGAGCCAGGCCCTGACGTCGTACAAGACGCGGCTGGCGGTGCTGACCGCGCCGATGGACACGCTGCCCCTCGACATCATCGCGCCCGACGACATCGCGAAGCTGATCCACACCGCGCAGGCATCTTATGACTTCGTGATCGTGGACATGCCGCAGGCGCTGGTGTCCTGGTTCGAGCAGGTCTTGCGGATGTCGGAAACCTTCTTCGCCGTGATGGAGGTGGACATGCGCTCGGCGCAGAACTGCCTGCGGTTCCTGCGCGCGCTCAAGGCCGAGGATCTGCCTTACGAGAAGGTGCAGTTCTGCCTGAACCGCGCCCCCGGGCTGACCGATTTCAACGGCAAGGCCCGCGCCAAGCGGCTTGCGGAAAGCCTTGGCGTGGAAATAAACGTGATGCTCCCCGATGGCGGACGCCAGGTCACCTCGGCCTGCGACGAGGGCCTGCCGCTGGCGGAAAGCGCGCCGAAGAACGCGCTTCGCCGCGAGATCAAGAGCGTTGCGCAATCGATCTTCGACGCGGTCATTGCCGAAAAGGCCGCCGTCGCCCAGTAACCATCCGGAGGGAATGACGCATGTTTCGCCGCTATACGCGTACGACGGAAACCCCGCCTCCGCCCAGCATCGAACCGCAGCAGAAAGCGGCCGGCAACGGACCGCGGTCCAATGGCGCCAAGGCGCTGACCGCGAACGAGATTGCCGACCTCCAGCGCGAGGCGAAGCGCCAGGAGCGGCTGCTCGACATTCGGATGCAGCTGCACAAGCGGCTTCTCGAGACGCTGAACCTGGGCGCGCTGGAGAAGGCGTCCGAACAGGATCTGCGCCGCGAGATCGCCGCCATCGCCCGCGAGGGCATGCGCGAGAACAGCGTGGTGCTGAACGCCGCCGAAAGCGATCAGCTGGTCCAGGACCTGATGGACGAGATCACCGGTCTCGGCCCGCTGGAAGTGCTGCTCAAGGATCCGACGGTCAACGACATCCTGGTGAACGGCCCGCACCAGGTCTTCGTGGAACGGAAGGGCAAGCTGGAACTGACACCCATCCGCTTCAAGGACGATCGCCACCTGATGCGGGTGATCGACAAGATCGTGTCGGCCGTCGGCCGCCGCGTCGACGAAAGCCATCCCTACGTCGACGCCCGCCTATCGGACGGCTCACGCTTCAACGCGATGGTTCCCCCCTGCGCCGTCGATGGCGCGCTCGTCTCGATCCGAAAGTTTTCCAAGGACAAGCTGACGGTCGACGAGCTGATCAACAACGGCGCGATGACCGAAGAGATGGCCGCCTATCTTCAGGCGGCTGTGGCGACCCGGCTCAACATCATCGTCTCGGGCGGTACCGGCTCGGGCAAGACCACCAACCTGAACGCGCTGTCCTCCTTCATCGACAACCACGAGCGCATCGTGACGATCGAGGACACGGCCGAACTCCAGCTTCAGCAGATCCATGTCGGCCGCATGGAAAGCCGCCCGCCCAACGTCGAAGGGCGGGGCGAGGTGACACAGCGCGACCTGTTGCGCAACGCGCTGCGTATGCGCCCCGACCGCATCATCGTCGGCGAGACGCGCGGCAACGAGGTGATCGACATGCTGCAGGCCATGAACACCGGCCATGACGGCTCGATGACCACGATCCACGCGAACTCTCCGCGCGATGCGCTGTCGCGTCTGGAGAACATGATCGCGATGTCCGGCGTGGACATGCCGCTCAAGGCGATGCGCGGGCAGATCGCCTCGGCCGTCAACCTGATCGTGCAGGTCAGCCGCTTGCAGGACGGAACCCGGCGCATGACCTCGATCACGGAAGTGACGGGCATGGAGGGGGACATCATCTCGATGCAGGAAGTCTTCAAGTTCCGCCGCATGGGTGTGGACGAGAAGAGCCGGATCATCGGCCGCTTCGAGGCGACGGGCCTGCGGTCCAAGTATTCCGAGCGGTTCGCCCAGTGGGGCTACGATCTTCCGTCCTCGATCTATACCGCGCCGCGCGACTGATAGCACGGGCGAGGCAAGGGTGTTGCCATGAACATAGAACCACTCATCTACGCTGCGATCTTCGTCGGCGTCTTCTTCATGATCGAGGGGATCTATCTTCTCCTCTTCGGCAAGTCGGTACGCCTGGAAAGCCGGGTCAACCGCCGGCTGGAACTGCTCGAGAAGGGTGAGGATCCGGAAGAAGTCCTGAACATCCTCCGCAAGGAGCGCGAACAGCACAAGGAGAACCGCGGCCTCCCGATCCTTGCGCCGCTCAGCGACAAGGCGGCAAAGGCGAACATCGCCTTCAGCCCCGCGGCCCTTGTCGTGGTGATGGTGCTGATCGGCGCCATGGCGTTCCTGCTTCTGACTTTCCTCACCAGCTCCAGCATGGTGATCCGCGTGGGCCTTGCCGTAGCGATGGGCTATGGCGCGGTCTATCTGTGGCTGAACAACAAGGCCAAGAAGCGCATGGCGCTGTTCGAGGAGCAGTTGCCCGACGCGGTCGAGCTGATCGTGCGAAGCCTGCGCGTCGGACACCCCTTTTCTTCGGCGATCAACATCGTGGCACAGGAAATGCCCGACCCGCTGGGCACCGAATTCGGCATGATCGTGGATGAAAGCACCTATGGTGCCGATCTTGTCGAGGCGCTCGACAAGATGGCGCAGCGCATCGACATCCAGGACGTGAAGTTCCTCTCCGTGGCGGTCGGCATCCAGTCGCAATCGGGGGGCAACCTGGCCGAGATCCTGGAGGGGCTGGCCAAGGTGATCCGCTCGCGCTTCAAGCTGTTCCGCCGCGTGAAGGCCATCACCGCCGAGGCGCGCTGGTCGGGCTGGTTCCTGTCGGTGTTCCCGATCGGCGCCCTGATCTTCATCCAGCTGGTGCAGCCGGGCCATTATGACGATGTGAAGAACAGCACCCTGTTCGTTCCTGCCGCGATTTTCGTCGCGATCATGCTGTTCATCAACATCCTGTTCATGCGGGCGATGGTCAACATCAAGGTCTGAGAAAGGAGCACGCCTCATGGCAACCCTAGAGCAAGGCTGGGCCTTTCTGATCGCAGCCCTTGGTCCCCTTGGCCCCTTCTATGTCGCGGGCTTTCTCGGCCTCATGATGATCATGATGACCGCGCCGATGCTGTTCCGCACCCGGCCGGACCCGCTGAACAAGCTGAAGGGCGCGGGCGTCATGACGCCCCGCAAGTCGGGAAAGGAAACGCCGCTGCGCCTGCGCTACGACGCGGGCAACCGGCAGCTCGAGAAGTTCAAGCCCTACCTGGAACCCAAGAGCCAGAAGGAATACACCGCCACCCGGATGAAACTGATCCAGGCGGGCTATCGCACCCGCAACGCGGTCAGCATCTACCACCTGTTCCGGTTCGGCCTGGGGGTTGGCGCGCTTGCCGCCGGCACCGTGTTCGTGCTGCTGTTTGGCGGCGACAATCCCAGCCTGACCATGGTCGTGGGCGGTGTGCTCGGCCCGGGCGTGATCGGCTATTATGCCCCGGACTACTGGGTCGAGCGGCGCAAGCAGGTCCGGCAGGAGGACATCACCAACGGCTTTCCCGACGCGCTAGACCTGATGCTGGTCTGCGTCGAGGCGGGCCAGTCGCTGGACCAGGCCATCCTGCGCGTCGCGAGCGAGATCAAGAATTCCTACCCGACCCTTTCCGAAGAGTTCGAGATCGTCTCGAACGAGATGCGCGCCGGCAAGGACCGTGTCACGGTTCTGCGCGACATGGGCGAGCGGTGCGGCATCTCCGATATCTCGGCCTTCGTCACGGTGCTGGTGCAGTCGGCGCAGTTCGGTACTTCGGTCGCGGACGCGCTGCGGGTCTACGCCTCGGAAATGCGCGACAAGCGCGTGATGCGGGCCGAGGAAAAGGCGAACAAGCTGCCCACGAAGCTGACGCTGGGCACCATGATGTTCACCGTTCCGCCGCTTCTGCTGATCCTGGTCGGTCCGTCGCTTTATGAAATTGCCCAGGCCCTGTTCTGAGCGCCCTGCCCCGGGCCTGCGCGCCGTGCTCCTTGCGGGTGCGGCGCTGCTGCTTTCGGCATGCGCAAATCCCGATGTCCTGATTACCGGGGGCGACGATCCCTCGGTCAGCCGCGGCTTCGTCGACGGGCTGGACGGCCTGACCGTGGGCCACCGCCTGATGGAGGCGGGGGAATACGAACTTGCGCTCGACGCCTATTACCAGGCCGCGACCCAGACCGGGCTGAGCGTGGATGTGCTGAGCGCGATCGGGTCGGCCAACCTCAAGCTGGGCCGGCTGGGCCAGGCCGAGGATCTGCTGCGGCGCGCGCTGGACGAGGATGACCGCTTCGTCCCCGCCTGGAACAATCTGGGTGTCGTGCTCTACAATCGCGGCGAGATCGGAGAGGCACGCGAGGCTTTCCGCGTCGCCTTCCAGCTAGACAGCGGCTTTTCGCCGGAAATCCGCGAGAACTTCAACCGGGTTGATGCGGAATTGCAAGATGTGGGCACCGAACCCGCGCCAGAATATGATTTCCGCTTGGTCAGACGGGGCAACGGGCGGTATCTTCTGCTCGGTAACGAATAAGAAACGCCACGAGCAGAGGTACAGGCACATGACCATCAGGACTTCCCACCTGAAGAAGGTGGCCGTCCTCGCAGCGTTGTCGGTCGCGGCATGCTCCGACGGCAGCGCCGAGCGCGAGGCGATCCAGAGTCTCGACAGTCTCAACGTCATCGACGAGAACAATCTCACTTCGGTGATGCTGAACTTCGCCGACCCGGACCAGGCGGTTCTCTATTTCCAGAACTCGCTGGCGAAGGAACCCGACCGCGTCGATTTCCAGCAGGGCTTTGCCCTGGCGCTGATGCGCGCCAAGCGCCCGGCCGAGGCGGTTCTGGCCTTCCGCGCCCTGGACGAGGCGGGCAACATGACCGCGGACGACCGTCTCAAATACGCCGAGGCGCTGATCCAGACCGGCGAGTGGGCGCCGGGGAAGGCGCAGCTCGACCAGATCCCGCCAACGCTCGAGACCTATGACCGCTACCGGCTCGAGGCGATGGTTGCCGACAACAGCAAGCAGTGGGCACGCGCCGACGCCTATTACGAACAGGCGCGCAACATGACCACCCGGCCCGCATCCATCTTCAACAACTGGGGCATCTCGAAGCTTGCGCGCGGCGACCGGACCGGCGCGGAAGAGATGTTCACCCGCGCGATCAGCTACGACAGCAAGATGTTCAACGCGAAGAACAATCTTGCGATCAGCCGGGCATCGCGCCGCGTCTATGACCTGCCGATCGTGCCGCTGACGGCGGTGGAACAGGCGGAACTGCTGCACAACATCGCGCTCCAGGCCATCCGCAACGGCGACGTGGAAGTGGGCCGCGGCCTGCTGGAGGAGGCGGTCGAGCGCCATCCGCGCCACTTCCCCGAGGCCGCCGACAAGCTGGCGGCCCTGGAACGCAACGTCCTGCGCTGAGATTGCCGCGCACGGCTAAGGGGGCCGGTTCGGATATGCAGATGCCCGAGCTGGCCTTTTTCCTGCTGACCCTGCCGATATCTTTCTGGGCGGCGTGGAGCGACCTGTCCCGCATGAAGATCAGCAACCGGCTGAACCTGATCCTCGCCGCAGTGTTCGTCGTCTCAGGGATCGTGCTCTTGCCGCTCGGTGACTACGGGGTCAGGCTGGGGATCGGGGTGGCGGCGCTTCTGGTGGGCTTCGTGCTGAACCAGGCGGGCCAGGTGGGCGGCGGGGATGCGAAATTCATCGCGGCCTTCATCCCCTTTGTGGCGCCGCAGGACATCGCGCCGTTCTTCTTCACGCTGTCATTGTGCCTGCTGGCGGCCGTTGCGGTCCATCGCAGCGCCCGCGCCATACCCGCGGTCCGCAACCTGGTCCCGCACTGGAAGTCCTGGCATGTCGGGCGGCGCTTCCCCATGGGGCTGGGGCTGGCCGCGGGCTTCAGCCTGTTCCTTGCGATCCGCGCCTTCAACCTGCCCTTCTTGCAAGGATGAAAAGCTCGGTCCGGATCACCTCTTCCAGAACCCATCCCTTTTCAGCGATCAGCTCCAGCTTCCGCTCCCAGGCAATGTCCGAGACGGGGCAGAACGGCACCATCACATATTCCGCCTCTTCGAAGCCTTCGTCCGCGTCGTAGTACCACGGCGCCATGTGCGGCAGCCGTTCGAACGGGCCAAACAGCCAGAGATGGTCGTAATTGTCCGCGACCAGCACGCGGCGCCCCACCGCCTCCTCGATTGCGCCCATCTGCTCGACCATCCAGCGCGTCCATGCCATGAAGCCCAGCTCCAGCCCGCAGTAGCTCAGATGCTCGCCATTGAACTCGGCCGTGCGGCGCTGCTTCGCGTACTCGCTGTCGGTTTCGAAAGGGTAGTTCGAGAACTCGATCCGCTTGAGCGGCGTGTCGAGAACGTCGCGGTGCATCTTCACATCCCCCTTCGCGAGATCGTTGAAGATCGGCAGGAAATCCTCGGGTTCCTGCAACAGGTGACGCAACGGCGAAAATGCGACGTTGGTCATCGATGGCAGCAGCCAGACGAAGGACAGCACGGCCAGGACGGCCGCGACGCCCCTTGGAGGCTGACCATAGAACGGCTTGCGGTCGGGGCCGGGAAGCAGCGCCAGCAGCAGGATTCCCAGCACGAACAGCCATTGCGGGTCGTTCCCCCAGTTCTGGTAGGTGATGTAGATCAGCCCCGGCGCAAGGACAAACAGCAGCAGCCCCTCGCGGTACATGCCGATGCGGCGCCAGAACACGATCGTTGTCAGCAGCAGGGCGGTGATCGGAAGGGTCGCGGGCGAGGCGAGCAGGTCGCCCAGTTCCCGCCCCGGATAGGCGCGTTTTGCCTGGGTTGCCACCTGCACCAGGTCATCGGCATAGGCAAGCAGGAACCCCGGCCCCAATCCGACCACGACAGGCGCCATGACAGCAGCAAAGCCTGCCACCGCCGCCAGGAACAACCGGCCCGGGCGGTCGACCAGCAGAGCTGCCAGCACGAAGGGCAGAAGCGCCACGAAATAGGTCATCTTCAGCATCAGGAGCGTGGCGCCCGCCGCCCCCACCAGCACCCCGTCCACCACCGGCGCGCGCCAGCCCGGCCGCGCGGGCAGCATCAGGACGAGGACCACGAAAGACGCAAGGATCCAGCCCCAGCGGTTGTAGTTCATTGACGAGGCCAGCATCGGCTCGGTCCCGCCATGCACCAGCGCCAGGCCAAGCAGCACCATGCCCATGCCGTAGACCAGCCTCAGCCCGGCCGAAAGCCTGCTGGCACCGACCCACCAGATCCCCGGCAGCAAAAGGGCCGTCACAAGGATCTGCGACAGCATGAAGGACCGCCCGGGCCCGTATCCCATGTCGAGAAACAGCGCGAGCGGCAGATGCGTGAACAGGCCGAGCGGCGTCTGGTAGTCGATGTGCGGCCACTCGCCCAGATTGATCCGCGACGCGATATCGAGGGCGTGGATGAAATCCACCTCGTGCCCCTTCAGCCAGAAATTGCCCGGAAGCAGCAGGATCGCGGCAATCGCCAGCCACAGGCTCAGCAGCGCGATGGCGTAGCGGAGGGAAGAGAGCGACATTCCTGACCTGCCTGCAACGGGGTTAATTTTTCTCACAAACTGTCGGGTTTTCCGCCGTCAGGCAACGCACAAAAGCCTTTTTTGGGCGTCATGCTTCCGATACGATTTTCACGCATTCCGATATCTGGGAGTATCCCGATGAACGACATGGCGTCCCACCCGGAGCCGTCCGCCCCCAAGACACCGCTGCATGTCGAGGATCTGGGCCTCGAGATGGTGCTGATGCGGGACATCCTGCTCAAGACCTTCTTCCGGCGCAACCTGAGCAGCCTGACGGACGTGTCCAAGGCGCTGTGCGTGACGCCGCCCATCGCGCAGGAGCTGATCGACCATTGTCGCGAGGGCAATTTGATCGAGACGCTTGGCGCCCGCGGCGCGCTGCCCACCTCGGAACTGCGCTACCAGCTGACCGAAGGCGGGCGCGCCCGCGCGCTGGATGCGCTGGCCCAGTCGGAATATTACGGCGCGCTTCCGGTCCCGATGGAGGACTACTGGAAGCAGACGGCGCGGCAGTCGATCTCGGACGCGGTCATCACCCGCGAACGGCTCGAGGGCTCGATGGGTCATCTCGTGCTGCCCGCGGGGCTTCTGGACCAGCTTGGCCCGGCGGTGAACTCGGGCCGTTCGGTGCTGCTCTACGGGCCGCCGGGCAACGGCAAGTCGTCGATCGCGAACGGCATCCGGAACGCGCTGGGCGACAACATCTACGTCCCCCAGTTCCTGGAATATGGCGGGCAGGTGATCTCGGTCTATGACCCGATCGTGCACACGCTCTCGCGCCGGGCCGAGGACAACGCCAACTCGCTGCGCCGGGCCGGGCCCGATTTCGACCAGCGCTACCTGCTCTGCCGGCGTCCGTCGGTGATGACCGGGGGCGAACTGACGCTCGACATGCTCGATCTGAACTACAACCCGGTCAGCCGCACCTACCAGGCGCCGCTACAGCTGAAATCGACCGGCGGCGTGTTCATCGTGGACGACCTTGGCCGACAGACCGAACCGCCGCAGGCGCTGATCAACCGCTGGATCGTCCCGATGGAGATGTCTTTCGACATCCTCTCCCTGCAATCGGGGCAGAAGTTCATGGTGCCCTTCGACACGCTGGTCATCTTCTCCACGAACTTTGCCCCGTCCGAGATGTTCGACGGCGCGGCACTGCGGCGTATCTACTACAAGATCAAGGTGGACAGCCCCATCCGCGAGGATTTCATCAAGGTCTTCGTCAAGACGGCGCGCGCCTACAAGATCACGCCGGACGAAGAGGTGCTGGCACATCTGCTGAAGCACAAGTACCCCGAGGTCGGAAACACTTTCCAGAACTACCACGCGCCGTTCCTGATCGACCAGATGCTGTCCATCGCCGAATACGAGGGGCGCGAACGCAAGATGGCGATCGACCTGGTGGATCGCGCCTGGCAGAACCTGTTCGTGGACGACAAGTAACACGCCCATCGCCGGCCCGGCGGCCCTTGTCGCCGGGCGATGCCTGCGCCATCTCTGCGCGGCATGGACCACCTTCCCCAACGCTTCACCGACTGGTTTGCAGCACGCGGTTGGCAGCCGCACAGGCACCAGCTTGAGCTTCTGGCACAGGCTGACGCAGCCGCCACGCTGCTTGTCGCGCCGACAGGCGGGGGCAAGACGCTGGCGGGCTTTCTGCCGACGCTGGTCGATCTGGCGCAGGGCCCACATCGGGGCATGCACACGCTCTACGTCTCGCCGCTGAAGGCGCTGACGGCGGATATCCGGCGCAACCTCGAGGTGCCGGCGCGCGAGCTGGGCCTCGACATCCGGATCGAGGATCGGACCGGCGACACCAGCGCCACCGCGCGCGCGCGCCAGCGGCGCGACCCGCCGCAGATCCTGCTGACGACGCCCGAGTCGCTGGCGCTGCTGATCTCTTACGAGGATGCGCCGCGCATATTCGCGGGGCTGCGCCGGGTGGTGGTGGACGAGATCCACGCCCTTGCCGAGGGAAAACGCGGCGACCAGCTGATGCTGTGTCTTGCCCGGCTGCAATCGATCTGCCCGGACCTCACGCGGGTGGGCCTGTCGGCCACCGTCGAAAGCCCCGCGCGGCTGGCCGAGTATCTTGCCCCCGCTCCGGGTGCATGCGAGGTGATCCACGCCGATCCGGGGCCCACACCGGATATCCGCATCCTCGAGACGGCCGAGCCGCCGCCCTGGGCCGGCATGGGCGGGCGCTACGCGGTGCCCGCGATACTCGACCAGATCCGGCAGGCGAACACGACCCTGGTCTTCATCAACACCCGCGCGCAAGCCGAGCTGTTCTTCCGCGCCCTGTGGGAGGCGAATACCGACGGGCTGCCCATCGGCATCCATCACGGATCCCTGTCGCGGGCGGCCCGCGAAAACGTGGAGTCCGCCATGGTCGCGGGCGCGTTGCGCGCCGTGGTCTGCACCGGGTCGCTCGACCTGGGCATCGACTGGGGCAATGTCGACCTGGTGATCCAGGTCGGCGCCCCCAAGAACGTCAAGCGCCTGGTCCAGCGCATCGGACGGGCCAACCACCGCTATGACGCGCCGTCGCGGGCACTTCTGGTGCCGGCGAACCGGTTCGAGGTGGTCGAATGCCGCGCCGCGCTCGAGGCGGTCCTCCAGGGCGACCTGGATGCCGAACCGCGCGGTTCCGGCCCGCTCGACGTGCTCTGCCAGCATATCCTGATCCGCGCCTGCGCCGGGCCCTTCACGGCCGACGAACTTTTCCGCGAAACACGCGCCGCCGGGCCCTACCGCGCCCTGCAACGCGCCGATTTCGATGCCTGCCTCGATTTCTGCGCCACCGGGGGCTACGCGCTGCGTGCCTATGACCGCTGGCAGCGGCTGATGGAACGGGACGGACGCTGGCAGTTGCGCGACCCGCGCGCCGCCCGCGCCATCCGCATGAACATCGGCACCATCGTCGAGGTGGAGACGCTGGCCGTGCGCATGAAGGGGCGCCTGGGCGGCACGCCGCTGGGCGAGGTGGAAGAAGCCTTTGCCGCCACGCTTTCCCCCGGCGACACCTTCCTGATCGGCGGCCAGACCGTGCGCTACGAGGGGTTGCGCGAAATGACGGTCGAAGTCACCCGCCAGCCCGGCCGCGAGCCCAGAATCGCCGTCTTTTCAGGGGTGAAGATGGCGACCTCGCTGGAACTGTCGGACCGCGTGATCGCGCTTCTGTCGGACCCTGCGCGCTGGTCGGATCTGCCGCCGCACACGCGCGACTGGCTGCGCATGCAGACCCGGGTTTCGGCACTGCCGCACCCGGGGCGGCTGCTGGCTGAAAGTTTCAGCCGCGGGGATCGGGAATATCTCGCGCTTTACAGCTTTGCCGGGCGCAACGCGAACCAGACGCTGGGGCTGCTTGCGACCCGCCGAATGGAGGAGGCGGGGCTGGATCCGACCGGCTTCGTCGCCAACGACTACGCCGTGCTGATCTGGGGCCTGCGGCGCGTGCGCGACGCGGCGCCCCTGCTGGCACCGGGGGACCTGCGCGCAGCACTTGAAACCTGGCTTGCCGAGAACGCGGTGATGAAGCGGACCTTTCGCGCCTCGGCCGTTGTGGCCGGGCTGATCGAGCGCAACATGCCGGGGCGGCGCAAGACCGGGAGACAGGCGACGTTTTCGTCCGACATCCTGTACGACACGCTGCGCAAGTACGACCCCGGCCACCTGATGCTGCGCATCACCCGCGAGGAGGCGGCCCGCGGCCTGGTGGATTTCGGCCGGATCGAGGCCATGCTCGAGCGCATCGACGGGCGCGTCGACATGGTGATGGCGCCGCATGTCACCCCACTCGCCGCGCCCCTGCTGCTGGAGATGGGGCGCATCCCGATCCGCGGCTCTGCCCAGGAGACAGCACTGGCCGAGGAAACCGCGCGGCTCATGGCCGAGGCGGGTCTGGACTGACGGGGCGTGCTTCGCGGCAACAAGCCGGAATTTCTGCATTTTCCAGATTGCAAAATCGCGGCTGTTCGCGCTTTGTATCTGCCATGTTGCACACCGAGTTCATGCTTTCCGGCATCGCCCTGACCGCACGTCCGACCGGCGCCCTGTGGTGGCAAGAGGCCGCAATTCTCTGCGTCGCGGATCTTCACCTGGGCAAGGCCGAAAGGCTGGCACGGCGGGGGGGCACCCTGCTTCCGCCCTATGAAACCGCCGAGACGCTGGCCCGCCTTGCCACCGAGATCGAGGCGCTGTCGCCGCGCACCGTGATCTGTCTCGGCGACAGCTTCGATGATCCCGAATCCGCGCGCCAACTCGACGAAGAGGCGCGGCGCAGTCTTGCCGGGCTGATGGCCGGGCGGCGGTGGATCTGGGTCGCGGGCAACCACGACCCCAACCTGCCCGATATCGGCGGCAGCCACATGGAAGAGGTCCTGCGCGGGCCGCTGACCTTCCGCCATATCGCGCGCCCGCGCGACGGCATGGGTGAGGTGTCGGGGCACTACCACCCGAAGATCAGCGTGCAGACACGGGCCGGTCAGGTCACGCGCCCCTGCTTCGTGCAGGACGGCCAGCGCGCGATCCTGCCAGCCTTCGGCGCCTATACCGGGGGCTTGAGCTGCACCGATCCGGCGCTTCAGGGCCTGTTCGGTCCGGAGGCTGTCTGCATCCTGACCGGGCGCGCGACCGCCACGGTCCCGCTGAAAAGCCGCGCCACCGCCTGACGGGTCAGGCGGTCAGCCCCTCGGGCTCCGGCAGGCCGTTGGCACGGCAGCAGGCGGTCAGCGTGTTGGCCAGAAGGCATGCGATGGTCATGGGACCGACGCCGCCCGGCACCGGGGTGATTGCCCCGGCCACCTCGACAGCGCTGTCGAAATCCACATCGCCGACCAGCCGGGTCTTGCCCTCGCCCTTTTCCGGGGCGGGGACGCGGTTGATGCCCACATCGATCACGGTGGCACCCGGCTTGATCCAGTCGCCCGGCACCATGCGCGGGCGCCCCACCGCCGCGACAAGGATATCTGCGTTGCGGCAAACATCCGGCAGGTCGCGGGTGCGGGAATGGGCCACCGTGACGGTGCAGCTGTCACGCAGCAGCAGGCTTGCCATCGGCTTGCCCACGATGTTCGATCGCCCCAGCACCACGGCGTTCAGTCCGGAAAGATCGCCCAGCCGGTCGCGAAGCAGCATCAGGCAACCCAGCGGCGTGCAGGGCACCATGGACTTCTGCCCGGTGTTCAGACGCCCCACGTTCAGGATATGGAACCCGTCCACGTCCTTTTCCGGGGCGATGGCATTGATCACCAGATCCGCATTCAGATGTGCAGGCAGCGGCAGTTGCACCAGGATCCCGTGCACGGCCGGGTCGCTGTTCAGCTCGCCGATCAACCCCAGAAGCGCCGCCTCGGGCGTTTCCGCCGGCAGGCGATGCTCGAACGAGGCCATGCCAGACTCCTTGGTCTGGATGCCCTTGTTGCGGACATAGACCTGGCTGGCGGGATCCTCGCCGACCAGCACGACGGCCAGGCCGGGCGTGAGCCCCTGCTCTGCGCGCAGCTGCGTCACATGCCCGGCCACCCGGGCCCGCACGGTTTCGGCAAAGGCTTTCCCGTCGATGATTTCGGCTGGCATGGGCGACCCCTCAGATCAGGTTGACGACGATCTCGGACTTGACCGAGTTGGCGATGAAACAGAGCGCATGGGCCGCGGCATGCATCGCCTCCTGCCGCGCAGGGTCGGGGGCGGCCCCTTCGAACTCGGCCCGGATGTTCAGATCCACCCGCTCCACCCAGTGGCGCCCCGGCCCGAGCCGCGCCATTCGCCCCACCGCCGCGTCGTGATAGGTGGTAACGGCGACGCCTTCCAGCCTTGCGACATGCAGAAAGGACATCATGTGGCACGACGCTATGGCGGCGACGAAGGCTTCCTCCGGATCGACCGCCTGCGGATCCGACATGGGCGACGGCATGACCGCCGGGCTGGCCGAGGCGGGCATGTCCAGCCCGCCATCGAAGCGCCAGCGATGCGCGCGGGAAAAGCGGCCCGAGGCGAAATCCCCCTCGAGCCGCCAGGATATCTCGGCCCGGTGGAGACTCAAAAAAGCCCCTCGATCTGCCCATCCGCGTTCAGGCCGATCGTCTCGGCCGCGGGCACCCGCGGCAGGCCGGGCATGGTCATGATCTCTCCGCAGATCGCGACGACGAAACCGGCGCCGGCCGAAAGCCGCACCTCGCGGACCGGCACCACATGGCCCGTCGGCGCGCCACGTTTCTCGGGGTCGGTGGTGAAGCTGTACTGCGTCTTGGCCATGCAGACGGGCAGGTTTCCGTAGCCTGCATCCTCCCAGGCCCTGAGCTGGGCGCGAAGCTTGTCGTCGACCTGCACCGCCTCGGCCCGGTAGATGCGCGTGGCGATGGTCTCGATCTTCTCGAACAGGCCCATTTCGTCGGGATAGAGTGGCTGGAACCGGGCGGCCCCGCCTTCGGCCAGCGCCACGACCTTGTGTGCAAGCTCGGTGATCCCCGCGCTGCCTTCGGCCCAGTGACGACACAGCACCGCCTCGACCCCATGGATGCGGGCATATTCCTGCACCGCCGCGATCTCGGCGTCGGTGTCGCTTACGAAATGGTTGATGGCGACCACAGCCGGCACATGGAACGCAGCGATATTCTCGAGGTGCCGGCCAAGATTGGCGCAGCCCCGCTTCACCGCCTCGACATTCTCCGTGCCCAGATCGGCCTTGGCGACACCGCCATTCATCTTGAGCGCCCGAACCGTGGCCACGATCACCACGGCATCCGGCGCAAGTCCCGCCTTGCGACACTTGATGTTCATGAACTTCTCGGCGCCCAGGTCGGCGCCGAAGCCCGCCTCGGTCACGACGTAATCGGCCAGTTTCAACGCCGTGGTCGTGGCGATGACGGAGTTGCATCCATGCGCGATGTTGGCGAAGGGGCCGCCATGCACGAAGGCGGGGTTGTTCTCAAGCGTCTGGACCAGGTTGGGCTGCATGGCCTGCGCCAGAAGCACCGTCATGGCGCCGTCGGCCTTCAGATCTCGGGCGCGGACCGGCTCGCGTGCCGCGGTGTACCCGATGATGATTTCCCCCAGGCGCCGTTGCAGGTCAGCGATATCGGTCGCAAGACACAGGATCGCCATGACTTCCGAGGCGACGGTGATGTCAAAGCCGGACTGCCGCGGATAGCCGTTCGCCACGCCGCCAAGCGACGTCACGACATCCCGCAACGCCCGGTCGTTCATGTCCATGACCCGCCGCCATGTGACCCTGCGGCTGTCGATCCCCAGCGCGTTGCCCCAGTAGATGTGATTGTCGATCATCGCGGCCAGCAGGTTGTGCGCCGAGGTGATGGCATGGAAATCGCCGGTGAAATGAAGGTTCATCTCCTCCATCGGCACAACCTGTGCGTAACCGCCCCCGGCAGCCCCCCCCTTCATGCCGAAGCAGGGGCCAAGGCTGGCCTCGCGGATGCAGATGGCGGCTTTCCGGCCGATGGCGTTCAGCCCGTCGCCAAGGCCCACGGTGGTGGTCGTCTTGCCCTCGCCCGCCGGGGTCGGGTTGATGGCGGTGACGAGAACAAGCTTGCCGCTGGGGCGATCCTTGAGACCGGCGATGAACTCGGCCGAAATCTTTGCCTTGTCATGGCCGAAGGGCAGCAGTTCCGCTTCGGGGATGCCAAGGCCGGCGCCGATCTCGCGGATGGGTTTCTTCTGCGCGGCGCGGGCGATCTCGATGTCGGATTTCGGGGCCATGTAAGCGGACGCTCCTGTGCGGACCTGTGGGTATTCGGCGGATGGCACCGTCATGCGGCGGGGCACCGCTCAAGGTGTAGGGGGATAATGCGGAAAATCCCGCAAATTCTGTCGACCAGGGGAACATGGCGCAGAGGATCGGAAACAAGCCGCCCTCATCCGGCCAGCGGCGCATAGGGTTTCAGCGGCGGCACATGCAGCCTGACCGCATCGCCGAGTGCAAGCGCGCCCGGCCGCTCGACCCAGCCCAGCACGCCCCGGCGCCCGCGCGCGGCAGGCACGAAACCGGCGCCCTTGCCGGGATGGTGCCCTTCGATCACGCGGGAGACATGCTGGCAGGGTCCGTTCTCCATGTCGATCGCGATGCTCGTGCCGCTTGAAAGCAGAAGTCGGGAAGACGGAGGAATGCGTGTCAGGTCGGGGATCCCCTCGATCACGATGTTTGCGCCCAGCCATTCCGGCTTCAGCCCTGGCAGGCCCATGGCGGCGGCGATGGCGTCGAGTTCCTCGACCGACAGGATCGAAACCTGGCGCGCGTTCCGGATCTCGGTCCCTTTCGGATATTGCGAAGTGACTCGGCTGCAGGAGCGGCGGGTCAGCCCGGAATGCGCCTCGCCCTCGAGCCCGTCGAAACTGGCCTCCAGAACCAGCCGCGCCTCGGAGCACAGGCTCTCGGATCGGTCAGGCACGACCCCAAGCCAGGCGATGCGGCCTGTGATCTCTGTCGGCGTCAGCATGGGCATGGGGGCACTCCGGTGCGGTATGGCGCTGACGGATTAGCAAAGAAAAACCCCCCGCGTCCATCGGGCGCGGGGGGCTTTGTCGGTATTCGGCGAAGTTCAGACCAGCGGTTCGGGTTCCAGCCCCGCATCCTCGCCCGGGCGGCGCTTGGGCCGGCCGGTCTTGGGGATCGCGGCGATCGAGCTTGCCCCACCATCGTCGGGGCTTTCGCCGTCGTCGCCGGCGCCCCGGTTGAGCGGCTCGCCCCGGATCACACGCGTTATCTCTGCGCCGGTCAGCGTCTCGTATTCGAGCAGGCCCTCGGCCAGACGCTTCAGGTCGTCGGCCTTTTCGGTCAGGATGCGCTTGGCGGTCTCGTAGCCCTCGTCCACCAGCTTGCGGACCTCCTGGTCGATCGCCTCCTGGGTGTCCGGCCCGGCATTCACCGAGCCCTGCTGCGGCCCGAGATAGCTGAACTGCTCGTTCGCGTAGTCGATGTTGCCCAGGCTCTCGGACATGCCGAAGCGCGTCACCATCGCACGAGCGATCCGCGTCACCTGCTGGATGTCCGACGCCGCACCGGAGGTCACGTTCTCGGCCCCGAAGGTCAGCTCCTCGGCCACCTTGCCGCCCATCGCCATGGCGATCTGCGACTTGTACTTCGTCTTGGTGACCGACAGCTGATCCCGTTCGGGCAGCGACAGGACCAGACCCAGCGCGCGGCCGCGCGGAATGATGGTCGCCTTGTGGATCGGGTCGTGCTGCGGGACGTTCAGGCCCACGATGGCATGGCCGGCCTCGTGATAGGCGGTCAGGCGACGCTCGTCGTCGGTCATGACCATCGAGCGGCGCTCGGCGCCCATCATCACCTTGTCCTTGGCGTTCTCGAAATCCTCCATGGTCACGAACCGCTTGCCGGTGCGCGCGGCCATGAGCGCGGCCTCGTTCACCAGGTTCGCAAGATCGGCGCCAGAGAAGCCGGGCGTGCCGCGTGCGATGATCCGCATGTCCGCATCCGGGCCAAGCGGCACCTTGCGCGAATGCACGTCGAGGATCTTCTTGCGGCCGTTGATGTCCGGGTTCGTCACCTGCACCTGCCGGTCGAACCGGCCGGGGCGCAGCAGCGCGGGGTCAAGCACGTCGGGGCGGTTGGTGGCGGCCAGCAGGATCACGCCCTCGTTCGCCTCGAAACCGTCCATCTCGACCAGCAGCTGGTTCAGGGTCTGCTCGCGCTCGTCGTTGCCACCGCCATAGCCCGCGCCACGGTGCCGGCCCACGGCGTCGATCTCGTCGATGAAGACGATGCAGGGCGCGTTCTTCTTGGCCTGCTCGAACATGTCGCGCACCCGGCTTGCACCGACGCCCACGAACATCTCCACAAAGTCCGACCCCGAGATGGTGAAGAACGGAACGCCCGCCTCGCCGGCGATGGCGCGCGCAAGCAGCGTCTTGCCGGTACCCGGCGGGCCGACCAGAAGCGCACCCTTGGGGATCTTGCCGCCCAGGCGGCTGAATTTCTGCGGATCGCGCAGGAACTCGACGATCTCTTCCAGTTCTTCCTTGGCTTCGTCGATGCCTGCGACGTCGTCAAACGTCACCTTGCCCGACTTCTCGGTCAGAAGCTTCGCCTTGGACTTGCCGAAGCCCATGGCACCGCCCTTGCCGCCGCCCTGCATGCGGTTCATGAAGAAGATCCACACCCCGATCAGCAGCAGGAAGGGCAACCAGAGCGACAGCGTCGCCATGAAGGTGGACTGCTCCTGCGGAACGACCTGGATGTTCACCCCGGCATTGCGAAGCGCCGGCAGCGGATCAGCGTTGCGCGGCTGGATGGTCTGCAAGGACCGGTTGTCCGCGGTCTGGATGAGAACCTTTTCTCCATCCAGCCGGACGGTGGACACCTGCCCCGCCTCGACCTGATCGAGAAACTCGGAATAGCTGATGTCACGGGCGGACGTCGCCGGTCCGCCATTGCTGAACACGTTGAACAGCGCCAGCATCAGCACGAACACGATCACCCAGAACGCGATGTTTTTGGAATTTCCCACTCGGGCTTCTCCTGTCGATCCGGCGCACAGGGCCGGTCCCTTGGCGTATCTGACTACATAATGGGGGTTACAGAGGTTTCAACGCTCCCGAGCGGAGGCGCGAAAGCCGTCCGGCCCGCGTAGAAGCCAAGCATGGCAGTCTTCGGCGGGCTTTGCAAAGGGTGCGGCAATCAGCGCATCCCCGCGCCGGAACGCGGGGCTCGCCAGAAGGGCCGCACGCGGCCACCCGGTTTCGCGCCAGTCGGGACAGGCCGCAAGGCCTGATGCCCCCAGGGCCGACACCGACAGACCGGCACGATCCGCGCGGGTTGCCCAGCGCCGGTCCCAGATCTCACCCGCTGGCACTGGCTCGGCGCAGCGGGCCCATTCCCGGCAAACCAGGATCTCGTTTCCGCGCCGTGAAATGACGCAGCCCTGAAGGGTGCGGGCCCGCATCGGGCCCGCGGTGAGCGCCGCGTCGAGCGCGCCTAGGGCGTCCAGACGGGGCCGGTAATCGCTGCTCGCGACCCAGCCCAGCGCGCGCGACAGAAGCCGCAGGCGAAGTTCCGGCAGGGCGTCGGCGTAGACCTGCGCGGCGATGCGCACGGCCCCGACCGGCAGGGCCTGGGCGGCCGCGCCGGCCAAGGCATCCGCCGCCGCCTCGAGCGCTGCGCGCGCCCGTGCCATCGCTTGGGCCGTGGCGACAAGGCGATCCGTGGTCAGCCCGAGTTCGGCCAGATGTGGCATGGCGCGGCGGATCCGCACCCGGTCGAAACGCGGATCCTCGTTCGACGGATCGTCGTGCCAGGCGATACCCCGCGCCGTCAGGAAGTCACGCAACGCGCCGCGGGTCGTGCCAAGAAGCGGGCGAAGCCATGTCAGCCCGTGCCCCTGCGCCACCGGCGCCATCGCGGACAGACCGTCCACCCCGGACCCCCGCGCAAGCCTGAGGAGCACCGTCTCCGCCTGGTCCTCACGCGTGTGCCCCAGTGCCACGGCGGCGATGCCACGCTGCCCGGCCCAGGCGGCGACAAGCCCGCGGCGCGCATTGCGGGCAGCGTCCTGAAGATTGCCGCGGCGGTCCCAGCCTTCCCATCGCAGGATCGCATGCTCTACCCCGAGCGCGTGGCAGAGCCGCGCCACGGATGCTGCCTCGAAGGCACTTTCTGGGCGCAGCCCGTGATCGACGGTCACCGCCGCAAGCGTGCGCGCGTTCCGGTTGCACCATTCGGAAAGAAGAACAAGCAGCGCGGTCGAGTCACCGCCGCCGGATACCGCCACCCCCAGCGGCCCGAGCGGGGCCGCCGCAAGCGTGGCGGGATCGAGGGCAGGATCCGCGCCGCCGCTCACCTAGCCGGCGCAGCCAAGGGCACGCCGCTCGCTCTCGGTCTGGGCGCGCAGTTCCGACGCGATGTCGGGATAACGGTTCGTGACCTCGGACAGGGTCAGGCAGGCTTCCTGCTGCCGCCCCAGCCGGCCCAGGCTGACGCCAAGCCGGTAGAGCGCCTCGGGCGCCTTCTCTCCCCGCGGCGAGCCGGAAAAGCTGTCCAGATAGCTGCGTGCCGCGCGGCTCCAGTCGCCTGTCGCGGCCAGCGCCTCGCCCCGCCAGAAGGCGGCTTCCCCGGCGCGGGGGCCGCCCGGATTGTCGGTCAGGTATTGCGCAAAGGCCCTTTCGGCGGCGAAGAAATCGCCCGAACGGTAGCTCTGGAGCGCGGTCTCGAAGGTATCGCCGGCAGGCACGGCCGGTGCGGGCTGCGCCGCTTCGGCCTGCGGCGCGGGGTTCGCCGGCGGCGGTGGGACAGCCGACGGGCTTTCACCGCGCAGCACCGGCCGGGTGCCCCCCGGGGCGGCCGTCTCGGCGGGCGATGTCGCGGGCGGCGCGGTGGGTGCCGCGGGTGCGGCGGCGGGCGGGCTTGCGGGTTCCGCGGGACCGGACCCGAGCGGCCGCGTCTCGCCCAGCGTGCTGAAATCGCCCCCCTCGAGTTCTGTCAGCCGGAACTCGAGATCGCCGATCCTGTTCGTCCCGTCGGTCACGATCTGCTCGATCCGGAAGCGAAGCTCCTCGGTCTGCGCCGTGAGTTGCTGCAACCCCGCCTCGAGCGCGTTGACGCGGTCCAGCACCGGCTGCGGGTTGGCGATGCCCGATACCGCGGGGTTGTTCAGGATCAGCTCCTGCCGCAACCCGTCGATCTCGGCCCGAAGCTGCTCGAGCTCGGACCGGATATCGGCCAGCGTCTGAGGATCGGGCTCGGCCATGGTCAGGCCAAGCCCCGGCTCGATCGTGGTCTGCGCCCAGCCCGGAAACGGCGTTGCGGCAAGCGCCAGGCAGATGGCGGCTGCACGGAATGTCTGCATCATCCCTCTCCTTCGCGCGGCGGGGCCGGACCCTCGGCGCGAACTCCGCGCCTCAGACCCCCAGCCCGCCGGTCACGACCGTAACGGCGCGGCGGTTGCGCGACCAGCAGGACTCGTCCGAACAGACGGCCTCCGGCCGCTCCTTGCCGAAGGGCACGGTCGACAGGCGGCTGTCCGGGATGCCCTTGGTGACCAGGTAGTCGCGCACGGCGCCCGCACGGCGGGCGGACAGGCGGAAGTTGTATTCCCGCGTTCCCTGCTCGTCGGCATGGCCTTCGATGGTGATTGCAAGCTCAGGACGCGCCAGAAGCCAAGCGGCCTGCTGGTCGAGGATCGCACGCGCGGTGCCGTCGAGCGTGCTCTGGTCCACAGCAAACAGGACCCGGTCGCCGATCACCTGGTTGAAATAGGCGATGGAGTTGACCTCGATCGGGCGCCCGTCGGGGCCGATCACGGTGCCGCTCATGGCGCCCGGACCGGTCAGGCTGCCGCCCTGCCCGTTGAACAGGGCATCGGGATCCTCTCCCTGGGAACAGGCGCTGACCGCCAGCGCGGCACACAGCAGAAGAATGCTCGGTTTCATGGCGTACTACCCTTCGATAAGCCTCGTAACGCCCCTTTGCGCCTTGCTGGCGGGGCTTGCGTGCAGATGTATCATGTTTGCGGATCGCCGCATAGCATCGCCGGTTCAGGGCAGCAGCGACGACCAGCTGGGATCAGAGGCGAAGCCGGGCGTCGGAAGCCGCCGAAGATTGCGCCCCGTGATGTCGACCGAATAGAGCCCGGGCCCACCTTCCGACCCCGGAACTTCGCGGAAAAATGCGATGACGCGGCCATTGGGCGCCCAGGTCGCCCCCTCGTCCAGAAAGGACGAGGTGAGCAGCCGCTCTTCCGATCCGTCGGTGCGCATCACACCAATGTGAAACGTGCCGCGCAGGATCTTCGTAAAGGCGATCAGGTCGGCCCGTGGCGACCAGATCGGGGCACCGTAGCGCCCCTCGCCGAAGCTGATGCGCGTCGCCTCGCCGCCCGAAGCCGACATGACATAGATCTGCTGGGTTCCGGCCCGGTCGCTCTCGAACACGATCCGGCTGCCGTCGGGCGAAAAGCTCGGCTCGGTCTCGATCGCGGGGGTGTTGGTCAGTTGCCGGACCTGGCCCGAGGCCAGTTCCATGATGAAGATGTCAGAGTTTCCGCCCTGCCCGGCCGCGAATACCAGCCGCCCGCCATCGGGAGAGAAGCGCGGCGCGCTGGTGAAGCCCTCGCCGCCCGGAAGGGGGCGCTTTTCCAGCGTCCGTGTATCGAGCACATAGACCCGCGGGGTGCCACCCTCGTAGGAGGTATAGACGATCCGGCTGTTGTCCGGCGACCAGCGCGGCGAGAAGACAAGCGAGGCGTCGTCGGTCAGGTAGACGACATTCGCGCCGTCCTGATCCATGACCGCCAGCCGCTTTCGCCGCGCATCCTTGGGGCCGCTTTCCGCCACGAAAGCCACTTTCGTGTCGAAATAGCCCTGCTCGCCGGTCAGTCGGGAATAGACCTGGTCGGACACCTTGTGCGCCATGCGGCGCCAGTCGGCGGGGGTGCCCACGAATTGCTGGCCCTGGCCCAGCTCGCTCTGGGCAAAGACGTCATGCAGACGGAACTTGACGACGATACGCCCGTCCGACGTGGTCGAGGCAGAGCCGGTGATCAGCGCCTGGGCGTTGATCGCGCTCCAGTCGGAATACTGCACCGCCTGGTCGAAGCTGCCGATCCGACCGATATGGGCCGAGGCGGGGATCTCGCGGAACAGGCCCGATCCGGTCAGGTTCGCGGCGATCACCGACGTGATGTCCCGCGCGACCTGTTCCGCGCCGGCATTCTCGGCCACGAAAGCCGGGATCGCGATCGGCAGCGGCTCGATCACGCCCTCGGTGATCTCGATGCGCAGCGGCCCCGAACGGCTCTCCTGCGCTGTGGCGACCGGCGCCATCAGCACGAGCCCAGTTGCCGCAAGCCCCATGACAGAGCCCAGAACGGTGCGAAGGATCGGATTTACCATCGTGCCAGCATTCCCTTCGGGTCGAAGGCAACCTCGAGGTTGCGCCATTGTTCGTACTTGTCGCGCGGTAGATCGTAGCCCTGTCCCTGGCAGCGCAGCAAGGCGCGCCGCGCCGCCTCGTAGGCGATCTCGATTTCGCGGCGGTCCATGCGGGCGGGCTCTATCAGCCGCGGGCTGCCGACGATCTTGCCATCGGGGGCAAGTTCCACCGCCACGACCACCCGCAGGTCGGACGCGCCTTCCAGCCCGGCGGGAACATTCCAGCAGGCCTGCACGGCCAGGCGAAGCGCGTCACGCTCTCCGGCGGTCAGGGGTGGTCCTGCGGGCAGGTCCGCCTGCGGGGCGGCGGCTTCCGGGCTTTGCGCCGGTGCCTCCGGCTGCGGCTCGGATGCGGCCGCCGCCACGGCAGCGGCAATCGCCTCTGCCTCTGCATCGGGACGGGACTCGGGCTCCGGCTCCGGCTCGGGCTCAGGCTCAGGCTCGGGCTCCGGCTCAGGCTCGGGCCTTGCCTGCTGCGCGACAATCTCGCGCTCGGTTTCCGCCTGCTGGGCGGCGATCTGCGCTTCGAAGTCGCGCGGGCGTGCGCGCGGCGCGGTGGAACTGCGCAGCGCGAGCCCCTCCTCCGCCCCGCTTTCGGGCAGCGGGCTTGGCGCGGTGGTCGACGCATCCGGCGCGGCGGATTCCTGCGGCTCGGCCTCGGCGGTCTCGGTTTCCTCGGGGACGGCTTCCGCTGCCTCGACGGGCTGCGGCTGCTGCTCGGCGGGGCGCTGGGGCGGCGGCGGCGCATCCTGCGAGGCGATGCGCGGCGCCTGCGGCGGCGCCGGTGGCGTGGACCGCTCGGGTCCGCGCGGCGCTTCGGTCCGGTCGTCGAAGCCGCTGGTTCCCGGCAGCGCAAGCTGGCTTGGCGCGGGCGCGGGCTCCGACTCGGCGGGGGCGTCAACGTCCACCGCGACCTCGGGCTGGACCAGCCGCTCGATCAGCGCCGACAGGTCCGCCGCGGCATCCCGCTGCGAGGGATCGGCGATCTCTGCCTGTTCGGTCGCGACCGGCGCCTCGTCCGGGCGCGGCGGCGGCGGCGCGACGCCCGCCATGGGCGCGCTCATGCCCTCGGGCAGAGCCTCGGTCACCTCCGGGGCCTGGTCCCGCGGACCGCGCAGCGCGGACGCATCGACGATGGACACCTCCGTCACGCGGCTGACGTCGCGCAGACTGTCATCCTTCCGGGGGACGCCCAGAAGGATCAGCACGATCACCAGAGCGTGCAGTCCAAGGGATATGCTCCATCCGGTGCGCATGGCGGCCAGCGCTACTCCGTTGCCCCGTTCAGGGTGGGGCCGCCGCCATCGGTGACAAGCCCGATGTCACGGAAGCCCGCCGCGTTCAGCGCGCCCATCACTTCCATCACCTCGGAATAGGAGATGGCGCCGTCGGCACGCAGGAAAACCTTGTTGTCGGTCCGCTCGGCGGCAACGGCGGCCAGCAGCGTCACCAACTGATCGCGCGGCACCTCGGAATTCTGAAGCATCACGGTACCGCCCGGGGCCAGTGCGATGGTCAGCGGCTCTTCTTCCGATTGCTCGAGCGGGGTCGCCGCCGTCTCGGGCAGCTCGATGGGTACGCCCACGGTCAGAAGCGGCGCGGCCACCATGAAGATGATGAGCAGCACCAGCATCACGTCGACGAAGGGCGTGACGTTGATCTCGGCAATGGGGCGCGACTTCGAGCGGCGCCCGCGCCGCAAGCCGCCCCCGCCGCGCTGTCCCCCCGAAAGGCTGGCGCCCATGGCTCAGGCCTCCCGCGCTTCGAGTTGGCGGGACAGGATGACCGAGAATTCCTCGGCAAAGCTGTCGTAGCGCGCGCCGATGGCGTCCGCATCCGACGACAGCTTGTTGTAGAACACGACCGCCGGTATCGCCGCCAGCAGGCCGATTGCCGTGGCCAGCAGCGCCTCGGCGATGCCGGGGGCCACGACGGCAAGGTTGGTGCTTTGCTGGATCGCGATTTCCTCGAAGGAATGCTTGATCCCCCAGACGGTGCCGAACAGGCCCACGAAGGGAGAGATGGAGCCGACGGTCGCCAGCACACCCAGGCCACGGGTGATCTCGTCCTGCTCGCGCGCGATGGCGACATTCATGGCGCGGTCGATTCGGGCCTGCGCCCCGGCGATCAGGCCGCCGTCATTGGCGTGGCTGCGCCGCCATTCGCGCATGCCGGCGACAAAGATCTTCTCGGCACCGTCGCGCGGCTCGGCCTCCACCTCGTCGAACACCTCGTCGAGGGGGGTCCCCGACCAGAAGGCATCCTCGAACTCGTCGGCCTCGGCGCGGGCCTTGCGGAAATTGATGTGCTTCTGGACGATGATGGCCCAGGACCAGACAGAGGCGACGACCAGGACGATCATCACCAGCTTGACCGTCACGGTTGCCCGCACGAATAGCGCCCAGAACGAAAAATCGGTCGCGCTGGCGGCGGCCAGGACTTCGGTTTCCATCGATACTGCTCTTGTGCTCTGTTCAAGATGCCGGTCGTGTCCGCCGGCTTGACGGGTAGTCTAGTCGAGTTTGGGCGGCTTGTGTCGAAAATCCGCGTGATTGTCGAGTGTCACGCCGAACCCGCGCCCAGCCCGGCGAGGGCTTGCCGGATTTCGGCGGAAAGCCGCCCGATCCCGCCCGACGCCGTCATGCAGGCGACCGTCACCCGGGCCGAGGCGACAAGCCTGTCGCGCACGCGCAATTCCTGCGCCATCTCGATCGAGGCGCCGCCAATGCGAAGCATCCGCGTAAGCACGCGCAGTTCCTCGCCGAACCGCGCGGGGGAGTGGTAGTCGATCTCGACCCGGCGCACCACGAAGGCCAGTCCCTGCCCCGCCAGCAGTGTGGCCTGGTCGATGCCCGCGGCCGCAACCGCCTCGGACCGGCCCCGCTCCATGAATTTCAGGTGGTTGGCATAGTACATGACGCCCGCCATGTCCGTGTCCTCGTAGTAGACGCGGAAGCGGCACTCATGCGTCATCGGCCAGATCCCCCAGCAGAAGCCTTGCCCGTGCGGCCAGCCGGTGCGCATGGGCCGGCGTCCGGCTGGCGGCGGGCAGGACCGGGTCATAGGCGGCGCGGATCAGGGCGGCCACCTCGGGCCGGACGATCGCCTCCCCCCCTTTCGCCAGGACCGCGACCGGGCTTTCGGCCCTGAAGGCGGTATCCGACCAGAGCAGCATCGACTGCGCCATCTGCGCGACAGCCAGCGTCCGGGCCGAGACGGCCGCCAGATCGGCGTCATAGCGCAGGAAGATCAGGCACAGGCGGATCGCCCCATCCGCGTCGAACCGAAAGGAACGGTACTGGTTCGCCCCGGCCTGCGTCAGCCGGTCCAGAAGCTGCGACAGGTCCGGCACCAGCCGGTCCAGATGCGCCACCCCGTCCAGTTCCGACCAGTCCGACACGAAGAAGATCAGAAGGTTGGCGCCCAATTCTGGATCGGTGTCCACAAGACGCAGATCGCCGAGCGCCGCCACGTCGCGGATCGCGCCTTTCAGCGCGCCGATGGATGCGTCGTCGGTCCCGAAGACCACCGGCGCCAGCGGCCGCGCCCAACGCGCGAACTGGAAACTGCCATCCGACCGGGTGAAAAGGCTCTCTACCTTTTCCGGGGTCATGCCTCGTCCCCGAACAGGCTGTCCTGCTGCGTGGCTGCGCGCGGCACGGGCGCTGCCAGCCCCAGATGCCGCCAGGCCGCGGCCCCCAGCATCCGGCCGCGCGGGGTGCGTTGGACCAGCCCGCATTGCAGCAGGAAGGGCTCGATCACCTCCTCGATGGCGTCGCGCGCCTCGGACAGGGCGGCGGCTATGGTCTCGACCCCGACCGGGCCACCGCCGTAATGCTCGGCAATCAGCATGAGATAGCGCCGGTCCGCCCCGTCGAGGCCGAGGTGATCCACTCCCAGCCGGGTCAAGGCGCGGTCGGCAATCTCTCGCGTGACGCGGCCGTCCCCCTCGACCAGCGCGAAATCGGCGACCCGGCGCAGCAGCCGCCCGGCAATGCGCGGCGTACCGCGCGCGCGGCGCGCGATCTCCTGCGCACCGTCGGGGGTGGCTTCGGCACTCATCAGTCGGGCGGCGCGGCTGACGATCTGGACCAGCTCCGCCTCGGTGTAGAACTCCAGACGCGTGGGAATGCCGAAGCGGTCGCGCAGCGGCGTGGTGAGCAGCCCCAGCCGCGTGGTCGCCCCGACAAGGGTAAAGGGCGGCAGGTCGATCCGCACGGTGCGCGCGGCCGGCCCTTCGCCGATCACCAGGTCCAGCGCGAAATCCTCCATCGCCGGGTAGAGCACTTCCTCGACCACAGGGTTAAGACGGTGGATCTCGTCGATGAAAAGAACGTCGCGCGGTTCCAGATTTGTCAGGATCGCCGCCAGGTCCCCGGCCTTGGCCAGCACCGGGCCGGATGTCATGCGGAAACTTACCCCAAGCTCGCGCGCCATGATCTGCGCCAGCGTCGTCTTGCCCAGGCCCGGCGGGCCGTAGAACAGCGCATGATCCATCGCGGCCTGACGCCGCCGGGCACTTTCGATGAACACGGCAAGGTTCGCGCGCGCCTCGGCCTGGCCCACGAATTCGGACAGGCTTTGCGGGCGCAACGCGCGGTCGGCATCCTCGGGGCGTGGCTCGGGGCGCAGCGTGGGGTCGGGTCCGGTCATGCTCTCATCCCTTCGGCGCCAGCAGCCGCAACGCCGTCCGGATCAGGGCCTGCGTGCCCTCGGCGCCCTCGGACTCGGCGCGGGCGACGGCCGAAGCGGCATCCCCCTGCCCGTAGCCCAGATTGACCAGCGCGGACAAGGCATCGGCCCGCGCATCCGCCAACGTCGCCCCGGCGTCGGGCGCGACGGCCACCGGTGCTGGGGCGGCGGTGCGCGGCTCGGGCGACGCGTCGGGCTGGTCGATCACGCTTGCGGGCGCCGCCCCCTTCGCGCCCAGCGCCATCATCGCCGGGGCCTTGTCCTTCAACTCTAGGATCACGCGCTGCGCGGTCTTTGGGCCGACCCCGGGCGCCTTGCGCACCGCCGCCATGTCGCCCAGCGTGATCGCCCGCGCGATGCCCTCGGGGCCAAGCGTGCCAAGGATGGCCAGCGCGCCGCGCGCGCCGATCCCCTGAACCGAGGTCAGCAGCCGATGCCATTCCTTTTCCGCCAGCGTCAGGAAGCCGAACAGCTGCAACAGGTCCTCGCGCACCACCAGCTCGGTATAGAGCGCCGCGAACGCCCCCGGCCCGGGCAGGGCGGCCAGCGTCCGGTCAGAGCAGTAGACGACGTATCCCACGCCATGCGCCTCGATCAGGACATGGTCGGCGGCGCGGTAGTCGATGCGGCCGGTGACTTTCCCGATCATCGCGCCGCCTCTGCGCGGGCGACGGCCGCCTCTAGCTTGCCTGCGAATTTCGCGTGATGGGCATGGCAAAGTGCTATGGCCAGCGCGTCGGCGGCGTCGCTTCCCGCGATCTCCACCCCCGGCAACTGGATCCGGACCATGTGCTCCACCTGCGCCTTGTCGGCATGACCCACGCCGACAACAACCTTCTTCACCGCGTTGGGCGCGTATTCGGCGACCCGTAGCCCCGCCTGCGCCGGTACCAGCAGGGCGATGCCCCGCGCCTGACCCAGTTTCAGCGTGCCGGCCGCGTCCTTGTTGACGAAGGTCTGCTCGACCGCGGCCTGGTCGGGCGCAAAGCGCAGGATCACTTCCGTCAGCCCCACATGAAGCGCCAGCAGCCGCGCCGCCAGATCGTCGCCCGACGACTGGCAGACACCGTTCGCCACATGGCGCATGCGGCTGCCCGTCACGTCCACAACGCCCCAGCCGGTGCGCCTGAGCCCCGGGTCGATGCCGATTACCCGCATCTGCCGGCCTTTCTGCTCGTTCTTTTCGTTGGTCCGGACGCTAGCACGAAACGGGAACACGGGGAAAGCGAAAGCGAGGGCCTCAGCCGCGGCGCAGCACCAGCGTGACCCATTCGCCAAGATTGATCCGGTCGATCCGGGAAAATCCATGGCCGGCATAGACGCCCTCGACCCGCCGCGCCTGGCGATTGAGGATACCCGACAGGATGGCCACACCGCCGGGGCGGATATGGCGCGCCATGTCCGGGGCAAGCTGCACCAGGGGCCGCGCGAGGATGTTCGCGAACACCAGGTCATAGGGCGCGCGGGTACGCAATGCGGGGTTGCGGAAGCCTGCGCCGCAGACCACCGGCACCGCGGCGCCGATCCGGTTCGCATGCATGTTGGCCACCGCCGTCGCCACCGCGACCGGGTCGATGTCCGAGGCGATGACGTCGCGCTTGAAGGCGCGGCGCGCGGCCATGGCCAGAACGCCCGTGCCACAGCCGATATCGGCGGTGTTGCCCGCGACCATCCCCTGCCGCATCAGCCGGTCCAGCGCCAGAAGGCAGCCACGGGTGGTGCCGTGATGCCCGGTGCCAAAGGCCATGGCCGCCTCGATCTCCAGCCCGATCCGGTTCTCGGGGATGGTGTCGCGGTCATGGCTGCCGAAAACGACGAAGCGCCCTGCCTCCACCGGGGTGAGTTCGCGCCGCACCTGCGCCACCCAGTCGCGATCCTCGACGCGGCTGACCGCGAAGGGCCGCGCGCCGTGCATCGCGGCCATCAGGTCGAGCGCCGCGACATCCGGCTTCTGCGTGAAATAGCCCCCGACCTCCCACAGGCCCGAGCCGTCCTCGATCTCGAAGATGCCGACCCCGGTGGGCGAAGGGGTCATCTCGTCGATGGCATCGGCAAGCGCCGCGGCGCGGTCCTCGCCGGGCAGGCTCGTAAGGGCGGTCCAGGTGGTCATGGGCTTTCTCCTGCGCGGCGCAGGCACCCGCTTAGGCGGGCGCCCGGGCGGCGTCAAGCAGGGGCGCCGTGGCAATGCCCAGCGCCCCCAGCACCGCGGAGAGCTGCGCCTCGACAGGGCGGGCACCATCCGATTCGATCACCGGACAGGCCTGCCGGGCCAGCCAGGCGCGGTGAGTCCACAGGTTGCGCCCCTTGCCCCCCGCCTCGTCATAGCGGGCGGCGGCGGCCAGAAACGCCTCCATCGCCAGGAAATGCGGCCCGCCATCGACCAGCGCCTCGACCCCGTGGCGCTGGGTCTCGCGCAGGCGAAGGCGCTCAAGCCGCAGATCGCGCGGCGCGCGCAGGAAGACGATGGCATCGAAGCGATCCGACAGTGCCTCGCCCCATTCGGCGACCGAGCCGGAGAGAACCCAGCCGGGCTGCGTCAGGAACGCCTCTTCCATCAGCCGCACCCGCTCGGGCACCGGGCGCGCGGCGGCAAATGGCACCGGCGTGGGAAGCCAGTGATAGTCGTCGGTGTCGTGATGCGTCAGGCCCAGGCGTGCGGCCAGCGCGCGGCCAAGCGTGGTGCTGCCCGCGCCCGCCGCGCCGGTCACATGGATCCGAAGCGGATGCGCGGGGCCCAAGATCAGGCGCCGGTGCCGATGGGGCAGGTCACGCCGGTGCCGCCTATGCCGCAATAGCCGGCCGGGTTCTTCGCCAGGTACTGCTGGTGATAGTCCTCGGCGTAGTAGAACGGCCCGGCCTGCCGGATCTCGGTGGTGATCGGCCCGTAACCGGCCGCCGCCAGCCGCTGCTGGTAGACCGGCTTCGACGCCTCTGCCGCCGCCTTCTGTTCGGGCGTGGTCCAGTAGATGCCCGAGCGGTACTGCGTGCCGCGGTCATTGCCCTGCCGCATGCCCTGGGTCGGGTCGTGCCCCTCCCAGAAGGTGCGCACCAGTGCATCGAAGCCGATCTGCGAGGGATCATAGACCACCAGCACCACCTCGTTATGGCCGGTCTGGCCGCTGCATACCTCCTGGTAGGTGGGGTTCGGCGTGTAGCCGGCGGCATAGCCCGCCGCGGTCACCCAGACACCCGGCAGCTTCCAGAACATGCGCTCCACGCCCCAGAAGCAGCCCATGCCGAAGAGCACCTGCTCGGTCCCCTCGGGGAACGGTCCCTTGAGGGGGCGGCCGCTCACGAAATGGGTGTCTGCGGTGGGGATGGCCGCGCTGCGGCCGGGAAGGGCCGCGTCGGGCGACGGCATCTCGAGTTTCTTGCCCAGTCCGAAGAACATCACGACGTCTCCTGTCACTTCCGCCCCGATGTAGGGCTGCGTTCGGAAATTCCCAGTGGCGCGCGCCTATTCCGCGGGGGCCGGCAGCGCACGCACGAAGATGGTCTCGTTGCCCGGTGCCGGGTGGCGCGGGATCAGCATGGCCAGCGCCAGCGACACACCGGCCATGCCGGCAGCCATCAGGAAGACCGAGCCGGGGCTGACCAGCCAGACATACCCCAGAAGCGCGGGCAGGAACACCGCGGCGATATGGTTGATGGTGAAGGCCACGGCGGCGGTCGGCGCGATGTCCGCGGGGTCGGAAATCTTCTGGAAATAGGTCTTGAGCGCCAGCGCCAGACCGAAGAACAGGTGGTCGATGACATACAGCGCCGCCGCCACCAGCACCCCCCAGCCGAAATAATAGATCCCGCCATAGGCAAGGAACACGCAGATCAGGCCGACATATTCGACGGCCAGCGCGCGCTTTTCGCCCCAGCGCCCGACCGCGGCACCGATCAGGGGGCCGGCGAACATGTTGGCCAGGTAGTTGATCAGGAACAGCGCCGTGACCTCGTGCACCTCGAAGCCGAATTTCTCGACCATCATGAAGGCGGCGAAGACGACGAAGATCTGCCGACGCGCGCCCGACATGAACTGGAGCGCGTAGTAAAGCCAGTAGCGCCGGCGCAGGATCAGCTTCTTGGTCTGCGGGTTCGGCGCATCGAACGACGGGAACAGTAGCCGCGCCGCCAGCGCGATCGCCAGCGTGGCGATGCCGCCGGTCATGAAGACGAAGGAAAAGCTCAGGTCGAACGCCTTCCACGTCGCCACGATCAGCCCGTAGGCCAGCAGCGACGCCCCCGAACCGACCGCCAGCAGCCAGCCCAGCATCTGCGGCGCACGGCGCTTGTCGATCCATTGCAGTTGCAGCGACTGGTTCACCGTCTCGTAGTAGTGGAACCCGATCGACGAGATCAGCGTCGTGATCAGCAGCCCCGTGAAGGAGGGGAAATACCCCGTCACTGCCACGGCGCCGCCCAGCATCGCCAGCGACAGCAGCGCAAGCGTCTGCTCGCGCAGAAGCATGATGACCGCGATCACGCCCACCGCCAGGAAGCCGGGGATCTCGCGCACCGATTGCAGCCAGCCCCAGTCCGAGCCGTCGAAGGCGGCGACCTCGACCACGAAGTTCTGAAGGGTCGCGACCCAGACCGCGAAGCTCAGCGGCATGCCGAAGGCCATCAACGCCAGCAGCGCCTCGGGACGGCGCCAGCGCGGCAAGCTGGCAGCTTCCTCGAGGGTCATGGGACGGCGGCGCGACAACAGGCTCATTCCGCCGGACATACGCCCAATTTCGACCCTTGGCGAGCGCCGCTTGCGCATGCCGGGGAAAATGGCTTGCGCCCAAAAGGAAACGCCGCCCCCGGGGGGACGGCGTTCCGGAATTCCGGTCTGCGAAGGATCAGTTCTTCGCGTAGTATTCGACGACCAGGTTCGGCTCCATCATCACCGGGTAGGGCACGTCGGCCAGCAGCGGGGTGCGGGTGAACTGGGCGGTCATCTTGGAATGATCGACCTGGATGTAGTCGGGCACGTCACGCTCGGCCAGGCCCACGGCCTCCAGCACGACGGCCAGCTGCTTGGACTTGTCCCGCACCTCGATCACGTCGCCCTCGGAGACGCGGAAGGAGGGGATGTTCACGCGCTTGCCGTTCACGAGCACATGGCCGTGGTTCACGAACTGGCGGGCGGCGAAGATGGTCGGCACGAATTTCGCGCGGTAGACGACGGCGTCGAGACGGCGCTCCAGCAGGCCCACAAGCAGCTCGCCGGTGTCGCCGCGCTGACGCTCGGCCTCGGCATAGATGCGGCGGAACTGCTTTTCGGTCAGGTCGCCGTAATAGCCCTTCAGCTTCTGCTTGGCGCGCAGCTGCAGACCGAAGTCCGACAGCTTGCCCTTGCGGCGCTGGCCATGCTGGCCGGGGCCGTATTCGCGCTTGTTCACCGGGGATTTCGGACGGCCCCAGATGTTCTCGCCCATGCGGCGGTCGATCTTGTACTTGGCAGACGTGCGTTTGGTCACGGCTGGATCCTTTCAGCATCGATGTGAAAGGTGCTTTCCTTTGCCGCCTCCGGAACCGGATTTGGCCGACAGGCATCCCCTTGCGGGGGCCACAAACACCAAAGTGCCCGCCCGTCTCGGGGCAGGTCGCCGCGTTATACGGATCTGCGCCGGGCTGTCAATGCGCCCTCAGAAGGACAGGCCCAGCGCGAAGGCCGCCGTCCATTGGCCACTGCGCTGCGCCTCGAACTCGGGACCGAGCCACGCGACACCCGCAAGCGCCGTCAGACGCCCGACATCATAGCCAAGCCCGGCCCGGACCCGCGTGCGCGTATCCCGCGGTTCGTCGCCGGTCCCGTGACCGAGCAGCGCGCTGGACCCCACCGCGGCAATGTCCACGCCGAGGGAGCCCCAGACGCCCGGCCCGCCCGCGCCGCTCAACCGGAAGGGCAGCCCTGTCACGGGCTCCCGTCCAAAGGTACCTGCGTCGACGGCCTGTCCCAGGTACAGATCGCCCCCCACGCGGGCCAGCGTCTCGTGCCCCGCCTGAAGGCCCAGAAACGGCTGCAACACCAACTGCCCCTCATCCAGGGCGACGGGCCGCGCCAACTCGCCCGCAAGGGTCGGCCAGACGCTGTCGGGAACCATCTGATCCTCGGGCGGGGCTGAAGCGCCGCCGCTCACGACATGGATGATGTCCTGCACCTCGTGCAGCCGGTTCTGCGGGCCGATCACATGCAGGTCCGCACCAAGCGTCGCCTCAAGCCCCCGCGTGCGGAAATGGGTATGCGCGCCGACGGACAGGATGCCCGCATAGCGCCGGTCCCCTGCCCCGTCGGCAAGAAAGAATTCGGGCGTCACGAACTCGGCCGACAGGCGCAGTTCCAGAAGGTCGCCGAACTCCGGCATGGCTTCCGCATCGCCCTGCCGGGCAAGCGCGACGCTCAGCATGGCCGACCCGGTCCGCCAGCGATCCAGTCCCTGGAAGACGCTGTCGTTGACATGAACTGCCGTCACCCGCTCCAGGCGGTAGGGCTCTGCCGCCGCATGCCCTGCCGCAAGGGCAAGCATCGCAATCAAGGCTCCTCGAACGATCCGGGCCTTCGGCATGGGTGCGACCTCTTGTTTCGGATGGCAGCCGCGCCCCTGCGGCGCCCGGCCTGCAAAGCCTAGAAGGCGCGCGCCTCTGCTGGCAAGGCCGCTTGCATCAGTAGACGTTCACGCCGCGATCCATTAAGCCTCGCAGCGGCTGAAGGACTGAAAGCCTCAAGACGCGCAAGAAAGGCTCGGAACACATGGCAGACAACAAGACACCCGACATCATCTACACCAAGGTGGACGAAGCGCCGGACCTGGCATCGGCATCGTTCCTGCCGATCATCCGCCGCTTCGCGGCCGAGGCCGGGGTCACCGTCGGCCTGCGGGACATTTCGCTGGCGGGCCGGATCATCGCGGCCTTTCCCGAACGCCTGACAGAGGCGCAGCGCCAGTCCGACGATCTTGCCATCCTGGGCGACCTGGTGAAGACGCCCGAGGCGAACGTCATCAAGCTGCCCAACATCTCGGCCTCGGCGCCGCAGCTGGTCGCGGCCATCAAGGAACTTCAGGGCCAGGGCTACGACCTGCCCGATTATGTGGACGAACCCGCGACCGACGCGGAAAAGGACGCCCGCCGCCGCTATGACGCGATCCGGGGCTCGGCCGTGAACCCCGTCCTGCGCGAGGGCAACTCGGACCGCCGTGCCGCCAGGGCCGTGAAGAACTACGCCAAGGCGAACCCCCATTCGATGGGCAAGTGGTCGGCCGACAGCAAGACCCGCGTCTCGACCATGGGCGCGAACGACTTCCGCTCGAACGAGAAGTCCGTGACCCTGACCGAGGCACAGGCCGGCCCCGCGCGGATCGAGTTGATCGCCAGGGACGGCAGCGTGACGGTCCTGAAAGAGGGCGTGCAGTATCACGCCGGCACCGTGGTGGACGCGACCTTCCTGTCGGCGAAGGCGCTCGACGCCTTCCTCGCCCGCGAGATCGAGGCAACGAAGAAAGAGGGCATCCTCTTCTCGCTGCACCTGAAGGCCACCATGATGAAGGTGTCCGATCCGATCATCTTCGGCCACGCGGTGCGCGAATTCCTCAAGCCCGTCTTCGACAAGCATGGCGACGCGCTGAAATCGGCCGGTGTGAACCCGAATTCCGGCCTGGGCGAGATGCTCGACCGCGTGTCCGGCATGGCCGAGATCGAGGCCGACATCCAGGCGGTGATGGCGGATCGCCCGCCGCTCTACATGGTCAATTCGGACCGCGGCATCACCAACCTGCACGTCCCCTCGGACGTGATCATCGACGCCTCGATCCCGGCGCTGATCCGCGCCGGTGGCAAGGGCTGGGGCCCGGACGGCAAGGAAGCCGACGCCAACTGCGTGATCCCCGACAGCTCTTACGCGGCGGTCTATGACGAGGCGATCGCCTATTTCAAGGAAACCGGCGCGCTGGATCCGTCGACCGCCGGGACGGTGCAGAATGTCGGCCTGATGGCGCAGAAGGCCGAGGAATACGGCTCGCACCCGACCACCTTCGAGATCCCGAAGGACGGCACCGTGCGCCTGATCGCCGCCAATGGCGACGTGCTGACCACGCACGAGGTGGAAGCCGGCGACATCTGGCGCTCGGCCGCGACGCGCAAGGCACCGATCGAGGACTGGGTGAAGCTTGCCATCGAGCGGCAGAAGGCCGAGGGCTGCCAGGCCATCTTCTGGCTGGACGAGACCCGCGCCCACGACGCGCAGCTGATCGCCTATGTCAAGCCGCTGCTGGCGGCGGCGGGCGCCACCGACAAGTTCCTTATCCTTGCCCCGCGCGAAGCGACGCGCCTGTCCTTCGAGACGATCCGCAATGGCGAGAACTCGATCGCGGTCACCGGCAACGTGCTGCGCGACTACCTGACCGACCTGTTCCCGATCCTGGAGCTGGGCACCTCGGCCAAGATGCTGTCGATCGTGAAGCTGATGCAGGGCGGCTGCATGTTCGAGACCGGGGCCGGCGGCTCGGCGCCCAAGCACGTCCAGCAGCTGATGGAGGAGAACCACCTGCGCTGGGACTCCCTGGGCGAGTTCTGCGCGCTGGGCGAAAGCCTGAAGTTCCTGGGCACCAGCAAGGGCAACGCCAAGGCGCGGATCCTGGGCGACGCGGTGGACGCGGCGACGCAGGGGATCCTCGATCATGACCGTTCCCCGGGCCGCAAGGCGGGCCAGCCGGACAACCGCCACAGCCACTACTGGTTCGCCCGCTACTGGGCCGAGGCGCTGGCCGCACAGACCGAGGACGCGGCCCTTGCGGCAGCCTTTGCCCCGGTCGCCAAGGCGCTGGCCGATAACGAGGGCAAGATCCTGGCAGAGTTGTCGGCCGCACAGGGCAAGCCCGCCGATCTGGGCGGCTACTACCACACCGACCCGGTCAAGACCGGCGCGGTGATGCGCCCCTCGGCAACGCTGAACGGGATCATCGGCTGATACCGGCCAGCGGCCCCGCGCGATCGGGCGGGGCCATCCGGAAACGAACAGGCGGCGCCACCAGTCCGGGGGCGCCGCCTTTCTCTTTCCGGGGGGACGCGGCCGGGATCGCCGGCCGCGCAACTCGGGATCAGTTCAGGTCGAAGCGATCCGCGTTCATCACCTTGGTCCAGGCCGCCACGAAATCCTTTACAAAGGTTTCGTGACCGTCGTCCTGGGCATAGACCTCGGCATAGGCGCGCAGGATCGAGTTCGATCCGAACACCAGGTCCACGCGGGTCGCGGTCCACTTCACGTCGCCGGTCTTGCGGTCCACGATCTCGTAGAGATTGTTGGCCTTCGGCACCCACTTCCACTTCATGTCCGTCAGGTTGACGAAGAAGTCCGTGGTCAGCGCGCCTTCCCGGTCGGTGAAGACGCCGTGCTTCGCACCGCCGTGATTGGCGCCCATGGCCCGCATGCCGCCGATCAGGCAGGTCATCTCGGGCCCCGTGAGCCCCATCAGCTGGGCACGGTCGAGCATCAGCTCCTCGGCCGAAACGACGTAGTCCTTCTTCAGCCAGTTGCGGAAGCCATCGGCCAGCGGCTCGAGAACCGAGAACGAGGCGGCGTCGGTCGTCTCGTCGGTCGCGTCGCCGCGACCGGCCGCGAAGGGCACCTCGATGTCGAAGCCCGCGGCCTTGGCCGCCTGCTCGACGCCCAGGTTGCCGGCCAGCACGATCACGTCGGCGACGGACGCGCCGGTCTCGGCCGCGATGGGCTCGAGCACCGCCAGCACCCGCGCCAGGCGCTCGGGCTCGTTGCCCTCCCAGTCCTTCTGCGGGGCAAGGCGGATGCGGGCGCCGTTGGCACCGCCGCGCAGGTCGGACTGGCGGAAGGTGCGCGCGCTGTCCCAGGCGGTGGCGACCATGTCGGCCACCGACAGCCCGGCCGCGGCGATCTTCGCCTTGACCGCGGCCACGTCGTAGTCGCGCTTGCCTGCGGGCACCGGATCCTGCCAGATCAGCTCTTCCTGCGGCGCGTCCGGGCCGATGTAACGCTCGCGCGGGCCCAGGTCGCGGTGGGTCAGCTTGAACCAGGCGCGGGCGAAGGTGTCCGAGAAATACGCCTCGTCGGCCATGAACTTCTCGCAGATCGCGCGATAGCTCGGGTCCATCTTCATCGCCATGTCGGCATCGGTCATCATCGGCATCACGCGCTTGGACGGATCCGTCGCGTCGACCGGCATGTCCTCTTCCTTGATGTCGATGGGACGCCACTGCCAGGCGCCGGCGGGCGACTTCGTCAGTTCCCACTCGTAGCCGAAGAGCAGCTTGAAATAGCCCATGTCCCACTTGGTGGGATTGGTCGTCCAGGCGCCCTCGATGCCCGAGGTGATGGCGTTGGTGGCCTTGCCGTTCAGGTTCGGATTGACCCAGCCAAAACCCTGGTTCTCGATCTCCGAGGCTTCGGGCTCGGCGCCCAGGGTCGCCGCGTCGCCGTTGCCATGCGCCTTGCCGACGGTGTGGCCACCGGCGGTCAGCGCCGCGGTTTCCTCGTCGTTCATGGCCATGCGGGCAAAGGTCTCGCGCACCTGGGCGGCGGTCTTCAGCGGATCGGGCTGGCCGTTCACGCCTTCGGGATTGACGTAGATCAGGCCCATCTGCACGGCGGCCAGCGGGTTTTCCATCGTCGCCGGGTTCTCGAGGCTCTCGTAGCGCTCGTCGGACGGCGCGAGCCACTCCTTTTCCGAGCCCCAGTAGACGTCCTTCTCGGGGTGCCAGATGTCCTCGCGCCCGAAGGAGAAGCCGAAGGTCTTCAGCCCCATCGACTCGTAGGCCATGTTGCCTGCCAGCAGGATCAGGTCGGCCCAGCTCAGCCTGTTGCCGTACTTCTTCTTGACCGGCCACAGCAGGCGCCGCGCCTTGTCGAGGTTGCCGTTGTCCGGCCAGCTGTTCAGGGGCGCGAAGCGGATGTTGCCCGCGCCACCGCCGCCGCGGCCGTCGGCCAGTCGGTAGGAGCCCGCCGAGTGCCAGGCGAGGCGGATCATCAGGCCGCCGTAATGGCCCCAGTCGGCCGGCCACCAGTCCTGGCTGTCGGTCATCAGCGCCTTGACGTCGGCCTTCACGGCCTCGAAGTCCAGTTCCTTCACGGCCTCGCGGTAGTCGAAGCCCTTCAACGGATTGGACTTCGCATCATGCTGATGCAGGATGTCGAGGTTCAGCGTGTTCGGCCACCAGTCCATCACGTCCGAGCTGTTGGTCGTGATCGCACCGTGCATCACCGGGCATTTGCCCAAGGCCTTGTCATCTCCGTCCATGTGTCGCTCCGATCATGGCTGCATTGCTGAAAATCATCTGTCAGGGTCCGGGCCACTCCCCAAAGGCAGAGTCCGGCCAGTCCCTGGCACGCCTGCACCGCTCTAACAGAGCGAGGCGATTAGATTAAGTTGTATTTTCTGATTGCGCGTATAAGTCTGGCTTATGTCAAACCTGACCCTGAAGCAGTTGCGATACCTTGAGGCATTGGCCCGGCACGGCCATTTCGGGCGCGCGGCCGATGCCTGCGCCATCTCGCAGCCGGCGTTGTCCATGCAGATCCGGCAGCTCGAGGATACGCTTGGCACCGAGTTGTTCGAGCGCAGCGCCCGGCAGGTCCGGCTGACCGGCTTCGGCGCGGAGTTCGCGGCCCGCGCACGCGACATCCTGCGGTCGGTGGACGAGCTGGAGGACCTGGCCCGCGCCTCGCGCGACAGGCTTGTGGGCCGGCTCAGGATCGGGGTGATCCCCACGGTCGCGCCCTACCTGCTGCCCGCAATCATCGGCAACCTGACGCGCGCCAATGCCGGGCTCGACCTCCAGCTGCGCGAGACGGTGACGCCCCGGCTGATCGAGGAACTGGCCGACGGCCGGCTCGACACGGCCATCGTGGCGCTTCCGGTGTCCGAGCCGTCGCTGACAGAGACCGCCCTTTTCACCGAGGAATTCGTGCTGGTCCGCCCCGGCGCGGACGCGGGCAAGCCGGTTCCCAACCGCGAGACGTTGCGCGAGATGCGGCTTCTCCTGCTGGAAGAGGGGCACTGCTTCCGCGACCAGGCGCTGTCCTTCTGCAACATCCAGTCCGCCGCCCCCCGCGAGGTGCTGGAGGGAAGCTCGCTCTCGACCCTGGTGCAGATGGTCGGCGCGGGCATCGGCGTGACGCTGATCCCCGAGATGGCAGTCGCGGTCGAGACACGCTCGGCCCAGGTCTCCATCGCGCGCTTCCGCGAGCCGAAGCCCATGCGCACCATCGGGATGATCTGGCGCCGGACCAGCCCGCTCGCCCGCGAACTGACCCAGATCGCCGAGGTCGTCCGCGCCTCGGCGCAGACGCTCCGTTCCGGGCCGGCGACCTAGCGCCGGCCGTGCCTCATGCGCATTTCGAGTGGCCGCATTCGGCGCAGGTCATGCAGCCCTCGATCATGCGCATGGCGTATTGGCCGCAATTCGGACAGGCCGGGCCGCGGTTGCCGTTCCCGTAGCCGGCCAGGTGGGGGTCTGATTTCGCGCCCATGCCCTCGCCGTCGAGAAAGCCGATCTCGATCATGTGCCGCTCGATCACCCCGCCGATCGCGGCCAGGATCGAGGGGATGTAGCGCCCCTCCATCCAGGCGCCGCCACGCGGGTCGAACACGGCCTTCATCTCCTCGACCACGAAGCTGACATCGCCGCCGCGCCGGAACACCGCCGAGATCATCCGCGTCAGCGCCACGGTCCAGGCGAAATGCTCCATGTTCTTCGAGTTGATGAACACCTCGAAGGGACGGCGCTGGCCGCCCAGGACGATGTCGTTGATGGTGATGTAGATGGCGTGTTCGGACTCGGGCCACTTGATCTTGTAGGTGTTGCCTTCAAGCGTCTCGGGCCGGTCGAGCTTGTCGGCATGATGCAGCGCCTCGCCGCCCTCGACCTGCGCGGGATCCGCCTCTCCGACACTCAGCACGCTGCCCGTCACCGCGTTCGGCCGGTAGGTGGTGCAGCCCTTGCAGCCCTGGTCCCAGGCCGCGAGATAGACGTCCTTGAAATCCTCGAAGGGAATGTCGGCCGGGCAGTTGATCGTCTTGGAGATGCTCGAATCGACCCATTCCTGCGCCGCCGCCTGCATCCGCACATGTTCCAGCGGATCCAGCGTCTGGGCGGTCACGAAGCTGTCGGGGAACAGCGCGTCCCCCATCCGCGCCCGCCACTGCTGCACGGCGTAGTCCACCACCTCCTCCTCGGTGCGGCTGCCGTCGGGTTGCAGAACCTTGCGGGTGTAGCTGTGGGCAAAGACCGGCTCGATGCCGGAGCTGACATTCCCCGCAAGCAGGCTGATCGTGCCGGTGGGCGCGATCGATGTCACCAGCGCGTTGCGGATCCCGTGCCGGGCGACGGCCTCGCGCACGTCAGGGTCCATGCGCTCCATCATGTCCGAGGCGATGAACCGGTCCCGGTCGAACAGCGGAAACGCCCCCTTCTCCTCGGCCAGATGCGCCGAGGCGAGATAGGCCGCGCGCGCGATCCGCTGCAACCAGCGCCCGGTCAGACGCGCGGCTTCCTCGGATCCGTAGCGCAGGTCCAGCATCATCAGCGCATCGGCAAGCCCCGTGACGCCCAGCCCGATGCGGCGCTTCGCCTGCGCTTCCGCCGCCTGCTGGGGCAGCGGAAAGCGGCTGGCATCCACCACGTTGTCCATCATCCGCACCGCGACCGCGACCAGCTCGTCCAGCGCCGCCTCGTCCAGCGCCGCATCGGGTCCGAAGGGATCGCGCACCAGCCGCGCCAGGTTGATCGAGCCCAGCAGGCAGGCGCCGTAAGGCGGCAGCGGCTGCTCGCCGCAGGGGTTGGTGGCGGCGATGGTCTCTGCGTAGTTCAGGTTGTTGCGCTGGTTGATGCGGTCGATGAAGATGACCCCGGGTTCCGCATAATCATAGGTCGCGCGCATGATCCGGTTCCACAGGTCGCGCGCCCGGACCGTGGCAAAGATCCGCCGCTCGAAGACCAGGTCCCAGTCGCCATCCTCCTTCACCGCCGCCATGAAGGCGTCGGTCACCAGCACCGACAGGTTGAACATGCGCAACCGCGCCGGGTCGCGCTTGGCGTCGATGAACTCGGCGATGTCGGGATGGTCGCAACGCATCGTCGCCATCATCGCCCCCCGGCGCGAGCCGGCCGACATGATCGTGCGGCACATCGAATCCCACACGTCCATGAAGGACAGCGGGCCCGAGGCGTCGGCGCCCACGCCGTGCACCGCAGCCCCGCGTGGGCGGATGGTCGAGAAGTCGTAGCCGATGCCGCCGCCCTGCTGCATGGTCAGCGCGGCTTCCTTCAGCATCTCGAAGATGCCGGCCATGCTGTCGGGGATCGTGCCCATGACGAAGCAGTTGAAAAGCGTGACCGACCGCCCGGTGCCCGCGCCCGCCATGATCCGGCCCGCGGGAAGGAAGCGGAAATCCTCGAGCGCCGCGTAGAACCGCTGTTCCCAGGCGCCGGGGTTCTTCTCCACCACGGCCAGCGCGCGGGCGACCCGGCGCCAGCTGTCCTCGACGCTCAGGTCGATCGGTGCGCCCTCGGGGGTCTTGAAGCGGTACTTCATGTCCCAGATGGCTTCCGAGATGGGGGCGGCAAAACGGGTCATGCGGGCGATCCGGTGCTGTCATGGAAAGGGACCACGGAATGTAGCGCCGGCGTCCCCGTGCGGCAACAACTTGTGGTGGCGTGCGGTTGCCGCCGCCGCGCCCGGTGCTACTGTTGGGACACGGGGAATCGAGGGGGCGAGCGCATGGCCGGACCGGTCCATCTTCTGAAACTGTCGGTCGGAACCGAGTCGGTCGAGGATCTGGCCGCCTGGCAGGACAGCGTGGTCGAGCGCAACCGCGCCGCCGGGCTTGGCGCTGTGGTCACCCATACTACCCGCATGTGGCCCCGCCGCGAGGCCGAGATCCTTGCGGGCGGATCGATCTACTGGGTGATCCGGGGCGCCGTCCTGTGTCGGCAGAAGGTCCTGGGCCTCGAGGAACGCATCGGCGGCGACGGCATCCGCCGCTGCGCGATCGTGCTGGAACCGGGGCTGGTGCGCACCAGCCCCCAGCCGCGCCGCCCCTTCCAGGGCTGGCGCTACCTGAAGCCCACCGACGCGCCGGCCGATCTGGGGGCCTATGTCCCGGGCGAGGAAACACTCCCGCGTGAATTGGCAGAGGAGCTTGCGGCGCTAGGTGTCCTGTAGAGTGGCCCGCGTGGTCGCCGGACAGTCCATCGGAGGAAAAGACCAGATGACCGAAGCCCAGACCCCCCGCAAAAAGGCAGGCGATTTCGACCAGCGCCTGCTGGAACTCTATGACGGATATGTGCACGGCAAGATGAGCAAGCGCGCCTTCATGGACGCGGCCGCCAAGTTCGCCGTCGGCGGCGTGACCGTTGCCGCCCTCGTGGAAAGCCTTCAGCCCGATTACGCCCTGGCCCAGCAGGTCAGCCCCGATGACCCCGACATCGTGACGGAGCGGATCACCTACGCCTCGCCCGATGGGCATGGCGAGATCTCGGGCCTGCTGGCGCGCCCGGCGGCTGCGACCGATCCGATCGGCGCGGTGCTGGTGATCCACGAGAACCGCGGCCTCAATCCCTACATCGAGGATGTGGTGCGCCGCGTGGCCAAGGCCGGCTTCATCGCCCTTGGCCCCGACGGGCTGTCACCGCTGGGCGGGTATCCCGGCAATGACGACCAGGGCCGCGAGATGCAGGGCCAACTCGATTCTGCGAAGCTGATGGCGGATTTCTTCGCCGGCTACGAGCACCTGACCACCATCGAGGGCGGCAACGGCAAGGTCGGCGCCGTGGGCTTCTGCTACGGCGGCGGCGTGTGCAACGCGCTGGCCGTGGCCTATCCCGGCATGGCCTGCTCGGTGCCCTATTACGGCCGGCAGGCCAACGCCGAGGATGCCGCACAGATCCAGGCGCCGCTGCTGCTGCACTATGCCGAGCTTGACACCCGCATCAACGAGGGGTGGCCCGCCTATGAAGAGGCCTTGAAGGCAGCCGGCAAGACCTATGAGGCGCATATCTATCCGGGCGTGAACCACGGCTTCCACAACGACACGACGCCGCGCTACGACCAGGCCGCGGCCGAACTGTCCTGGAGCCGCACCCTCGAGTGGTTCAACCGCTATCTTGTCTGAACGCCTGGGGGCGGGGCCGCATGGCCCTGCCCTTCACGCCCAGGGCAGCGGCGCCGCGCCCAGCCCGATCCGCGTCGCCAGCGCCGCGTAGGCGTCGCGTTCCGCATCGCCCCAAGCCGCGCGCCGCGCCGCGAACAGCGTCGCCTGCGAGCGCAGGATCAGCCCATCGGACAGGATCCGCAGGTGGTTCGCGCGGAGCGTCTCTCCGGTCGAGGTGATGTCGGCCACCGCCTCGGCGGTCTGGTGCTTGACGGTGCCTTCGGTCGCGCCCTGGCTGTCCACCAGCTGGTAATCCGCGACGCCGTGGCGCTGGAAGAACCCCCGGACAAGGTTGTGATACTTGGTCGCGACCCGCAGCCGGTGGCCGTGCCGCGCACGGAAGGCGGCGGCGGCGGCGTCCAGATCGTCCATCGTCTCTACGTCGATCCAGAAGGCCGGCACCGCCACGATCAGATCGGCATGGCCGAAGCCCAGCTCTGCCAGTTCCATCACCGCGTCGGGCGCCAGCTTTTCCGCCACCAGGTCCTGCCCGGTCACACCCAGATGGATGCGGCCCGCGGCCAGTTCGCGCGGGATCTCTCCGGCGGAAAGCAGCACAAGCTCCACCCCGTCGAGCCCGCGCACCCGGCCCGCATATTCCCGCCCGGAGCCGCTGCGCTCCAGGGTGATCCCGCGTTCGGCGAACCACTCGAAGGTCTGGTCCTGCAACCGCCCCTTGGAGGGCACGCCCAGCTTCACGCTCATCGTCCCGCCTCCAGCGCCAGCAGCGCCTCGGGGCGGATCATGCCGCCCACCGCCGGCACGCCCTGCCCCGCGCCCAGCACGCGGGTCAGCGCGTCGTAGCGCCCGCCGCTGGCGATGACGGGCAGATCCTCGCGGTCCTCGGCATAAAAGCCGAAGACGAAGCCGTCGTAATACTCCAGCGTCGTGCGGCCGAAGGCACCCTCGAAGGGCAGGGCATCCACCGATACGCCCCGCCCGGCCAGCGCGTCCAGCCGCCTGGCGAAACGATCCACCGCCGGGCGCAGCGACGCGGTTTCGGCGGCAAGATCGCGCAACCGCGACAGCGCCTCGGGCGCCGGGGCGCGCAGGTCGAGCAGCGCCTCGATCACCGCCACCTCGCCCGCATGAAGCGGGGCCGACGCCGCCTCTTCCTGAAGCCTGTGGATCCGCGCCACGACCTCGGCCACGGCGCGCTTGCCAAGCGGCTTGCCGCCCGCGCGCACCGCGGCCTCGATCTGCGTCACGGGAATGTCGAGCGCGGGGCGCAGCGCGTCGGGCGCGGCGAAGCGGTCCAGCAGCCGATGGAACCGCGCCGGCCGCCACAGGTGCCGCCTGAGCGCCGCCCGCCGCGCCGGGCTGGTCGTCAGCCCCTCGATCGCGGCCATCAGAAGGCCCAGGTCGCCCGTCGCCGCGCGCAGGCCGCACCCCTCCAGGGCGGTGGCGATCAGGGCAAAGACCTCGGCATCGGCGGCCGCCGGGTTCGCACCGTCGAACAGTTCGAACCCCACCTGGAGATATTCGCGCGCCCGGCTCGATCCCGCCCCCTGGCGCCGCCATACCGGCCCGGCATAGGCGTAGCGCGCAGGTTCCGCCCCCTGCTCCATGTGCCGTTGCACGATGGGCACGGTGAAATCCGGGCGCAGCACCAACTCGCCCTCGCCGTCCTGGGTGGCAAAGGCGCGGGCGCGGATATCCTCTCCGTAGAGATCGAGCAGGGTATCGGCGGGCAGCAGCGCGGCCGGATCGACGCGGACCGCACCCGCCTCGGCGAACAGCGCCATAAGTCGCGCCACCTCGGCCTCGAGCCGGGCAAGCCCCGCGCCCGTGCGCGCGTCATCGAGATAGGCGCGTTCGATCATCTCAGCCGGCCTGTGCCCGGGCGATCATCCCGCGCACCTGGTCCACCAGGTCGGCGCGGGCAATCTCCATCTGCGCCGGTTGCGCCTTCCAGTCGTCATGGGTCTCGATGTTGGCGGCCAGCCGCGCGCCCAGCGCCAGATCCTTGATCTGCACGACACCCCGCGCCTTTTCGTCCGGACCCTCGATCACCGCGACCGGGCTTTGCCGGGCGTCCGCATATTTGAGCTGCTTGCCGAAATTGCCCGGGTTGCCGAGGAACACCTCGGCGCGGATGCCCGCCGCCCGCAGCTCCGCCGCCATCGCCTGGTAATCGGCCATCCGGTCGCGGTCCATCACCGTGACCACCACCGGCCCCGGCAGCGCACCGCCCGCGCGCCCCTTCTCGCGCAGCGCGGCAAGAAGCCGGTCCACGCCGATCGAGATGCCGGTCGCCGGCACCGCCTGCCCCGTGAAACGCTTGACCAGCCCGTCATAACGCCCGCCGCCCGAAACGCTGCCGAACTGCCGCTTGCGGCCCTTCTCGTCGAAGATGTCGAAGGTCAGCTCCGCCTCGAACACCGGCCCGGTGTAATAGCCAAGGCCGCGCACCACGGACGGGTCGAGCATCACGCGGTCCTCGCCCACGCCGCGCGCAGCAACCAATGCGGCGATGGTCTCAAGCTCGGCCACGCCCTCGCGCCCGACCTCCGACACACCCACCAGGTCGGCCAGCGCGCGCAGCGTCGCCGCGCCATCCTCGCGACGCGCATCCATGAAGGCCATGATGACCGCGGCCTGATCGTCCGACAGCCCCGCACCTTCGGTGAAATCCCCCGAGGCGTCCTTGCGCCCCTTGCCCAGAAGCGCGCGCACGCCGTCCGTGCCCAGCCGGTCCAGCTTGTCGATCGCGCGCAGCACGATGCCGCGCTCATGCTCGTGGCGGTCGGGGTCCGACGGGTCCAGCACGCCCGCCGCCTCCATCACGCCGTTCAGCACCTTGCGGTTGTTGATCCGAACCACATAGTCGCCGCGCGGGATGCCCACCGCCTCGAGCGTGTCGGTCAGCATCACCGCGATCTCGGCGTCCGCCGCGACGGTCGGCGCGCCCACCGTGTCGGCGTCGCACTGGTAGAACTGCCGGAACCGCCCCGGCCCCGGCTTCTCGTTGCGCCAGACGGGGCCGACCGCGTAGCGGCGATAGGGGCTGGGCAGGTCGTTGCGATACTGGGCATAGACACGGGCCAGCGGCGCGGTCAGGTCGTAGCGCAGCGCAAGCCAGTCCTCGTCCTCGTCGGTCCAGGCAAAGACGCCGGCGTTGGGCCGGTCCACGTCGGGCAGATACTTGCCCAGCGCGTCCAGCGTCTCGATGGCGCTCGTCTCAAGGGGGTCGAAGCCGTAGCTTTCATAGACCTTGCAGATCTCGCCCAGCATGGCGTTCCGCTCGGCCACCTCGGCGCCGAAATAGTCCCGGAAGCCGCGCGGCTGGATCGCCTTCGGGCGCTGCGGCTTGGCGTTCTTCTGGCCCATGAAAGCCCCTTGGTGCTGGTAATCGCGCGTGTCCTATCGCAGCGCCCCCGCCGGGGCAAGCGCCGGGGCGGTGCGGCGGGATCGCGCCGATCGGGCCGGGCGCGGATTTCGAAGGTTGCCGCATGCGCCGGCCGCCCCCGATAAGTCGCGGCTGAGAGCAACAGAATCACGGTTTCCGGATGCGACAGATCACAACGCGCCTTGCTGCGCTGGCAGCCATCCTGGCAGTTTCCGCCTGCACCACGATGGCCCCCGGCGACGGTTCCGATGCCGAAGTGACCCGCCTTTCCACCAGTTCCACCTATTCCGACCAGGACTTCCAGTGCCTGCTGGAAGCCATCTACCACGAAGCCGCGGCCGACAGCATCGACGGGCAGCGGGCCGTGGCCAACGTGATCCTGAACCGTGCCGAGGATCCGCGCTTCCCCAATTCCGTGTGTGGCGTCGTCGCCGATGGGCAGGCGCAGGGCCGCTGCCAGTTCTCCTACCGCTGCGACGGCCGGCCCGAGGTCTTTGCCGACAAGGTGAAGCTTCAGACCGCGACCCAGGCGACCACGGTGGTGCTGGCCAACCCCGAAGAGGATGTCACCAACGGCGCGCTCTTCTTCCATGCCGGCTGGATGAAGCCCGGTTGGTTCGCAAGCCTTCGCCGCACCGTGGCGCTGGGCGGCAACATCTTCTACCGCTGAACGGCGGTGCCGATTTTGCTGTAGCGCCCCTCGTGAAACAGCAGGGGGCGCCGGTCGGATCGGATCAGGCGCAGCACCTCTCCCACGACGATCAGGTGATCGCCGGCATCGTGTCCGGCCGCATGGGCGCATTCGAACCGCGCGGCGCATCCGTCCAGCAGCGGCGCATCGCCAAGCCCCGCGGCCAGGGCAAGTCCCGCGAAATCCCGGCCCGCCCTGGCGAAACGCTGGGCCAGCGCAAGCTGGTCCTCGGCCAGGACATGGATCGCGAAATGGGTCGCCGCCTCGAAGGCCGGAAAGCGCGATGAACGACGCGCGGGCGACCACAGCACCAGCGGCGGATCGAGCGAAACCGACGCGAAGCTGTTCGCAGTGATCCCCAGCGGCCCCTCCGGGGTCATGGTGGTGACCACGGTCACGCCGGTCGCAAAGCAACCGAGGGCATCCCGAAGCGCGCGCTGATCCAGGCTCATCCTCTCCCCCCGTCCTGCCCCGAACGGGCGCGCCGGACGAAACAGGCCGGGGCCGGGTCTGTCAATCGCGAATCGCCCGACCCTTGCCCCGACGGCCCGGCCGTGGAAAGCAGGACCGACGGAACCCGCGCAGGAGGTGCCCCATGTCCGACCCCCGTCTGACCGCCATCGAGGAGGCGCTCGCCCACCAGGCCGCCACCATCGAGGACCTGTCCGAACTGGTCCGTCGCCAGGGCGACGAGATCGACCGCCTGACCCGGCGCGTCACCCTGCTGATGATGCGCGCCGCCGAAGCCGAACACGATGCCGGCGGGACCGTTCCGCTGGCCGACCAGAAGCCGCCGCACTGGTAGGCGCACCCGCTTGCACCGCCCGCCCGGCTGGCGCATGAGAGGCGCATGAGACGTTTCGGCACCCCGCCCCGCCCCGGCATCCGCTACATCGAACGCCCCGGCGCCTATGCGGTGATCCGGCAGGGCGACCGGCTTCTGGTGACGGAACAGTCGGCCCCACGGCCCGAGATACAGCTTCCCGGCGGCGGCATCGACCCGGGCGAAACCCCGCTCGAGGCGCTGCACCGCGAAAGCCTGGAGGAAACCGGCTGGCGGCTGCGGGTGGTGCGCCGGATGGGCGTCTACCAGCGCTTCACCTACATGCCGGAATACGATCTCTGGGCGCGCAAGATCTGCCACGTCTTCCTGTGCCGCCCCGGCCTCGAACTCGGCCCGCCCAGCGAACCGGGGCACCGGGCGCTGTGGATGGAAGGGGCGCGCGCGGTCAGCCTGCTGGCCAGCGAAGGCGACGCGTATTTCGCCGCCCACGCGCTGCGCTAGGCTGTTGCCCGCCGCAGCGCCCGGTCGAGACTTTCAAGGAACCGCGCTCGGTCCGCCTTGGAAAAGGGGCGCCCGCGCCCCTGGAGAAAGGGGTCGGACGCCCGCAGATCCGACATCAGGTCGCGGGTCGCCAGCCTGGGCCCGATGTTGCGGCCGTCAAGCACCTCGCCGTCATGGGTGACGACCTGCGCACCCCGCTCTATGCAGCGCGCGGCCAGCGGCAGGTCGGCAGTCACGCAGACATCGCCCGGCCCCGATTGTGCTGCGATCCACTTGTCCGCCTCGTCCGGCCCGTCGGGGACCACGACCACGCGGACCAACGGATCGGGCACGGGGCGGATGCCGCCATTGCAGACCAGCACAAGCGGAACGCGGTGGCGCGCCGCGACACGCTGCGCCTCGGCCTTCACCGGGCAGGCATCGGCATCGACATAGACGGTCACGCGAACAGCGCCTCGGCGTGAAAGGCCATGTGATCGGCCATGAAGCTCGCCACGAAGAAATAGCTGTGGTCATAGCCGTCCTGCATCCGCAGTACCGCCGGCTGGCGCCGCTCGGCGATGGACGCGGCCAGCGCCTCGGGCTTCAGAAGGTCGATGAAATCGTCGGCCGTGCCCTGATCGACCAGCAGCGGCATCGGCAGGCCCCGCTCGCGGATCAGCAGGCTTGCATCATGCGCGGCCCAGCGCGCCTCGTCCGCGCCAAGATAGGCCGAAAGCTGCTTGCGCCCCCAGTCCGATCCGGTGGGATTGGCGATCGGCGCAAAGGCCGAGACGGAACGGAACCGCTCGGGGAAATGCGCGGCGATGGTCAGCGCACCGTGCCCGCCCATGGAATGCCCGGTGATCGCCTGGCATCCCTCTTCCAGGTCGAAGTTGCGGAACAGGATCCGCGGCAACTCGTCGGTGATATAGCTCCACATCCGGAAATGCGGCGCCCAGGGGGCTTCCGTCGCATCGACATAGAACCCCGCGCCCTGGCCAAGGTCATAGGCCGCGTCATCCGCCACCCCCTCGCCACGGGGGGAAGTGTCGGGGAAGACCACCGCGACCCCGTGCTGCGCCGCCCAGGCCTGCGCACCCGCCTTGGTCATGGCGTTCTCATGGGTGCAGGTCAGCCCCGACAGGTACCACAGCACAGGCACGGGATGCGTGCGCGCCTGGGGCGGCTGGTAGAGCGCGAAGGTCATGTCGCAACCGCAGGCGTCCGAGGCGTGGGAATAGACGCCCTGCACACCCTCGAAGCAACGGGTCTCGCTCACGGTCTTCATCGGCCACTCCTTCAGTTCACGAAATCGATCACCGCAGTCAGGGTCGCCACGCCGATCAGCGTCGAGACGAGGATCGTCGAGGAGGCCCGCATCGGCGCGACCCGGTAATGTTGCGCCACGATATACACGTTTCCCGCCGTAGGCATCGCCGAGGCGGCGATCATCACGCCGACCACCTGCCAGGGCAGGCCGAAGCCGTACCATGCCACCAGCCCCACGGCCAGCGGATGGGCCACCAGCTTCACGAAGCTCAGCCACAGCGCGACGGACACCCGTTCGGCCGACTTGTCGGCCAGCGACGCCCCGATCGCGAACAGCGCGCAGGGCGTGGCGGCGGCCCCCAGCATCACCAGGAACTCCCGCCCCGGCCCCGGCATCGGCAGGTTCCAGGCCGACCACGCAAGACCGGCACTGATCGAGACGATCATCGGGTTCTTCAGAAGCCCCATGACCAGCGCGCCCACCAGCGCGAGGTTCGCCCCCCCCTGCCGCGAGCCCACGATCAGCATGACCACCAGCGAGCCGAAGAAGATCATGTCGATCGACAGCATGACCAGCATCGGCCCCGCCGCCCGGTCGCCCAGCAACAGCGCCAGCATCGGCAGGCCCAGGAAGCCTACATTGCCGATCACGCCGCACTGCGCCTCGATAGCCGCCTCGGCCAGACCGGTGCCGCGCCTGAGCGCGGCAAAGGCGACGACCAGGTACAGCACCAGGGTCGGGATGAAATAGGCAGCCGCGAGATCGATGTTGAACACCTCGGCCACGTCCAGCCGCGAGGCGAAGTTGAACAGCATCGCCGACAGCGCGAAGTAGAAGACGAACTTCGTCAGGCTGACCACCGCCTCGCCCCGGAACAGGCCAACCCGCGCCGCGCCGTATCCGCAGGCGATCAGCAGGAAGAACGGGGTCGTTTGCAGGAAGACGTCGGTCATCGCGCGCTCAGAGCGTCTTGTACATGACCAGCGCGTCCACGAACTCCCCGCCCGGGCGGCGATAGGCGCCGGGCAGCCGGCCCACCGTCTCGAAGCCATACGCCGACCACGTCGCCACGGCGCGGGTGTTGGTCGCGATCACGAAGTTGAACTGCATGGCGCGGTAGCCGCGCGACCGCGCCTCTTCCAGCGATGCCTCGAGCAGACGCCGCGCGATGCCCCGTCCCTGCGCGTCCTGCGCCGTCAGGTACCCGCAATTGCAGACATGCGCCCCGCCGCCCTGCTGGTTCGGCCCGATATAGTAGGAACCGACGACGCGGCCATCCTCCTCGGCGATGAACACGTCATGCCCGCGCTGCCAGTAGTCGAGCCCGCCGGCGCGGTCCACGTCGGTCGCACGGCAAAAGGACTCGCCCTTGCGGAACACCGGCTCCAGCATCTGCCAGAGAATGTCGTCGTCGCCTGGCGACGCAGGCCGAATGCGCAGGCTCATCGCGTCGCTTTCCCCTTCTTCGGCAGAAGCCGGATGTAATGCGCATTGCCCTCGGACCGTATCTCGAAGCGCGCGGTGGCACCGATCAGGTCAGAAAGCTTGCGGTGCCCGTAGCTGCGCGGATCGAAATCAGGGTAGCGCTGCGAAAGCTGCATGCCGACCCGCCCCAGTTCCGCCCAGCCCTCGCTGTCCTCGACGTCGGAAAGCGCGTTGCGCACCAGTTGCTCGCCACGCGCGAGCGGTTCCTTGCGGGCCTGCGCCTCGGCCGCCGGGGCCTCTTCGGTCACGCCAAGGTTCTCGATGTAGATGAAGCGCTTGCAGGCCATCCGGAAGGCCTCGGGCGTCTTCTTCTGCCCGATACCGTAGACGTCCTTTCCCTGCTCGCGGATGCGCTGGGCCAGCCGGGTGAAATCGCTGTCGGAACTGACCAGCACGAAGCCGTCGAAGCGGCCCGAATGCAGCAGGTCCATCGCGTCGATCACCAGCGCGATGTCGGACGCGTTCTTGCCGACGGTGTTGGCAGGCTGGTGGTGCGGAACGATGCCCAGTCCCGCCTGGGCGCCGGACCACCCCTTCATCGCAGGAGACGAAAAATCACCGTAGATACGGCGCACGCTCGCCTCGCCCAGCGTCGCGATCTCCTCGAAGATGGCGCCGGCATGCTTGTGAGAGGTGTTGTCCGCATCGATCAGTACCGCAAGCAGCGGTGTTGCCGCATCAGCCATTGCAAGCCACTCCGGAAGTTGCGCCGGTGGCAAGCGGTGCACTGCCTCCGGCGGGGATATTTGAAGAAAGTGGAAGGCGGTAACGCGCCGTTAAGTAAACGCGGGCCTTGCTGGCGGCACTGTACAGGCGGGGACGCCGATGACCGTGAAAGTGGAAGGCGCCCCGGGCCGAAGCGCCCCGGGGCGTCGGCCCCCTGCGGGCTTCCACTTTCCTGAAAACATCCCCGCCGGAGGCCACCGCCGCATCCCGTGCCGCGCAGGTCAATAGAGCACCACCGACCGGATGCTTTCGCCCGCATGCATCAGGTCGAAGCCCTTGTTGATGTCCTCGAGCGGCATGGTGTGGGTGATCATCGGATCGATCTCGATCTTGCCCTCCATGTACCAGTCGACGATCTTCGGCACGTCCGTGCGCCCGCGCGCGCCGCCGAAGGCGGTGCCGCGCCACGACCGCCCCGTGACCAGCTGGAAGGGCCGGGTGGAAATCTCGGCCCCGGCGGGTGCCACGCCGATGATGATGCTCTCGCCCCAGCCCTTGTGGGCGCATTCGAGCGCGGTGCGCATCACCTTGACGTTGCCCGTGGCATCGAAGGTGTAGTCCGCGCCGCCCCTGGTCAGGTTCACCAGGTACGGCACGAGGTCGCCCTCGACTTCCGCCGGGTTCACGAAATGGGTCATGCCGAAGCGTTCGGCCATCGCCTTCTTGGCGGGGTTCAGATCCACGCCGACGATCTGGTCCGCGCCCGCAAGCCGCAGACCCTGGATCACGTTGAGCCCGATGCCGCCAAGGCCGAAGACGATGGCCCGGCAGCCGATCTCGGCCTTGGCGGTGTTGATCACCGCGCCGATGCCGGTGGTCACGCCGCAGCCGATGTAGCAGACCTTGTCGAAGGGCGCGTCCTCGCGGATCCTGGCCAGCGCGATCTCGGGCACCACGGTGAAGTTCGAGAAGGTGGACGTGCCCATGTAGTGAAAGATCGGGTCGCCATCGAGCGTGCGGAACCGCGAGCTGCCATCGGGCATCAGGCCCTGCCCTTGCGTCGAGCGGATCGACTGGCAGAGGTTGGTCTTGGGGTTGAGGCAGTATTCGCATTCCCGGCATTCGGGGGTGTAGAGCGGGATCACGTGATCGCCGGGCTTGAGCGATTTCACGCCCTCGCCCACCTCGACCACGACGCCGGCCCCCTCGTGACCGAGGATCGCCGGGAAGATGCCTTCGGGGTCCGCGCCCGACAGCGTGAACTCGTCGGTGTGGCAGATGCCCGTGGCCTTGATCTCGACCAGCACCTCGCCGGCGCGGGGTCCATCGAGTTCGACTTCGGCGATTTCGAGGGGGGCTCCGGCCCGGGTTGCAATGGCGGCACGTGTCTTCATGGCAGGGCTCTCCCGTGGCTTGCGATGGAGCCGCACACTGCCCCGCAGGCGGAAAATTGGCAAGCCGCGCGACGGAACCTCGCAGCGCCTGCGTTTCACTTCCGTCAACCGGGCCGCGGCGGCCCATCAGAGGATGAAACACATGCGAAAACATCGGATCGGCGCCCTTCTCGGCGCAACCGCCCTGACGCTGGCGATGGTCGGGATCGCGGTCGCGCAGGACCGCGACGGATGGCGCGGGGGGCATGGCGGCGGTCACGCCATGGGCCACCATGACGGACCACGCGGCGCGGGCCGCGCCGGACAGCGGCTGATCGAGGCCCATGACGGGAACGGCGACGGAAGCGTCAGCCAGGAAGAGATCGACACCGCGCGAGCGGATCGCCTTGCCCGGTTCGATACCGACGGGAATGGGGTGCTCGACCTCGCCGAATACGAGGCGCTATGGCTCGATGCGATGCGCGAGCGGATGGTGGACCGGTTCCAGGCCCATGACGACGATGGCGACGGAAGCGTCACGGTCGCGGAATTCGGCGCGGATACCTCGGGCCTGGTGGCCCGCTTCGACCGCAACGGCGACGGCGTGCTGAATGCCGAGGATCGCGCCCCGCGGGGCGAACGGTTGGGCCCGCGCGGCGGCAACTGATCGCCGCAGGTCGCACGAACGTGATGGGCCGGGCCGCCGCCGGTGCGGGGCCCGGCTCACTCCTCCTCGACGGTGCCACGCAGGCGCTTGACGGCCCCGCGCCGGGTCTTGGCCTCCAGCCGGCGGCGCTTCGAGCCGAGCGTGGGCCGCGTCGGCACCCGCTTTTTCGGCGCGACCAGCGCCTTGGCGATCAGCGCCGCCAGCCTTTCGCGCGCCTCCTCGCGGTTGCGGGCCTGGCTGCGATGGGTGTCCACCTGGATCAGGATGGCGCCCTCCTTCGTCCAGCGGCTTCCCGCAAGGCGCTTCAGCCGTGCCTTGACCGCGGGCGCCAGGTGCGGGGAACGCGCCGCCTCGAAGCGCAACTCCACCGCGGTCGCGACCTTGTTGACGTTCTGCCCACCGGGGCCCGAGGCCCGCACGAAGCTTTCCGTCAGTTCCCAGTCCGCGATCGTGACGCTTTCGGAGACGCGCAGCATTTCAGGCCCCGCGCCCGGGCCGGGGATCAGAATTCCTCGACATGGGCAACGCCTGGCACATGCTTGATGGCGCCGCGGATCTGCGGCGTGACCGGGTAGCGGTCGGGCAGCGTCACCTCCACCTCGCCGGGCAGGTCGGGCGACATCAGCACCAGGTTCACCGGCCCCGCGCCCCGCGCGCGCGCCGCCGCCGCCTCCATCAGCCGCGTCGCAACCGAAGGAATGGCGGCAGCATCGTTGAGAAAGATGCGCAGCCCTGCTGGCGCCGCGCCCGCGACCGCGTCATCGACCGACTGCACCCCGCGTGCGAGCAGCTTCATCTGGTCGCTCTCCAGCGTCGCCTCGACCGTCAGCACCACGTTGGTGCCCGGCTCCAGCAGGTCGCGCGCGGCCTCCAGCGTGTCCGAGAACACCGTGACCTCGTAAAGCCCGGTCGGGTCCGACAGCTGGACAAAGGCGAAGCGGTTGCCGCGGGCCGACTTGCGCTCCTGCCGGGCGGCGACGGCGCCGGCGATCTTGGCGGCCTGCGGGCCGGATTTCACCTTTTCCGACAACTCGGCCAGGGTCAGCACGCGCTGCCGCTTGAGCGGCCCGAGGTAGTCGTCCAGCGGATGGCCAGACAGGTAGAACCCCACCGCCTGGTGCTCCTGGCCCAGGCGCTCGGTGGGCAGCCAGTCCTCCGGCTCGGAAAGACGCGGCACCGGCAATTCCGAGCCGCCGTCCCCGAACATCGAGATCTGCGCCGAGGCGCGGTCCTCGTGCGCCGCGGCCGAGAAGGCCACCAGCCGGTCGAGGTTCTCGAACATCTTGCGGCGGTTCGCGTCGAGCCCGTCGAAGGCGCCGGCCCGCGCCAGCATCTCGAGCGGGCGCTTGCCCACGCGCTTCAGATCCACCCGCCGGGCAAAGTCGAAGATGTCGCGGAACCGCCCACCCTCCTGGCGCGCGGCGGTGATCAGGCGCATCGCCTCGACGCCCACGTTCTTCAGCGCGCCCAGCGCATAGACGATCCGCCCCTCGCTGACCGAGAATGTCGCCTCGGACCGGTTCACGCAGGGCGGGATCATCTCGATGCCGAGCCGGTCCACCTCCTGCTTGTAGACGTTCAGCTTGTCGGTCAGGTGGATATCGCAGTTCATCACCGCGGCCATGAACTCGACCGGGTAATTCGCCTTCAGCCAGGCCGTCTGGTAGCTGACCACCGCATAGGCGGCGGCGTGGGACTTGTTGAAACCGTAATTGGCGAACTTGTCGAGAAGGTTCCAGACCTCCAGCGCCTTGGCCTCGTCGACGCCGTTCGCCTTCGCGCCGTCCAGGAACTTGGGGCGCTCGGCGTCCATCGCCTCCTGGATCTTCTTGCCCATCGCGCGCCGCAGCATGTCGGCGCCGCCAAGGGAGTAGCCCGCCATCTTGCGGGCGATCTCCATCACCTGCTCCTGGTAGACGATGATGCCCTGCGTCTCGTCGAGGATGCCGTCGATCAGCGGATGGATCGACTCGCGCTCCTCCAGCCCGTTCTTCACGCGGCAGAACTTGGGGATGTTCTCCATCGGGCCGGGGCGATAAAGGGCCACCAGCGCGATGATGTCCTCGATGCAGTCGGGCTTCATCTGCCGCAGGGCATCCTTCATGCCCGAGCTTTCCACCTGGAACACCGCGACCGTCTCGGCCCGCGCATAGACCTCGTAGGTCTTCGCGTCGTCCAGCGGGATCGCCCCGATATCCACCTCTATGCCGCGCGGCTTCAGCAGGTCCAGCGCGTTCTGGATCACCGTCAGCGTCTTGAGGCCGAGGAAGTCGAACTTCACAAGCCCCGCCTGCTCAACCCATTTCATGTTGAACTGGGTGGCCGGCATGTCCGAGCGCGGATCCTTGTAGAGCGGCACAAGCTCCACCAGCGGCCGGTCGCCGATCACCACGCCCGCGGCATGGGTCGAGGCGTTCCTGAGCAGCCCCTCGACCTTTTCGGCATAGTCGAGCATCCGGCCCACCACCTCCTCGCGGCGGGCCTCCTCGCGCAGGCGCGGCTCGTCGGTCAGCGCCTTGCCGATCGAGACGGGCTTCACCCCCTCGACCGGGATCAGCTTCGAGAGCCGGTCCACCTGGCCATAGGGCATCTGCAGCACGCGGCCCACGTCGCGCACCGCGGCCTTGGACAGCAGCGCGCCGAAGGTGATGATCTGCGCCACCCGGTCGCGGCCGTATTTCTCCTGGACGTAATGGATGACCTCCTCGCGGCGGTCCATGCAGAAGTCGATGTCGAAATCCGGCATCGAGATGCGCTCGGGGTTCAGGAAGCGCTCGAACAGCAGCGAATAGCGCAGCGGGTCCAGGTCGGTGATGGTCAGCGCATAGGCGACAAGGCTGCCCGCCCCCGACCCGCGGCCCGGCCCGACCGGGATGTCGTGCTCCTTCGCCCACTTGATGAAATCGGCGACGATCAGGAAATAGCCGGGAAAGCCCATCCCCTCGATGATGCCCAGCTCGAACTCGAGCCGCTTCTCGTACTCCTCGACGGGCGCCGCGTGGGGGATGACCGCAAGCCGCGCCTTCAGCCCCTCGACCGCCTGCCGGCGCAACTCGTCCACCTCGTTCTCGGCAAAGCGCGGCAGGATCGGATCGCGCGTCCGGGCGCGATAGGCGCAGCGCCGGGCGATCTCGACGGTGTTCGCGACGGCCTCGGGCAGGTCGTCGAACAGCTTCACCATCTCGTCCTGCGACTTGAAATGGTGCTGGTCGGTCAGCTTCCGGCGCGGCGCGGTCTGGTCGACATAGGCCCCCTCGGCAATGCAGATCAGCGCATCATGGGCCTCGTACATCGAAGGCTCGGCGAAATGCACGTCGTTGGTGGCGACCAGCGGCAGGTCGAGCGCGTAGGCCAGCTCCACCATGCCCGGCTCGGTCGCGGTCTCCAGCGGCGTGCGCCGCGCGCCACCCTCGGGATGGCGCTGGATCTCGACATAGAGCCGGTCGCCGTAGATCCCGGCCAACCGCTCCAGCAGGGCGCGCGCGGCAGGCCCCTGGCCGGCTGCGATCGGGGTGCCGAGCGGCCCCTCGGCGCCGCCCGTGAGGCAGATCAGCCCCTCGGCATTGGCCGCCAGGTCCTCCAGCGTCACATGCGGCGGCAGGTCTCCGCTGCCCAGGTAGTAGCGGCTGGTCAGCTTCATCAGGTTCATGTAGCCCGCCTCGTCCTGCGCCAGCAGGACGACAGGGCGGGGTTTGGGGAACTCGTTGGGGCGTGCGGCGGGCCCGGCCGTCTCGCTCAGGACCGGCATCTGGCAGCCGATGATCGGCTGTATGCCCGCCTTGGCCGCCGCCTCGGAAAACTCCAGCGCCGCGAACAGGTTGCCGCTGTCGGTCACCGCGACGGCGGGCATCTGCGCCTTCGCCGCCAAGGCCGGCAGCGCCTTGACCTGGATCGCCCCTTCCAGAAGCGAATAGGCGGAATGAACGCGAAGATGGATGAATCGTGGTTCGGACATGCCCCGATCCAGACGCCGCCGCGCCCCCCAAGTCAAGCCCGCCCCCCAGGCCTTCCACTTTCTTCAAATATCCCCGCCGGAGGCATCCGGCGCTGGCCATGCGGACAGCCCCCGGGCGGTTCAGGGAAGGCTTGCCAAACGGCCCGATCCACGCTTTTCTACCAATTGGTCAAAACCGCCGTGTGCCCGGCTTTACGCCGCATCGGGCCGCGCACGCAGACAGGCGGAACGGCAGAGAAGGCGGCGGGTTGTCCGAATGGAAATCGCGTTTCTTCTGAACGGAGAAACCGTGCGCGAAAGGGTCATGGACCCCACGCGCACCCTGCTCGACTGGCTGCGCGAGACGCGCCGCCTGTCCGGCACGAAGGAAGGTTGCAACGAAGGCGACTGCGGCGCCTGCACGGTCACCGTCTCGGCGCTGGAGAACGGCCAGCTCGTCCACCGGGCGCTGAACGCCTGCATCCTGTTCCTGCCCCAGTTGCACGGCAAGGCGGTGCGCACGGTCGAGGGCATCGCCGCACCCGACGGGGCGCTGCACCCGGTCCAGCAGGCGATGGTAGAACATCACGGTTCGCAATGCGGCTTCTGCACGCCGGGGGTGGTGATGTCGCTCTATACCGCGCATCGCGACGGGCGGCGGGATTTCGACGACGTGCTGGCCGGCAACCTGTGCCGCTGCACGGGCTATGCCCCGATCATCCGCGCGGCCGACGCCGCGGCAGAAGCGCCGCGGCCGGCCTGGGAGAAGGACGAGACCGCGGCACTCGCGGCGCTCGGCCAACGTGGCGATCTCCAGGGCGGGCAGGCGTATCTGCCCGACGATCTCGACGCCTTTGCCGCCTGGTACGAAGCGCACCCCGAGGCGACGCTCGTCGCGGGGGCGACCGATGTCGGGCTGTGGGTCACCAAGCAGCTGCGCACCCTCGCGCCTGTCGCCTTCCTCCACCGGCTGGAAGCGCTGCAGCGGATCGAGACGGATGCCGCGGGCATCACGATCGGCGCGGGCGTCACCCTGTCGCGGCTGCGCGGCGTCATGGCCGCGCGACACCCGGATTTCGCCGAGCTGATCCGCCGCTACGGATCGGTGCAGGTCAGGAACGCCGCCACCATCGGCGGCAACATCGCGAACGGCTCGCCCATCGGGGACGGCCCACCGGCGCTGATCGCGCAGGGCGCAAGCCTGACGCTGCGGCGCGGCGCCGAACGGCGGACGCTTCCGCTGGAGGATTTCTTCCTCGACTACGGGAAACAGGACCGGCGGCCGGGCGAGTTCGTCGAAAGCATCCACATCCCGGCCCAGCCCGACCGGCTGCGCTGCTACAAGCTGTCCAAGCGCTTCGACCAGGACATCTCGGCCGTGTGCGGCTGCTTCAGCATCACGATCGAGGACGGCCATGTGAACGCGGCGCGCATCGCCTTCGGCGGCATGGCGGGCATCCCGAAACGGGCGGCCCATGTCGAGGCGGCGCTTGTCGGACACCCCTGGGAGGAAGCGACGGTGCGTTCCGCGCAGGGCGCCTTCGCGCTCGATTTCACGCCCTTGTCCGACATGCGCGCCTCGGCGGGCTACAGGCTGAGGGCCGCGCAGAACATGCTTTTGCGCGCGTATCATGAGGATCGTGGCACGCGGACCCGGCTGGTCGGGCGGGGGGCGGCATGAGCGTCCATCGCCCCACGGCGCACGACAGCGCCACGCTCCATGTCACGGGGGCCGCGCGCTACACCGACGACCTGCCGGTGCCGGTCGATACCGTCCACCTGGCCTTCGGCACCTCGCCGCAGGCCAACGGAACGCTGCGCGGCATGGACCTGTCGGCGGTCCGCACCGCGCCCGGCGTGATCGACGTGCTGACGGCCGCGGACCTGCCGCACGAGAACGACGTCTCGCCCTCGCCCTGGCCCGAGCCGCTGCTGGCGACGGACCGGGTGCATTACCTGGGCCAGCCGGTGTTCCTGGTGGTGGCGGAAAGCCATCTTGCGGCGCGCAAGGCCGCGCGCCTCGCCCGGTTCGAGATCGACGCGGACACCCCGGTCCTGACCATCGAGGACGCGCTGGCAGCAAGCCGCGAATTCGAACCGCCGGTCACCCATGAGCGCGGCGACCCGGACCCCGCCATCGCCACCGCCCCGCACCGGATCGAGGGGACGATCGCGATGGGCGGGCAGGAGCATTTCTACCTCGAGGGGCAGGCGGCGCTCGCCCTGCCCGGCGAGGGCGGCGAGATCCATGTCGTAAGTTCGACCCAGCACCCCACGGAAATCCAGCACAAGGTGGCCCATGCGCTGGGCGTGCCTTACGCCGCGGTCCGGTCCGAGGTGCGGCGCATGGGCGGCGGCTTTGGCGGCAAGGAAAGCCAGGGCAACGCGCTGGCGGTGGCCTGCGCCGTGGTCGCGCACAGGCTCAAACGGCCGGCCCGGATGCGCTACGACCGCGACGACGATTTCATCATCACCGGCAAGCGCCACGATTTCCGCATCGACTATCGCGCGGGGGTGGACGACGAGGGCCGCATCCTCGGGATCGAGTTCCGCCAGTATTGCCGGGGCGGCTGGTCGCAGGACCTGACCCTGCCGGTGGCCGACCGGGCGATGCTGCATGCCGACAACGCCTACTGGCTGCCCAAGGTGCGGATCGTGTCGCACCGCCTGATCACCAACACCCAGAGCGCGACCGCCTTTCGCGGCTTTGGCGGGCCGCAGGGGATGCTGGGGATCGAGCGGGTGATGGACCACATCGCCCATGCGCTGGGCCGCGATCCGCTGGAGGTGCGGCGCGTCAATTTCTATGCGGATGCGCCGGTGGCGGCGCCGGATGCCTCCGGCGGGGATATTTCGGGAAAGTGGAAGGCGGGGCAGCTGACCCCCTACCACATGCCCGTGACCGACTGCATCGTGAACGCGCTGGTGGACCGGCTGGCGGAGCGTTCCGACTACGCGGCGCGGCGCGCGGCAATCGAGGCGTGGAACCGCGCGAGCCCGGTGCTCAAGCGCGGCATCGCGCTGAGCCCGGTCAAGTTCGGGATATCCTTCACGCTGACGCATCTGAACCAGGCGGGCGCGCTGGTGCATGTCTATTCCGACGGCTCGATCCACCTGAACCATGGCGGGACAGAGATGGGCCAGGGGCTGAACACCAAGGTCGCGCAGGTCGCGGCCGAGGTGTTTGCCCGGCCGCTTGGCAGCGTGAAGATCACCGCGACCGACACGACGAAGGTGCCCAACACATCGGCCACCGCCGCCTCTTCGGGGTCGGATCTGAACGGCATGGCCTGCAAGGCCGCCTGCGAGACGATCCGCGACCGGCTGGCCGATTTCGCGGCGCGCCACTGGCAGGCGGAGCGGGCCGAGATCCGCTTCGTCCCCGAGGGGGTGGACCTGGGCAGCCGCGTGCTGCCCTTCGAGGAGGTGGTGGCGGCGGCTTATGCGAACCGGGTGTCGCTGTCCTCGACCGGTTTCTACGCGACGCCCGACATCGTCTGGGACCGCCGCGCCGGGCGTGGACGCCCGTTCTACTACTTCGCCTACGGCGCGGCGGTGACCGAGGTGACCATCGACACGCTGACCGGCGAGTACCGCATCGACCGCGCCGACATCCTGCATGACTGTGGAAAGTCGCTGAACCCGGCCATCGACATCGGCCAGATCGAGGGCGGCTATGTGCAGGGCGCGGGCTGGCTGACCACCGAGGAACTGGTCTGGGACGACAAGGGGCGGCTCAGGACGCACGCGCCGTCGACCTACAAGATCCCGGCCTGCGGCGATCGTCCGCGCGTCTTCAACGTGGAGCTTTGGGACGGCGAGAACCGGGAGCAGACGATCTACCGATCCAAGGCGGTGGGCGAGCCGCCCTTCATGCTGGGGATCTCGGCGCTGATGGCGCTGTCGCATGCGGTGGCGCAATGCGGCGACGGCAGTCTCTATCCGTCGCTCGACGCCCCTGCCACGCCGGAGCGGATCCTGCGCGCGGTGGATGCCCAGCGCGGGCGGGCCTGGGAATGAGCCTCGACCGGCGGGAACTTGCGGATGCGGTCGCGCGCCATGGCACGCTCGCGCGGGTCGTGGTGGCCGAGCACGCCGGATCGGCCCCGCGCGAGACGGGAGCGTCGATGCTGGTCTGGCCCGACGGCATCGCGGGCACGATCGGGGGCGGCGCGCTGGAACATGATGCCATCCTGCGCGCGCGCGGACTTCTGGCCGCGGGCGCGCCCTTTGCCCGCAGGTTGCAGCGCTATCCGCTGGGCCCGGCGCTGGGACAATGCTGCGGCGGCGCGGTGAGCCTGCTGATCGAGCGTATCGGTCCGGAGGAACTGGCGGCAATCCCGGCCGAGGGCGTGTTCGCGCGGCCCGTCGCGCCCGGTCCCGCGGCAGAGCCGCCGCTTGCCGTGGCCCGCATGCTGCGCGCGGCGCGCGCCGGGCTGGGGGCGCGGCCTGCGCTGGTGGGCGACTGGTTCCTTGAAACCGCGGGCGCGCCGCGGACCCCGGTCTGGATCTGGGGCGCCGGCCATGTCGGGCGGGCCCTGGTCGGCGCGACGGACGGGCTGCCCTTGGCGGTGACCTGGGTGGACGAGGCACGCGCGCGGTTTCCCGACACGGTCCCGCCCCATGCCGACATGCTGGTGGCGGCGCGGATGCCGGATGCGGCGGCGCTTGCGCCCGGGGATGCGCGGCACCTGGTGCTGACCTATTCCCACGCGCTCGACCTGGAGATCTGCCACAGGATCCTGTCGCGGCCCTTCGGGTCGCTGGGGCTGATCGGGTCGGAGACCAAGAAGGCGCGGTTCCTGAAGCGGCTGGGCGAGCTGGGCCATCCGCCGGAGCGGCTGGCGCAGCTTGTCTGCCCGATCGGTGATCCCGGCCTCGGCAAGGAGCCGCAGGCCATTGCGATCGGCGTGATCCATGCGCTACTGAGGGAGCGCAGCGCCGCCGGTGAGAGCGGCATCACCGACAGGGGGCATGGGACGTGAGCGCGCTTCTCTCGATCCGCGGTCTGACCAAGGCCTATCCGGGCGTGCTGGCCAATTCCGACATCTCCTTCGAGGTCGCCCGCGGCGAGATCCATGCGCTTCTGGGCGAGAACGGCGCAGGCAAGTCCACGCTGGTCAAGGCGATCTACGGGCTGGTCACGCCGGACCGGGGAGAGATGTATATCGACGGCACCCTCTACGAGCCGCGCGGCCCGCAGGCGGCGCGCGCCGCGGGCGTGTCGATGGTCTTCCAGCACTTCTCCCTGTTCGAGGCGCTGAGCGTGGCCGAGAACGTGGCACTCGGCATGGCGGACCCGCCGCGGCGGGCAGAGCTTGTGCGCAAGATCCGCGACGTGGCCAATGCCTATGGCCTGCCGCTCGACCCCGAGCGCCTGGTGGGGGACCTGTCGGTGGGCGAGCGGCAGCGCGTCGAGATCGTGCGCTGCCTGCTGCAGAACCCGCGCATCCTGATCATGGACGAGCCGACATCCGTTCTGACCCCGCAGGAGGCGACGACGCTGTTCGCCACGCTGCGCAAGCTGGCCACCGAGGGGGTCGCGATCCTCTACATCTCGCACAAGCTGGAGGAGATCCGCGCGCTGTGCGACAGGGCGACGATCCTGCGCTCGGGGCGGGTGGTGGGCGAATGCCGCCCCGCCGAGAAATCGGCGCGCCAGCTGGCAGAGATGATGATCGGGCTGGAACTCGTGCGGCCCCTGCCCCGCCTGTTCACGCCGGGCCCGACCCTGCTGGAGCTGCGCGGCCTGTCGGTGCCGACCGCGCATCCCTTCGGCACCAGCCTGAAGAACCTGAGCATCAGCCTGCGCGAAGGCGAAGTGCTGGGCATCGCCGGGGTCGCGGGCAACGGCCAGGAAGAGCTGATGCGCGTCCTTGACGGAGAGACACGCGTGCCTGCCGGAACGCTGTTCCTGGAGGGCGAGGATATCGGGCGCGCGGGGCCGAACCGTCGGCGGAAGCTGGGGCTTCTGTCGGCCCCGGAGGAACGGCTGGGCCATGCCGCGGCGGGCGAATTGAGCCTGTCGGAAAACGCCTACCTTACCGGGCGGCGGCGGCAGCTGCTGGACTATCGCGGTTTCATAAAGCGCGGGTCCACCGACAATTTCGCCCGCGCCATCGTGTCGAAATTCGACGTGCGCACACCGGGCATCGCCACCAAGGCGCGTGCGCTCTCGGGTGGAAACCTGCAGAAGTTCGTGATCGGGCGCGAAATCCTGCAACGGCCACGGGTGCTGGTGGTCAACCAGCCGACCTGGGGGGTCGATGCCCATGCCGCGGCCACCATCCGAACCGCGCTGCGCGACCTGGCCGCGAATGGCACCGGGGTACTGGTGATCAGCCAGGACTTGGACGAGTTGCTGGAGATCTCGGACAGCTTCGCCGTGCTGTTCCATGGCCGGCTGTCGGCGCCGCAGCGCACCGGATCGCTGACGCTGGAGGAAATCGGCCTGATGATGGGCGGCGCCGGGATGGGGGCGGATGACGCGCAGGAGGTGGCCCATGCTGGCGCTTGAGCCGCGCAGCCGCACGCCGCGCCTGCTGCAGGTCGGCACGCCGATCCTTGCGGTGATCGCCACGATGATCGCCGGCGGGCTTCTGTTCGCGGCCCTCGGCAAGAACCCGGTCGAGGCGATCCGCATCATCTTCGTCGATCCCTTCCTCGATCCCTTTTCCCGGACCGAACTGCTGGTGAAGGCGGCACCGCTCGCGATGATCGCGATCGGCCTGTCCTTCGGCTTTCGCGCGGGGGTATGGAACATCGGCGCCGAGGGGCAGTTCATCGTCGGCGCCATCTCCGGTGGCGCGGTGGCGCTTGCGTTCTGGGGCACGCCGGGGATCTGGCTTCTGCCCCTGATGACGCTGGCGGGCGCGCTGGGCGGTTTCGTCTGGGCGATGATCCCGGCGATCCTGCGCATCCGGTTCGGCGCGAACGAGATCCTCGTCTCGCTGATGCTGGTCTATGTGGCCGATCTGTTCCTGTCGGCCCTGGTCTCGGGGCCGCTCAGGGATCCGGCGGGCTTCAACTTTCCCGAAAGCCGCCGCTTCCACGACAGCGCGACGCTGCCCATCCTGATCGAACGCAGCCGCGCCCATATCGGGATCCTGGTGGCGCTGGGCATCGGCATCGCCGCCTACGCGCTGCTGCATGCGCATAATTTCGGCTACCAGGTCAAGCTGATGGGCACGGCGCCAAGGGCCGCGCGCTTTGCCGGCGTCAACACCAGCCTGATGGTCGCCGGCTGTCTTGGCCTGTCGGGGGCGCTGGCCGGCATGGCGGGCCTGTTCGAGGCGGCGGGCCCGGTGGGGCAGCTGGTGCCGTCCCTGCCGGTCGGCTACGGCTTTACCGCGATCATCGTGGCCTTTCTCGGGCGGCTCGATCCGCTGGGGATCCTGCTGGCAAGCCTCGTGATGGCGCTGACCTATATCGGCGGCGAGACCGCGCAGTTCACGCTTCAGATCCCGGCGGCCGCCATATCGGTGTTCCAGGGGATGCTGCTGTTCTTCCTGCTGGGGCTGGATGTGCTGGCGCGCTACCGGCTCAGGCTTGTGCGGAGGGCGCATTGATGGACCGCCTCATCCCCCTGAAACCCCATGCCGTGACGCTGACGGCGATCCTGGGCCTGATCGTGTTCGCCGTCGCGGGCGGGCTGAACCCGGTATCGCTCAGCGTGTCGATCATCGCCGCGGCGACGCCGCTGATGCTGGCGTCGCTGGGCGAGATGGTGGTCGAGAAGTCGGGCGTGCTGAACCTGGGCGTCGAGGGCATGACGATCATCGGCGCCATCGCCGGCTTCGCCATCGCGGTCGAGACCGGATCGCCGCTGCTGGGCCTTGTCGCCGCCGCCGCGGCCGGGGCGGCGCTTTCGCTGATCTTCGGCGTGCTGACGCAGCTTCTGCTGTCGAACCAGGTGGCGACCGGGCTTGCGCTGACGCTGTTCGGGCTGGGGCTTGCCGCCCTGATCGGCCAGCCCTATTCGGGCATCAAGCCGCCGGCCTTTCCGCGGCTGGACATCCCGCTGATCTCGGACATCCCGGTGATCGGCCCGATCCTGTTCTCGCACGATTTGCTCACCTACCTGGCGCTGGCGGTGCTGGGGGGGATCTGGTGGTTTCTCTATCGCAGCCGGGCGGGCCTCGTGCTCAGGGCCTGCGGCGAGGGCCATGACGCGGCGCACGCGCTGGGCTATGACGTGATCCGGATCCGGCTGGCCGCCATCGCCTTCGGCGGCGCCTGCGCGGGGCTGGGGGGCGCCGGGCTCAGCCTGATCCGCGTGCCGCAATGGACCGAGGGCATGACCGCGGGCGCCGGCTGGATCGCGCTGGCGATCGTCGTTTTCGGGATGTGGCGGCCGGGGCGCGTGGCGCTGGGCGCCTATCTGTTCGGCGGCGTCACCATCCTGCAACTCAACCTTCAGGCGGCGGGCATCACGCCGCTCTGGCTGCTGGTCCTCGCGCTGCTGCTGCTCTCGGTGCATGTCACCATGAAGGCGCAGCGCCGTGCCATGGCCCCGCTCTGGCTCGGGACGCTGGCGATGGGGGCGCTCGCGCTGGTTTACCCGGTCTCGATCCAGACCCAGTACCTGTCGATGGCGCCCTATCTGTGCACCATCCTCGTGCTCGTCGTCATGTCGGCCGACCGGCTGCGTGCGAACCTGAACGCCCCGGCCTCGCTGGGGCGCGTCTTCGTGCGCACGGCCTGATGGGGGTGCGGGCCGATGCGCGAGCGACTGCACCGCATCCTCGACGGCATCGACCCGGAATGGGGCCGGCGCTACACCCTGTCCATGCATGCGCTGATCGTGCTTGCAGTGGCGAGCTATGTCATCTCCACCCTGCCCGACCTGCCACCTGCGACGGGCACGGCGCTCTACCGTTTCGAATTGACGGTCGTGGGCATCTTCGCCGCCGACTACGCCCTCAGGCTTTACGCGGCACCGCGCCGGCTGGGCTATGTGTTCAGCTTCTGGGGCATCGTCGATCTGCTGGCGTTCCTGCCGGCGCTTCTGCTGCCCGGGGCCGAGATGGTCGCGGCGCGCATCCTGCGCCTGATCCAGCTTGCGCGCATCCTCAAGCTGATGCGCGTGGCCCACGCCGTGGACAACCTGGTCGAGGTGCTGACCGAGATCCGCGAACAGCTTGTCGTGTTCCTCGTGATGACGCTGTTCCTGCTGATCCTCGCCTCCATCGGCATCTATCATTTCGAACATCAGGCCCAGCCGGAGCTGTTCAGATCCGTGCCCCACGCCATGTGGTGGGCTGTGGCCACGCTGTCCACGGTGGGCTATGGCGACATCTATCCCGTGACGGCGGGCGGGCGGATCTTCACCGGCCTGGTCCTGCTGATCGGTCTTGGCGTGATCGCCGTGCCCACGGCCCTGATCTCGGCCGCACTCGTATCGAAGACGCATAAATCCCCCCTCAAAAAGGAGACCAAAGGATGAGACTGAACCGCAGAACCCTGCTTGCCACGGCCGCTGCCGCCGGGATGGCGCCCGGCCTCGGCCTCGCCGCCGGGCACGAGCCGCTCAAGGTTGGCTTCATCTATGTCGGCCCCGTGGGCGACTACGGCTGGTCCTACGAGCACGACCAGGGCCGGCAGGCGATCGAGGCCCATTTCGGCGACCGGGTGCAGACCACCTATCTCGAGTCGATCCCCGAGGGCCCCGACGCCGAGCGTGCGATCCGCCAGCTTGCCCAGTCGGGCCACGGGCTGATCTTCACCACCTCCTTCGGCTTCATGAACCCCACGATGCGCGTGGCCGAGCAGTTCCCCGAAGTGAAGTTCGAACATGCGACCGGCTACCAGCGCGCCGACAACGTCGCGACCTATTCGGGCCGCTTCTACGAGGGACGCGCCGTGATCGGCCATATCGCGGGCCGCATGACCAAGTCGAACATAATCGGCTATATCGGCTCCTTCCCGATCCCCGAAGTGGTGCGCGGCATCAACGCGGCCTTCATCGCCGCGCGCAAGGCGAACCCGGATGTCCAGTTCAAGATCGTCTGGGCGAACACCTGGTTCGACCCGGCGAAAGAGGCGGACGCCGCCAACGCGCTGATCCAGCAGGGCGCCGACGTGATCATGCAGCACACCGACAGCCCCGCCGCCATGACCATCGCCGAGGAACAGGGCATCTATGCCTTCGGCCAGGCTTCGGACATGATGCAGTTCGGCCCCAACGCGCGGCTTTCCTCGATCATCGACAATTGGGCGCCCTACTATATCGAGCGGACGCAGGCGGTACTGGACGGCACCTGGACGTCGACCGACACCTGGGGCGGGATCGCATCGGGCATGACCGAAATCGGCGAATTCCGGAACATGCCCGACGATGTGGCGGCCGAGGCGCAGGCGATCGCGGACTCGATCTCTTCGGGCGCGTATCACCCGTTCACCGGGCCGATCAACCGGCAGGACGGCAGCGCCTGGCTGGCCGAGGGCGAGACGGCCGACGACGGCACGCTGCTGGGCATGAACTTCTATGTCGAGGGCATCGAGGGCGAACTTCCGCAGTAACCCCGGGCACTGCCCCCTTTCCCGGCCCCCGCGCAGACCTGCGCGGGGGCTTTTTCGTGCCGCCCCCTGCCTTCACGGAAATCTGCACTCCACCGGACGGGGATCCGTGTTAGCCTTCGGTCGTGGCGGATTAACCCGGCCGCGAATGACGCAAGACTTGCGGCCCTCCGATCCGCCCGGAACATTCCGAAATCGGGAGGGACTGAAATGGTCAAGACGATCGGAAATCCCCTCAGCTGGGGCGTGCGCCGCCTGGGACTTGCCGGCCACGGCATCGCCGAGAGCGCTGCGCACATGGGCAGCCGCGACGCAACCCCGCCGCAGGTCCGGCAGATCGGGACCGCGGACCTGGGCGCGGCGCTGCGGCTGGGGCTCGACGATTTCCTGGCACTGCGCTCGGACGCGCTGATGGTCTGCCTGCTTTACCCGGTCATCGGCCTGGCACTTGTCTGGGCCGCCCTCGATGCCCGGCTCCTGCCGCTGGTGTTCCCGCTGGTATCGGGCTTCGCCCTTCTCGGGCCACTCGCGGCCGTGGGTCTTTACGAGATGAGCCGCCGACGCGAAGCGGGCCAGCCCGCGGGCTGGGATGCGGCGCTGTCGGTCCTGCGCGCACCCGCGCTGGGCGCGATCGTGACGCTGGGCATCGCGCTGCTGGGCCTGTTCCTGATCTGGATGCTGGCGGCGCAATACATTTACGCCGCGACGCTGGGGCCGGAGCCCCCGGCAAGCCTTGGCGCCTTTCTGACCGAGACGCTCACGACCGGCGCTGGCTGGGCGATGATCGTGATCGGCACGGCGACGGGCTTCGTCTTTGCCGCGCTGGTGCTGTCGATCAGCGTGGTGTCGTTCCCGATGCTCCTGGACCGCGATCCGGGGCTTCCCGTTGCCGTCGTCACCTCGGTCCGGGTCGCGCGCGAAAACCCCCGGACGGTGGCCGTCTGGGGGCTGATCGTGGCGACAAGTCTGGTGCTGGGGGCGCTGCCCGCGTTCCTTGGGCTTGCGGTGGTGATGCCGGTGCTGGGCCATGCCAGCTGGCACCTCTACCGCCGGGCGGTGGCGCGGGGCTGACGGCTCAGGCCGCCAGCGCGCGCGCCTGACCCACCCAGTCCGCGCGGCTGATCGCGCCGGGGATGCCCCCCAGAAGCGCGTCCATGCGGGCGACATCCGCCTCGGTCCAGGCCGCGATCTGGGCAAATCGGGTGATGCCATGGGCGACCAGCTTTTCCGCCATTTTCGGCCCGATGCCCTTGATCGCGCTCAGGTCGTCCGGCTGGGCCGCCCCGGTCGCGGCCGGCTGCGGCGTCGGATCGACGGCGGCCGCTGCCGCGGGCGCGGGCTGAGGCGTATCCATCACCACCTCTGCCTCGGCGGCGTCGGCCTTGATCGGGCTCTTGCGCTCGGGCCGGCGCTTTGCGGGTGGCTGGATCTGCATGCCGCCGAAGCGCCACTCCACGCCGAACATCGGCGCCATCGGGCTGAGCGAAACCCAGTATTCCAGCAGCCCCTCGTCGCGCCGGGGCATCCACTGGTTCAGGTCGAATTGCGCCATCACGAACATCTTGTCCTCCACACTTCGGACGTTTCGGGCCAGAGTGTGGAGATTGAATTGCTGCGGCGCAAGATGAATTTTGCCGCAGCGCAATATCAGCGTCATGCCGCGGCCTTGCGGCCCCGCATCAGCAGCAGCGCGCAGACCGCGGCAAGTGCCGCCGCCGCAAGGAAAGGCGCGCCCGGCAGATAGACCGGGCCATCGGGCAGCGTCGCCAGGCGAAAGATCCCCGTCATCACGACCGGGCTCAGGATCACCGCGACGGCGGCGACGGAAGCAAGCACCCCCTGCAGGCGCCCCTGCGCGTCGTCGGGCACCCGGTCGGCCATCATGCCCTGCAAGGCTGGGCCCACCACCACGCCCAGCGCGGTGATCGGCATGAAGACGAAGATCCAGATGCCATCCTCGATCACCGCAAGGATCACCAGCGCCAGCACATGCATGGCAAGGCCGAACATGGCGGTGCGGAACTCGCCCAGCCGCGGCAACAGGCGCCGGATCAGCCAGCCCTGCACGAAGGCCGACGACACGCCGAACGCGGCAAGGCTCAGCCCGACCATGCCGGTGGACCAGCCGAAACGCTCGATGGTGAAGAAGCTCCAGATCGCGGGGTAGACGTAGTTCGAGACGACATAGAGGAAGTGCACAAGCAACAGCCCGCCGACCATGGGCAGGCGCGAGGCATCGAGCAGCGCGCGGAACGGGTTGGCGCGGGCCAGCTCGAACCGGGCGCGCCGTTCGGGCGGCAGGGATTCGGGCAGGACGCGCCAGCCGAAGGCGGCGTTGCCCAGGGCAAGCGCCGCCGCCGCGTAAAACGGCGCGCGCGGGCCCAGTTCCCCCAGCAGGCCGCCGATCGCCGGGCCCAGCGTGAAGCCGATCCCGAAGGCCGCCCCGATCAGTCCGAAATTCGCCGAGCGTTTTCCCTTGTCCGAGATGTCGGCCAGATAGGCCGCCGCCGTGGCATGGGTCGCCCCCGCGGCCCCGGCCAGGAACCGGGCCAGGAACAGCATCCACAGGGCAGGCGCCACCGCCATCAGCAGGTAGTCGATGCCCAGCAGGACCAGCGACAGGATCAGCACGGGACGCCGCCCGAAACGGTCCGACAGCCCCCCCAGCAGCGGCCCGCAGAGAAACTGCATCACGGCATAGGTGAAGGCGAGCCAGCCCCCCCAGAAGGCCGCGTCGGAAATCGAGGCGCCGCGCAACTCGCGGATCAGCTCGGGCATCACCGGCAGTATCAGCCCGATGCCGATGGCGTCGATGGCCACCGTCAGGATGATGAACACGAAGGGCGCGCGGGACGTCATGGCCACGTCCTATCGCGCGGGCGGCGGCAGGCCACCGCCGGTTTGCGCATGGATCGCAAGGCGTTGCCTGAGCCCGACCGGCGCGCTAGAAACTTGGCGAACGCAGCCTTGAAAGGATCGCCGGATGCGCATTTTCGTCCTGCTTGCACTGATCGCCTCGCTTGCCGCCTGCGAAACCGTCAAGGGCGTGGGCCGGGATGTGTCGAACGCGGGCCAGGCGCTCGACAACACGTTCTGAGGGACACCGGGCCGAGCGACACCGGGCGTTATTTCGTGCCGAACATCCTGTCCCCGGCATCGCCAAGGCCGGGCAGGATGTAGCCCTTCTCGTTCAGCCGCTCGTCCAGCGCCGCCGTCACGATCCGCACGTCCGGATGCGCCTCTTCCATGCGACGCACCCCCTCGGGGGCGGCAAGCAGGCACAGGAAGCGGATGTCGTTGGCGCCGGCCTGCTTCAGCAGGCTTATCGCCGCGGCCGAGGAATTGCCCGTGGCCAGCATCGGATCGACCACGATCACGGTGCGGTTTTCCAGTTCCTTCGGCACCTTGAAGTAGTACTGCACCGGCTGAAGCGTCTCTTCATCGCGGTATAGGCCGATATAGCCGACCCGCGCCGAGGGGATGAGTTCCAGCACCCCGTCGAGAAGCCCGTTGCCCGCCCGCAGGATCGAGATCAGCGCCAGCTTCTTCCCCTTCAGGACCGGCGCCTCCATTTCCATCAGCGGGGTTTCCACCGTGGTCATGGTGATCGGCAGATCGCGCGTCACCTCATAGGCCAGAAGCAGGCTGATTTCCCGCAGAAGCTGGCGGAACGACGCGGTCGATGTGCTCTTTTCGCGCATCAGGGTCAGCTTGTGCTGCACCAGCGGGTGATCGACGATGGTCAGGTGCTTCTTCATGGGCGGGCCCCTTCAAGTCTGGCCAGCACGGCGCTCCGGGTCTGCGGATCGCAGAAGGCGGCCTGCATGGCGATGCGGTTGATGTCGGCGAAATCCTCTGCCGCCCAGCCGAAATGGTGGGCCAGCATGCGGTACTCGTGCTTCATGTCGGTGTGAAAGTAAGGCGGATCGTCGGTCGATACGGTGACCTGGACGCCCGCCTTGCGCAGCCTGTCGATCGGATGGCTGTCCCAGCCAGGGTATACCGAGAGCGCGACGTTCGAGCCGGGGTTCACCTCCAGCACGATGCCCTCGTCGACCAGCCTTTGCACCAGGTCCGGACTTTCGATCGCGCGCACCCCGTGGCCGATGCGGCTGGGGCGCAGGTGATCCAGTGTCTCGGCCACGCTTTCGGGGCCGCAGACCTCGCCCGCATGGCTGGTGATGCCCAGGCCCGCCTCGCGCGCGATGGCGAAGGCGCGGGCGAAATCGGCGGCGCGCAGATGGCGTTCCTCGCCGCCCATGCCGAAGCCGGTGATCCGGTCGCCCGCCACCTCGGCGCTCAGACGTGCCGCACGCTCGGCCGCGTCGGGGCCGAAATTTCGCACTGCGGTCGAGATGAATCGCGCCTCGATCCCGTGCGCGGCGCGGGCACTCTGCGCACCTTCGACGATGGCTGCCACATACTCGGCCCAGGCCACGGGGTCGCCACCGCCGCAGATGTCGGGCGCGATGAAGATCTCGGTATAGACCACCCCGTCCGCGGCCGACTGCGCCAGCACGGCCTCGACCAGGCGGCGGAACTCCTCGGGGCCGCGAAGCACCTCGCAGGCACGGTGGTAGGTCTTGAGGAACTGCGCGAAATCCGTCCAGGCATACTGCCCCCCGGCGTCGAACACGCCCTCGAGCGCCATGCCCTGTTCTGCCGCCAGGGCACGGATGAAGTCGGGAGGGGCGGCCCCTTCCAGATGCAGGTGCAATTCCACCTTGGGCAGCAGGCCGGGATCGGTATGGCTCACAACAGGCTCCTTCCATGGCGGCCGGGCGCCAGCCCCAGATGGGCGGCGATGCTTTCGGCGACATCGGCAAAGCCGCAATGCCCGATCGCGCCGGGCGTGGCGGCACCGGTCATCAGCACCGGCACCCGCTCTCGCGTGTGGTCGTTGCCGACCCAGGTCGGATCGTTGCCGTGATCGGCGGTAAATATCAGCAGGTCGTCGGGGCGCAGCCGCGCCAGCAACTCCGGCACCCGCGCATCGAACGCCTCCAGCGCGCGGGCATAGCCGGACACGTCGCGCGGATGGCCGTAGAGCGTGTCGAAATCGACGAAATTGGCAAAGACCAGCGCGCCATCCGGGGCGCGGTCCACCGCCTCCAGCGTGCGGTCGAACAGGCCCATGTCGTCGGGCGCCTTCAGGACGGTGGTGATCCCGTGGCCTGCGAAGATGTCCTTGACCTTGCCCACGGCCCAGACCTCGCCGCCCACGGCCTCCACCCGGTCGCAGATGGTGGGCTCGGGCGGGGGCAGCGCGAAGTCGCGGCGGTTCGCGGTGCGGCGGAATTCATCGGGCGTCTCTCCGACAAAGGGGCGGGCGATCACGCGGCCGACCTTCATCGGGTGGACCAGCTCGGCCGCGATCCGGCAGACCTCCATCAGCCGGTCGAGCCCGAAATGCCCCTCGTGCGCGGCGATCTGGAACACGCTGTCGGCAGAGGTGTAGCAGATCGGCTTGCCGGTCCGGATATGCTCGGGCCCAAGTTCGCGGATGATCGGCATGCCCGAGGAATGCCTGTTCCCCAGGATGCCCGGCAGGCCCGCGCGGGCGATCAGCGCATCGGTCAGCGCAGCCGGAAAGGCGGGTTCGGTGACGGGGAAGTAGTGCCACGCGAAGGGGACCGGCACGCCAGCCAGTTCCCAGTGCCCCGACGGCGTGTCCTTGCCCTGCGAGACCTCGGTCGCGGCGGCCCAGCGCCCGCGCGGCGTTCCCGCACCCAGGCCCGGCGCCTTGACCCCCGAGGCAAGCGCGATCGCAGCCCCCAGGCCCAGCGCGTCGAGATTGGGCAGCCGCAGGGGGCCGCTGCGGCCCTCCTCCGCGCGGCCCATGGCACATTCCTCGGCGATATGGCCCAGCGTGTTCGCGCCCTGATCGCCGAACGCGGCGGCATCGGGCGCGCCGCCGCAGCCGACGCTGTCCAGCACGCAAAGGACCGCGCGCGCCATCAGGCCACCCGTTCGCGGATCAGCGCGCCCTCGGCGGGCGGCTTGTCGGATATGGAATACGCGCCCAGCACGCGCTTGCGGGCCGCTGCCAGTTCGGCGGCGCTGGTGGCGTGGATGCGGGCGATGGGCGTCTCGGGATCGACGCGCCGGCCCAGCCCCGCCAGCCAGTCGAGCCCCACCGACGGATTGATCCTGTCCGTCGCGTGCCGCCGTCCGCCGCCCAGTTCCACCACGGCCCATCCCAGGGCCCTCGTGTCGATTGCGCTGACGAAACCGGTCGTCTCGGGGCAGACCTCCTCGACGATGGCGGCCTTCGGCAGATGGGTCTGGTAGTCGTCCAGGATGTCGGGCGGCCCGCCCAGCGCATGGACCATGCGCCCGAACACCTCTGCCGCACGGCCCGACTGAAAGACGTCGCCCATCTTGCGCGCGCCCTCCTCGACCGAAGCCGCAAGCCCGCTGCTGGCCAGCACCTCGGCCCCTAGCGCGACGGTCACATCCCAGAGACGGCTGTCCACCTCGTCGCCCTTGAGGAACTCGATGGCGCAGGCGACTTCAAGCGCGTTGCCGGCGACAGACGCCAGCGGTTCGTTCATGTCGGTGATCAGCGCGGTCGTCCGGCAGCCGGCACCGTTGGCCACGTCGACCAGCGCGCGCGCCAGCGCCTGCGCGTCCTTCTCGGCGGCCATGAAGGCGCCCGTCCCGGTCTTGACGTCCAGCACCAGCGCCTGAAGCCCGGCGGCCAGCTTCTTCGACAGGATCGAGGCGGTGATCAGGTCGATGCTTTCCACCGTCGCCGTCACGTCGCGCACGGCATAGAGCCTGCGGTCCGCGGGCGCGATGTCGGGGGTCTGGCCGATGATGGCGCAGCCCACCTCGCGCGTGACCCGGCGCAGCGTGTCCAGGTCGGGCTGCGTGCGGTAGCCGGGGATCGAGTCGAACTTGTCGAGCGTGCCGCCCGTATGCCCCAGGCCACGGCCCGAGATCATCGGCACATAGGCCCCGCAAGCGGCAAGCGCCGGGGCCAGCATCAGCGAGGTGTTGTCGCCCACGCCCCCGGTGGAGTGCTTGTCCAGCACCGGCCCGGGCAGATCCCATGCCAGCACCGTGCCGCTGTCGCGCATCGCCTCGGTAAAGGCCACGCGCTCGGCCCGGTCCATGCCACGGAAGAACACCGCCATGGCAAAGGCGGCGACCTGGCCCTCGGACCAGCTTTCGTCGGTCACGCCGCGCACGGCGGCAGAGAGTTCCGCCGCGCTCAGCTTTCTGCCGTCGCGCTTCTTCGCGATGATCTCCTGGGCCAGCATCAGTAGCCCCCGGCCGAAGCGACGCCCCCGTCCCGACCCTCGATCGTGGCGATCAGCGCCTCAAGCACCGACGACGCGCCAATCCGGAACACTGCGGGCGATGCCCAATCGGGGCCCATGATCTCGTCGCACAACTCCAGGTACATGGCCGCGTCGGCCGTGGTGCGGATGCCGCCCGCGGGCTTGAAGCCGACCATCTCGCCGCTGTCGCGGATCACCTCGAGCATGATGCGCGCGGCCTCGGGGGTGGCGTTCACAGGCACCTTGCCGGTAGAGGTCTTGATGAAATCGGCCCCCCCCTCGATGGCAAGCTCGGCGGCCTGGCGGATCAGGGCCGCGTCGCCCAGCACGCCGGTTTCCAGGATCGCCTTGACCCGTGCCCGGCCAGCAGCCTCCTTGACCCTTGCCACGGCGGAGTGCACCGCGTTGGCGTGCCCCTCCATCAGCGCCTTGTAGGGGATCACCATGTCGATCTCGTCGGCGCCTTCCGCGACCGCCCGCTCGGTCATGTCCAGCACTTCGGACGTCTCGTCATCGCCGCCGGGAAAGGCCACCACGGTCGCGATGCGGATGCCGTTCCCGGCCAGCGCCTTCTTCGCCACCGGCACGAAGCGGGGCCAGATGCAGACGGCGGCGGTCGGGCCATGCGGGGTCATCGCCCGCGCGCAGAGCGCCTGCACGTCCGCCTCGGAGCAGTCGTCGTTCAGGTTGGTCAGGTCGAGACAGGCCAGCGCCCGCGCGGCAACCGCCTTCAGGTCATGCGCCGCGCCGTTCATTCGATATGCGCCTTGGCAAAGGCGCCGGGCAGAAGCTGGGCGACGGTCATCGTCAGGCGCGGCCCCTCAAGGCCCGCCATCACCACCGGCACGTCACGGTCGGCGAATTCGGCGATCTTCTGGCGGCAGCCGCCGCAGGGCGTGCAGGGTTCGGGGCTGTCGCCGACCACCAGCACCTCGTGGATGCGCTTGCCGCCCGCCGCCACCATCGCGGCGATGGCCCCGGCCTCGGCGCAGGTGCCTTCGGGATAGGCGGCGTTTTCCACGTTGCAGCCGGCATGGATCCGGCCCTGCTCGTCGCGCACCGCGGCGCCGACCTTGAACCCGGAATAGGGTGCGTGGGCGTTTTCCCGCACTGCGCAGGCCGCCTCGAACAGCGTCATCTGTCACCTCGTTTCAAATGCTTGGGCCCGACTATCGCGCCAGAGCGAGGGCAGTGCAAGGCCCGGACCCGGTCCCCGCCCCGCGCTCACGCCCCGGACAGGATCACGACCGATTCCCAGGGCGCCAGCGTCACGCGGCCCGAAAGCGCGGCCCGCGCGCCATGGGTCGCCAGCAGGCAGCGCCCCTCGATTGCCAGCGTGGGGGGCAGGTCGAGCGCGCAGTCCGTGCAGCCGAAATTCGCCAGCACGACCAAACGCACCCCTTCAAGCCGCCGCTCCTGCGCCCAGATTTGCGGATGCTCCGCCAGGTGCGGGGTGAACGACCCCTCGACCAGCACGGGATGGGACTTGCGCAGCGCGATCAGGCGGCGGTGATGGGCCAGCACCGATCCCTCGTCCCGCGCCTGGTCTGCGACGTTGATCTCGGCGTGGTTCGGGTTGACCCCGATCCAGGGCGTGCCGGAAGTGAAGCCCGCATTCTTCCCCGCCGTCCACTGCATCGGCGTGCGCCCGTTGTCCCGCCCGTTCGCGTTCGCCCCGGCGATGAAGGCGGCGGGATCCATGCCGCGCGCCACTTCCAGCGCATGATGGTTCAGCGTCTCGACGTCGCGGAACTGTTCGATGCGGGTGAAGCGGGCATTGGTCATGCCGATCTCGTCGCCCTGATAGACGAAGGGCGTGCCGCGCATCGTGTGCAGCACGGTCGCAAGCGTCTTGGCCGACGCCACCCGGTGCACCCCGTCGCAGCCATGGCGCGAGACGGCGCGCGGCAGGTCGTGGTTACCCCAGAAAAGCGCGTTCCATCCATCCTGGGCCAGCGCCGCCTGCCAGCGGAAGAACACCTCCTTCAACGCCGGCAGATCCATCCGGCGCGGCTTCCACTTGCCCAGCGCGGGATCCCAGAAGCGGGTCACCTGCTCGAACTGGAAGATCATCGAAAGCTCGCCCCGCGTGCGCCCCGAATAAAGCAGCGCGGTGTCGGTCGTGGCGTTCCAGCTTTCACCCACGCTCAGCACGTCGCGCCCCGCCAGCACCGCGCGGTGCATCTCCTGAAGGTAGTGGTGCAGGAACGGCCCCTCCTCGATCAGGCCGGCATCCACGTCCTTTCCGATCAGGTCGATCACGTCCATGCGGAAGCCCGCGATCCCACGATCGAGCCACCAGCGCATCATGTCATGTATCGCGGCCCGCAGTTCGGGGTTGCGCCAGTTCAGGTCCGGCTGCTCCTTCGCGAACAGGTGGAAATAATACTGCCCGCTGCCCGCGTCCCATTCCCAGGCCGGGCCGCCGAAATAGGACTGTCGCGTATCGGGCGGCCCACCGTCGGGGGCGGGGTCGCGCCAGATGTAGAAGTCGCGCAGCCGATGATCGCGCGCGGATCGGGCGGCCTCGAACCAGGCGTGCCGGTCCGAGGTATGGTTGACCACCAGGTCCATGACGATCCCGATGTCCCGCTCTCGCGCCGCGGCGATCAGCCGGTCGAGATCGGCAAGCGTACCGAATTCCGGCGCCACGTCGCGGTAGTCCGAGATGTCGTAGCCATTGTCGGCCATCGGCGAGCGATAGACCGGCGAGAGCCAGACAAACCCGATCCCCAGCTCCGCCAGGTGATCCAGCCGCGACAGGATGCCGGGAATGTCGCCGATCCCGTCGCCGTTCGAATCGCAGAAGCTGCGCGGATAGATCTGGTAGCCGGTGGCACGCTGCCACCATGGCGGGGGATCATGGGTCATTCTGCGCCTCGAACCGGTTTGCGGGGCCGATGCCAGCACATCGGCCCCGCAGGCTCAACGGCTTACCCCCCGTAACCCAGGGGTCGGATCGCCTCGCGGATCTCGTCCAGGATTGCCGGGTCGTCGATGGTCGCGGGGATCTTGAACGCCTCGCCATCCGCGATCCTGGCCATAGTCGCGCGCAGGATCTTGCCCGAGCGGGTCTTGGGCAGCCGGTCCACCACCACCGCCAGCTTGAAGGCGGCGACCGGGCCGATCTGGTCCCGCACGCGGGCGACCGCGTCCTTCACAACCTGCTCGTGCGGCTTGTTGACCCCGGCGGTCAGGCACAGGAAGCCCATCGGCAGCTGCCCCTTCAGATCGTCCTTGACGCCGATCACGGCGCATTCGGCCACTTCCGGCAGGTCTGCCAGCACCTCTTCCATCGCGCCGGTCGACAGCCGGTGTCCCGCCACGTTGATCACGTCATCGGTGCGGGCCATGATGTAGACATAGCCCTCCTCGTCGATCAGCCCGGCATCGCCCGTCTCGTAATAGCCGGGAAAGGTGGTGAGATAGGCCTTGCGGAAACGCTCCTCGGCATTCCACAGCCCCGACAGCGTGCCGGGCGGCAGCGGCAGCTTCACGGCGATGGCGCCCAGCGTGCCGCGCGGCAACTCGTGCCCGGCCTCGTCCAGCACCCGCACATCCCATCCCGGCATCGGCACCGACGGAGAGCCTACCTTGATCGGCAACGGCTCCAGCCCCAGGGGGTTGGCGACGATGGGCCAGCCGGTTTCGGTCTGCCACCAGTGGTCCACAACCGGCACCTTCAGCCGGTTCTGCGCCCAGATCACCGTGTCGGGATCGGCGCGCTCGCCGGCAAGATAGAGCGTGCGCAGGCACGAGATGTCGTACTTGCCGATGAACGCGCCTTCGGGATCCACCCGCTTGATCGCGCGGAACGCGGTCGGCGCGGTAAAGAGCGACCGCACGCCATGTTCGGCGATCACCCGCCAGTAGGTGCCGGCATCTGGCGTGCCCACCGGCTTGCCCTCGAACAGGATCGAGGTGGCGCCCACCAGCAGCGGCGCGTAGCAGATGTAGGAATGGCCCACGACCCAGCCCACGTCGGAAGCGGCCCAGAACACCTCGCCGGGGTCGATGCCGTAGATGTTCTTCATGGTCCAGTGCAGCGCCACCGCGTGCCCGGCATTGGGACGGACCACGCCCTTCGGCTGCCCGGTCGTGCCGGAAGTATAGAGGATATAGAGCGGATCCGCCCCACCCACCGGCACGCAGTCGGCCGGCGTCACGTCCTTCTGGAATTCCTCCCACTCCACGTCGCGGGGGCCTAGCCGGGCGGCATGCTCGGGGCGCTGGAGGATCACGCAGAAATCGGGATCGTGCACGCTCTGCTCGATCGCGCTGTCGAGAAGGGGCTTGTATTCCACCACGCGCCCCGGCTCGATCCCGCAGGATCCGGCGATGATCGCCCTGGGCTGGGCATCGTCGATCCGCACGGCAAGCTCATGCGCGGCAAAGCCGCCGAAGACCACCGAATGCACCGCGCCGATCCGGGCGCAGGCCAGCATCGCGATCACCGCCTCGGGCACCATCGGCATGTAGATGATGACGCTGTCGCCCTTTTCCACGCCACGCGCCCGCAGCGCCCCGGCCAGCCGCGCGGTGGCGTCGCGCATCTCGGCATAGGTCAGCGTCCGCTTCGTGCCCGTGACCGGGCTGTCATGGATGATCGCGGCCTGATCGCCCCGCCCGGCGGCAACATGCCGGTCGAGCGCGTTATGGCAGGTGTTCATCTCGCCATCGGCGAACCAGCGATAGATGGGCGGGTTGGCGTCATCCAGCGCCCGCGTCGGAAATCGGTCCCAGTCCAGTGCGCGGGCCGCCTCTGTCCACCAGCCTTCCGGGTCGGCCTGCCAGGCCGCATAGGTCTCTGCGTAACCCATCAATTCCTCCTGTTGTGCGCATCCCCGGCCCGGGTGCCGCTCTTGCGGCGGCTTGCCTCGGGCAAGGGGGTCATGTCATCCGTTCAGGCCGGCCTGTCCTTCAGCCCGTCCCAGTACGATTTCACCCATTTCACCGGGAAGAACCCCGCCTGTTCCAGCGGCCCCCAGCGCCGGAACGGCGGGCCTGCCAGGTCCTCGGGATCGGGCTTGCCGTGAAAGGCCACGATGAAGGCGTCCTTCGGCCGGGGTACGGGCAGCACCACGCTCAGCGGGAAATGCCAGGCAAGGCTTTTCTTGAAGCTGAGCACCCAGCCTTCGGGCCAGTCCCGCCGGTCGATCGCATGCCGGTGGATGAAGTTCTGGTCGTTCCAGTCGTTCAGCAACTCCTGCCGCCCCGCACCGCGGAACTTCTCGAAAATGTGGTCCTGCTCGCCCGCGATGAAGCCCACCACGGAAGAGTTGGACATCCGCATTTCCCGCCGGGATTTCCGGAACCACCGATCCAGCAGGTCGGGCCAGTCGCGGATGATGTGAAGCCCGCCCTTCTCGCGCACCCTTGCCACCATGGGGGCAAGGTCGCGCAGGATCACCACGTCGACATCGACCATCATCACCACGGTGCCGGGCGCGAACAGCCCGGTCTTGAACACCGACAGCTTCGGCCACATGCCGCGGTGCCAGAATTCCCGCGGCAGGGCGAATTCCGGGATCGGCAGCGCCTCTATGCCGTCGTCCAGCCCGGTGGCGTCATCGGTCAGGCAGACGAAGCGGAACGGGACCGACATCTCGCGCATCAACGCCCGGTACAGGATGTTGGTATAGAGCGCGGGATAGCCCGCGCCCCATTTCAGGCAGACGAAAACCGGAAGCTGCGGGTTTCCTGTCGTCAACGCGGCCTCACCCGTATTGCGCGACCGGCGTACCCGCCAGCGCCGCGATGTTGAGAAGCCCGCGCGCCGTGATCGAGGGCGTCACGATATGGGCGCGGTTGCCCATGCCCATCAGGATCGGCCCGACCTCCAGCCCGTTCGCCGCCACCTTCAGGATGTTGCGCGCGGCCGAGGCCGCATCGGTGTTGGCGAACACCAGCACGTTGGCCGCCCCCTGCAGCCGCGAATGCGGGAATATCCGCGCGCGCAACTCGGGATCGAGCGCGCTGTCGGAATGCATCTCGCCCTCGTAGATGAAGTTGCGCGGCTCGGCATCGAGGATGGCCAGCGCATCGCGCATCCGCCGCGCGCCCTCGGTGTCGAGGTTGCCGAACTGCGAATGGGAACACAGCGCGATCTTCGGCTCCAGCCCGAAGCGGCGTACATGGCGCGCCGCACCGATCGCAACCTCGGCCAGCTGCTCGGCCGTGGGCGTGGAATGGACCTGCGTGTCGGCGATGAAGAGCGGGCCCTTTTCAAGGATCATCAGCGACAGCGCCCCCACCGGGTGAAGCCCGCCGGTGCCCAGCACCTCGTTGACGTATTTCAGGTGCCACAGATACTGGCCGAAGGTGCCGCAGATCAGACTGTCCGCCTCGTTGCGGTGGACCATCACCGCGCCGATCGCGGTGGTGTTGGTGCGGATGATCGCGCGGGCAAGATCGGGGGTGACGCCGCGCCGCTCCATGATCTGGTGATAGGTTTCCCAGTAGTCGCGGTAGCGCGGATCGCTTTCGGGGTTCACCAGCTCGAAATCCTTGCCCGGCCGGATCGGCAGGCCGGTGCGCTCCAGCCGCGTCTCGACCACCTCGGGGCGGCCGATCAGGATGGGCATGTCGCGGGTTTCCTCGCGCATGGCGAAGGCGGCGCGCAGCACCCGCTCGTCCTCGCCCTCGGCAAAGACGATGCGCCGTTCCACGTTGCGCGCCGCCTCGAACACCCGCCGCATCAGGAAGGCGGACCGGAAGACCGAGCTGTCCAGATCGCGGCGATAGGCCTCGATATCCGCCAGCGGCCGGGTCGCGACACCCGATGTCATCGCGGCCTCGGCCACCGCCGAGGCGACGATCGCCAGAAGCCGCGGATCGAAGGGCTTGGGGATCAGGTAGTCCGCCCCGAACACCATCTTCTCGCCCTGGTAGGCCGCCGCCGCCTCGGCCGAGGAGGAGGCGCGCGCAAGCGCGGCGATCCCCTCGACGCAGGCGACCTTCATGTCCTCGTTGATCTCCGTCGCGCCGACATCCAGCGCGCCCCGGAAGATGAACGGAAAGCACAGCACGTTGTTGACCTGGTTCGGATAGTCCGACCGGCCCGTGGCGATGATCGCGTCGGGCGCCACCGCGCGCGCCTCGTCGGGCATGATCTCGGGCGTGGGGTTCGCAAGCGCGAAGATGATCGGCTGGCGGCTCATCTTGCCCACCATCTCAGGCGTCAGCACCCGGGGACCGGACAGACCCAGGAACAGGTCCGCGCCCTCGATCGCCTCGTCCAGCGTGCGCAGGTCGGTGACTTGGGCAAAGGCCGCCTTCTGCGGGGTCATGTCCTCGTTGCGGCCCTCGTGGACAAGGCCCGCGATGTCGCAGAGCCAGATGTTCTCGCGCTTCGCCCCCAGCGTCAGCAGCATGTTCAGACAGGCGATGCCCGCAGCCCCGCCCCCGGTGGAAACGATCTTGATGTCCTCGATCTTCTTGCCGGCCACCAGCAGCGCGTTGGTCGCGGCCGCGCCCACCACGATGGCGGTGCCGTGCTGGTCGTCGTGAAAGACGGGAATGTTCATCTTCCGGCGGCACAACTCCTCGACCACGAAGCAGTCGGGCGCCTTGATGTCCTCCAGGTTGATCGCCCCGAAGGTGGGTTCCAGGCTTGCCACGATGTCGGCCAGCTTCTCGGGGTCGCTCTCGTTCACCTCGATATCGAAACAGTCGATATTGGCGAACTTCTTGAAAAGGACCGCCTTGCCCTCCATCACGGGCTTCGAGGCGAGCGCACCGATATTGCCCAGGCCCAGCACCGCGGTCCCGTTCGAGACGACCGCCACCAGGTTGCCCCTCGAGGTGTAGTCGCGCGCGGTGTCGGGGTTCTCGCGGATCTCGATGCAGGCCTCGGCCACGCCCGGCGAATAGGCACGCGCCAGGTCGCGGCCATTGGCCAGCGGCTTGGTCGCGCGCACCTCAAGCTTGCCGGGCCGCGGCAGGCGGTGGTAGTCCAGCGCGGCCTGAACGGTGGGATCGGTCTTGCGGTCAGTCATGGCGTGTCCTCGGCTCCCCTTCCGCAGCACGGCCTGCGGCGCGCACGGCGGCTCCTTCTGATTGGTTCAGCCCTAAACCAATCGGAAATCCACCGCGAGAGCCATTCGCGTTGAAGCAGTTTTCGGCGGTATCGCGGTAAATCGTCCGGCCGGCAGCCCCGCTCATCAGCCCCGCGCCCCCTGCGCCCGGATCATGTCGAGGATCTCGCGCGCGGCCTGCGGGATGTTGGTGCCGGGCCCGAAAATGGCCTTCACGCCCGCATCCCTCAGAAAGCCGTAATCCTGCTGCGGAATGACGCCCCCGCAGATCACCAGGATATCGCCCGCGCCCTGCGCCTTCAGCGCCTCGATCAGCTTGGGCGCCAGCGTCTTGTGCCCCGCCGCCTGGCTCGAGATGCCCACCACATGCACGTCGTTGTCGATGGCGTCCTGCGCCGCCTCCTCGGGGGTCTGGAACAGCGGCCCCACATCCACGTCGAAGCCGATATCGGCAAAGGCGGTTGCGATCACCTTGGCGCCCCGGTCATGGCCGTCCTGGCCCATCTTGACGACCAGCATCCGCGGCCGCCGCCCGGTTTCCTCGGCAAAGGTCTCGACGTCCTTCTGGATGCGGGCAAAGCCCTCGTCCCCCTCGTAGGCAGCGCCATAGACGCCCGCGAGCGTCTTCACCTCGGCCCGGTGCCGGCCGAACGCCTTTTCCATCGCCATCGAGATCTCTCCCACACTGGCGCGCGCCCGCGCCGCCTCCACCGCCAGTTCCAGCAGGTTGCCCCCGCCCGAGCGGGCGGCCTGCTCAAGCGCCGCAAGGGCGCCGTCGCAGGCCGCCTGGTCGCGGGTGGCACGGATCCGCTCCAGCCGCGCGACCTGGCCCTCGCGCACCTTGTCGTTGTCGATGTCCAGCACGTCGATCGGCTGCTCCTCGTCCAGCCGGAAGCGGTTCACGCCGACGATCACCTCCTCGCCGCGGTCGATGGCGGCCTGCCGCCGGGCCGCCGCCTCCTCGATCCGAAGCTTGGGCATGCCGCTTGCGACGGCCTTGGTCATGCCGCCCAGCGCCTCCACCTCCTCGATCAGCTTCCAGGCCTCGGCAGCCAGCTGGTCGGTCAGCGCCTCGACATAGTAGCTGCCCGCCAGCGGATCGACGACCTTTGTCACCCCGGTCTCGTTCTGCAGGATCAGCTGGGTGTTGCGCGCGATCCGGGCCGAGAATTCCGTCGGCAGGCCGATCGCCTCGTCGAAGCTGTTGGTGTGCAACGACTGGGTGCCGCCCAGCACGGCGCTCATCGCCTCGTAGGCGGTGCGCACGATGTTGTTGTAGGGGTCCTGCTCGGCGAGGCTGACGCCGCTGGTCTGGCAATGGGTGCGCAGCATCAGGCTCTGCGGCTTCTTCGGCTGAAACTCCGACATGATCCGGTGCCACAGGAGCCGCGCCGCGCGCAGCTTGGCCGCCTCCATGAAGAAGTTCATGCCGATCGCGAAGAAGAACGACAGCCGCCCGGCGAAGGCGTCCACGTCCATGCCCCGCGCGATGGCGGCCCGGACGTATTCCCGCCCGTCGGCCAGCGTGTAGGCCAGCTCCTGCACCAGCGTCGCCCCAGCCTCCTGCATGTGGTAGCCCGAGATCGAGATCGAGTTGAAACGCGGCATGTTCCCGGCCGTGTAGGCGATGATGTCCGACACGATCCGCATCGAGGGCTCGGGCGGGTAGATATAGGTGTTGCGGACCATGAACTCCTTGAGGATGTCGTTCTGGATCGTCCCCGACAGCTGGTCGCGCGCGACGCCCTGCTCCTCGCCGGCGACGATGAAGCTGGCCAGCACCGGGATCACCGCGCCATTCATGGTCATCGACACCGACACCTGGTCGAGCGGGATGCCGTCGAAGAGGATCTTCATGTCCTCGACCGAGTCGATGGCGACCCCCGCCTTTCCCACATCGCCCACCACCCGCGGATGGTCGCTGTCATAGCCGCGATGGGTGGCCAGGTCGAAGGCGACGCTGACGCCCTGCTGCCCGGCGGCCAGCGCCTTGCGGTAGAAGGCGTTGCTTTCCTCGGCGGTGGAAAAGCCCGCATATTGCCGGATCGTCCAGGGTCGGCCCGCATACATGGTCGCCCGCGGACCGCGGGTGAAGGGCGCAAGCCCCGGCAGGCTGCCCAGGTGCGACACGCCCGAAAGATCGGCCTCGGTATAGAGCGGCTTGACCGCGATCCCCTCGGGCGTGGCCCAGGTCAGGCTTTCGGGATCGCGCTTCAACTCCCTCTCGGCAAGCCGGCGCCAGGCGGCGAGATCGGGATCGGACTTATCCATCGACGGACTCCTCGGGATCGAAGAAACGGAATGTGGCGCCAGCGGGCAAGCCGGCGGCAAAGGATCGAAGCTCTGCCCGCAGGCGGGGGGCATCAGCCGGATCGGTTGCGTAGAAAGTGACCGCGCGGCCACTGACATGGCCCGGTGGGATATCCTCGTCCAGAACCAGCGCACCCAGCGCCGGCCAGCCGGCCGGCAGGGCGGGGGAAAGGAACTCTGCATAGACCATGGCGACGGTGACGCCGCGCGCCTCGGCCAGCGGTCCGGCCCAGCCGGGCGCGGCACCCGTGCGCCGCGCGGCCAGCGCCTCGGCCGAGGCAAGCCCCCACAGGTCCAGCACCGGAACGCCACCCGAATAGCCGACATAACCTATGTCGTTCACCGCGACAGCGCCCCCGGCGTGATCGCGGGCAAAGCGCGCCATCTGCGCCTGTTGCAGGTGGATCGCCGCGGGCGACCACTGCCCGCGAGAAGCAAGCCCACCAGAATAGAAAACCGTCAGCGCCACGAGCGGAACGAAGGCAAGGACCGGGCCGAGCCGCGAAGCCGACAGGATCGGCGCCGCGGCAGCGACCAGCGCGCCCAGCGTGAAGACCATGGCGTAATGCTCATAGCGGTCGGCCAGCCCGAATTTCCCGAACAGTAGATGCGCCACACCGACCGCCGCCCCTGCCAGCGCCAGCAGCCGCAACTCCGATCGCCGCAGCGCCAGCACGCCGCAGAGGACCGTCGCCAGAAACAGCATCTGCCCCGGCAGTGCGGACAGCTTTTCAACCAGATCGGCCCAAGGCCCTGCGCCGCTCAGCTTTGCCAGCACCGAGTTCGGCAGCGGCGCCAGCCCGTTCGACATCAGGAAAGCCGAAAACGCCAGCACCGGCAGCACCGCCATCGCGCCCAGCATCACGCCGGCGCCGAACCGGCCGCGCAGCGCCAGCACCCCACAGGCGGCCAGCGACGGCGCAAGCCCCTCGTAGCGCAGAAGCGGGCCCAGAAGGATGCCCGCCACAAGAAGCACGCCGATCCGCCCGCCGCGCAGGAAATCCACCAGCCCCACCAGGACCGCCAGCGTCACCGCCCCGTGCAGCGCATGCTCCATCCCGGCAAAGCCCGCCCCCGGCACGTTGACCGCCAGCGGCCCGACCAGCGTCAGGTAGATGCCCAGCCGTCGCGCCTGAGCCGTGCCGTGGAACGCCCGCGCCACCAGCAGCCCCCACAGCCAGCCCGCGGCCAGCACCGCACCCAGGTTCCAGGCCAGCGGCATCCAGACATGCAGGCCGGTGCCCGCGAAGGGCACCAGCAGGAACGGATACAGGATCGAGGAGGCGGCCGAGGTGATCTCGCCCGCATTGATGCCGTAGCCGCCCGACGCGATCTCGCGGGCGATGGTCAGGTGGATGTAGACGTCGTCCAGCGGATAGTCGAACCGGCCCGCGCGCAGCACGCCCAGGAACTGGAACGCGGCAAAGACGCCAAGCGCCGCGACCGCGCCCAGCAAAGGCAGCCGCGCTTCGGCCAGACGCCCGCGCATCTGTGTCGCCTGTGCTACATCTGCCATGACATCGCCGTGTATCGCTGCGGGGCAAACTCGCAAACGAGTCGGGGGCACCTATCTGCAATACAGGAGGATCCGCCGATGAAGACCCGTGCCCTGACCCTGTTCTGTGCCCTGTTGCCGATGCTCGCCTTCGCACAGGAGCCGGCCCAGCCTACGCTGGAAGAGCTGAAATGGGTCGCCCGACCGATCATCGTCTTCGCTGACAGCCCCGCCGATCCCCGGCTCAGGCAGCAGCTTGCCGCGTTCGAGGCAGAGCCCGCCGAACTCGAGGCGCGGGACGTGGTCATCCTGGTCGATACCGACCCGGCGGCCAACGGCCCCCTGCGCCTGGCGTTCCGGCCACGCGACTTCAACGTGATCGTTCTGGGCAAGGACGGGCGCGTCGCATACCGCAAGCCCGACCCCGTCACCGTGCGCGAGGTGATCCGGCTGATCGACCGGATGCCGTTGCGCCGGCAGGAAATCGAGGACCAGCGGACCCGCCCGCTGAACTGATCCCCGGCCCAAACCCCCTCGCGTCGCTTACCCATGGCCGACCTCCGCCTGCCGCGCGCGCAGGTCGATGAGCCGGACATTCCCGGGCGGCGCCGCGGAAAGTTCCGCAAGATCCGCTTCGTATGCCGCCTGAAGCGCCACGCGCTCCTCGGCGGTCCAGGGATCGAAGCGCGGCCCGTCAGCCAGTGCCTTGACCACGGCGATGCGCGCCTCGCGTTGCAGGTCCGGGCCCGACACCATGGCATTCAGCCGGGCCACCGCCGCGGCCGACGGGCTGGGCAGGGCCGGCTTCAACGCCTCGTTCAGCCCCACGATGTTGTCCTGCCCTAGGATCGCGCACAACGCGGCGCCACCGTTCCCGCGCAGCGTCTCGAAGGGCCAGACCAGGATTTCCGCATCGGGCATCGCCCGGCCCAGATCCGCCAGCACGGCGGGCCAGCGACGCGGCAGCGCCAGATAGCGCTGCTTGCCGCGCTCGAAGGGCGGCAGCGGACGGGTGCGGGTGCGATGGCAGTAGAGCGATGCGTAAAAGCTCGAATACTCGCGCACCGAGAAAAGCAGCGTCACCCGGTCGCCCCGGAAGACCGGTGCCAGCGCGCCGATCCGCCGCCGGATCGCGGGGTATATCGCGCCGGTCGCGATCATCTGGTCGATCAGCCCGGCCCAGTTCTCCTCGCTGACCACCATGCGCCGCTTGCCCTGCGCCTCGGCCTCGGCCCGAAGGGCCGCCACCCGGTCGACCGCGGCAGAGCGGACCAGCCGACCCAGGGGCGCAGGCAGGCTGGCCTTCAGGTTGAAGCCCAGGTTCCGTTCCGGCCGCACCTGTTCGGGCCAGTAGACCCCCAGCCCACGCTTGTCCCGCAACCAGCTTGCCCGGCGGCGCAGGGCCTGTTGCAACCGGGTGGTTCCGGTGCGGTGGGCGCCGATATGCAGCCGGACTTCCATGGGATCACTCGAACTCCATGATGATCTCGTCCACCGCCAGCGACTGGCCGGGCGCTGCGTGGATCCTTGTCACCGTGGCACGGCGCTCGGCGCGCAGCACGTTCTCCATCTTCATCGCCTCGACGGTGCAGAGCGCCTGTCCCTCCTGCACCTCCTGCCCCTCTTCCACGGCGATCGTGACGACCAGCCCCGGCATCGGGCAGAGCAGCAGCTTCGATGTGTCGGCCGCCACCTTTTCGGGCATCAGCACGGCCAGTTCCGCCTGCCGCGGCGTGTAGACCTTGGCATCCAGGTCGGCCCCGCGCCAGCGCAGCCGGAACCCGGTGGTGCGGGCCTCGACCTTGACCACGATCTCGCGCCCGTCCACCAGCCCGCGCGCCAGCCGCATCCCCGGCACCCAGTCGAGCGCCAGCGCCTCGGCCGCCGGGATCTCGAACCGTTCTCCACCGATCATCACCACCCATTCGGCGGGTTCGGGCGCGCCGCCATGCGCCATCCGGCCGGAAATCCGCACGTCGCGTTCCGCGCGGGTGCGCATCATGCCGGCCGCAACCCGTGCCAGGTCGCGCAGCGCGGGTGCGTCCAGCACGGCGCCCGCGAACCCGTCGGGATATTCCTCGGCGATGAAGGCGGTGGTGATGTTGCCGCTGACGAAGCGCGGATGATCCATCACCGCCGACAGGAAGGGCAGGTTGTGGCCGATCCCCTCCACCTCGAAGGCATCGAGCGCGGATCGCATCTCCTCCAGCGCCGCCGTGCGGTCCGGCCCCCAGGTGCAGAGCTTGGCGATCATGGGATCATAGAACATCGAGATCTCGCCCCCCTCGAACACGCCGGTATCGTTGCGCACCCGGCGCGGCGCCTCCTGCGGCGGGCGATAGCGCGTGAGCCGCCCGATCGAGGGCAGGAAACCGCGATAGGGGTCTTCCGCGTAAAGCCGGCTCTCGATCGCCCAGCCGTCCAGCTTCACGTCGTCCTGGCTCAGCGCCAGCTTCTGGCCGGCGGCCACCCGGATCATCTGCTCGACCAGGTCGATCCCGGTGATCAGCTCGGTGACGGGATGTTCCACCTGAAGGCGGGTGTTCATCTCGAGGAAGTAGAAGTTGCGATCGCCGTCCACGATGAACTCGACGGTCCCGGCCGAGCAGTAGTCCACCGCCTGCGCCAGTGCCACCGCCTGCTCCCCCATCGCCTTGCGGGTGGCGGCGTCCAGGAACGGCGAGGGCGCCTCCTCGATGACCTTCTGGTTGCGGCGCTGGATCGAACATTCCCGCTCGCCCAGGTAGATGCAGTTGCCGTGCTTGTCGCCCAGCACCTGGATCTCGATGTGGCGCGGTTGGGTGACGAACTTCTCGATGAAGATGCGGTCGTCGCCGAAACTGGCCTTCGCCTCGTTCTTCGAGGACTGGAAACCCTCGCGCACCTCGCCCTCGTTCCAGGCGATGCGCATGCCCTTGCCACCGCCCCCGGCGCTGGCCTTGATCATCACCGGATAGCCGATCTCGCCCGCGATCCTGACCGCCATGTCCGGCCCGTCGATCAGCCCCATGAAGCCCGGAACGGTGGACACCCCCGCCTCGGCCGCCAGCTTCTTCGACGTGATCTTGTCGCCCATCGCCTCGATCGCGCCCACCGGCGGCCCGATGAAGGCGACGCCCTCGGCATCCAGCGCGGCCGCGAACTCGGCCCGCTCGGACAGGAAACCATAACCCGGATGCACCGCCTGCGCCCCGGTCTGGCGTATCGCGTCGAGAATGCGGTCGATCACGATGTAACTCTGCGCCGCCGGCGGCGGGCCGATATGCACCGCCTCGTCGGCCATGCGCACATGCAGCGCGTCGCGGTCCGCGTCGGAATAGACGGCGACCGTGCCGATGCCCAGGCGGCGGGCGGTCTTGATGACGCGGCAGGCGATCTCGCCCCGGTTGGCGATCAGGATCTTGTCGAACATGGGCAATATCCATCGGCCCGACCGGTCAGGGCGACCGCGGGCTGCTTCGGTTCAATGCTGTGGGAAAGCGCGTGACCCGCACCGGGGCGGGCGGAATGGCGGCGCCCCGCGTGGGGCGCCGCAGGTTCATCAGCAGCGCGAGGGGTACTGGCTGCAGAAGGCGACGTTGGCCGCACCGCCCAGAAGGGCGCCGGTCGCGATATTGCCGTCGGTTGCGACCGCGGTCGCAGCACCCGCACCGGCACCGATGAGGGCACGTTCCTCGAAGGTGTCGCCACAGGCGGACAGGGCGAAAAGCGCGACCAGCGCGCCGGCCTTGCAGAATTTGGACATGTCGGTTCTCCTTCACATGCGTCTGATGCGCAGAATAGCGTTTCGTTCGACGGAGTTCCCGTCACGATTGCGCCGGGCTCTGCAACAAACCCGAAACGGGCGGCGGGTCGCCGATCACGGCCCCGTGTCGAAGCCTGCCCCAGGGGGCGCATCACTCGAACGCCCCCGGGAAACTGCGCCGCGCCACCTCGACGTCGATTCGCAGAAGCGCCTCGTAGCTGCAGGGATCGAAGGGCTGTTCGGCCGGCACCACCTCGCGCCCGAAAAGCCAGCTCAGCCGCCCCGCGTCAAGGTTGCCCCGCTCGAAGGGCTGATCCCCGAAATGATCCCACAATGCCGCCATGAAGGCCGCGTCCGCCTTCCTGTCGGCGGGGCGGCGGTCCGCATAGCGTTGCCGCGCCTTCAGTTCGGTCGGCTTGTCCGCCGCGCGCCGCAGCGTGAACTGGAAATCCGTTCCCGTCAGCCGGCCGGGAAATCCGCGATGCTTCAGCATGGCCCCCTCCTTTGGCGGAGGGGGCCCGCCTGATCACATCTTGCCGGTGAAGGTCGGCTCGGGCTCGACCATCGGCGCGGGCGCGGGAGCGGGCTCCGGCTGGCTGCATGCGGCGATGCCCAGAACCAGGCAGAGAGCGGCGATCTTGGCGACGATTTGCATTCTTCGTTCCTTCCTTGTGCGCAGAATTGCGGGCCCGCAGCGGCGCTATACCGCGCGAGCGACCCGAATCTAGCCTGATTCACATTGGAAATCACGGGGCCTCGAAGGTGCCGGTGGAAAGTTGCCGATTCTGTGATCGGTGCGGGAACGGCGCTCATAGCGGGATGTTGTCGTGCTTCTTCCACGGGTTGCTCAGCTGCTTTCCGCGCAGGCTGGCAAAGGCCCGGACCACCCGGCGTCGGGTCGAATGCGGCATGATCACCTCGTCGATGAAACCCTTCTCGGCCGCGACGAACGGGTTGGCGAAACGCGCCTCGTATTCCTTCGTGCGCGCGGCGATCTTTTCCGGCTCTCCCAGTTCCGAGCGGTAGAGTATCTCCGTCGCGCCCTTTGCTCCCATCACCGCGATCTCGGCCGTGGGCCAGGCATAGTTGATGTCGCCGCGCAGATGCTTCGACGCCATCACGTCATAGGCCCCGCCATAGGCCTTGCGGGTGATGACCGTCACCTTCGGCACCGTCGCCTCGCCATAGGCAAAGAGCAGCTTCGCGCCGTGCTTGATGACGCCGCCATATTCCTGCCCCGTCCCCGGCAGGAAACCCGGCACGTCGACCAGCGTCAGGATCGGGATCTCGAACGCGTCGCAGAAGCGCACGAAACGGGCGGCCTTGCGGCTTGAATCGATATCCAGGCAGCCCGCCAGCACCATCGGCTGGTTCGCCACCACGCCCACGGTGGCCCCGTCCAGCCGGATGAAGCCGGTCAGGATGTTCTTCGCGAAATCCTTCTGGATCTCGAAGAAATCGCCCTCGTCGGCCAGCTTCGCGATCAGCTCGTGCATGTCGTAGGGCTGGTTCGGGTTCGCCGGGATCAGCGTGTCGAGACTGTCCTCCACCCGGTCGTGGCGGTCGAAGACAGGGCGCACCGGCGGCTTCTCGCGGTTGTTGAGCGGCAGGAAATCCACCAGCCGCCGCACCTCTGTCAGGGCCTCGATGTCGTTCTCGTAGGCGCCATCGGCGACCGACGATTTCGTGGTATGGGTCCGCGCGCCGCCCAGTTCCTCGGCGGTGACAACCTCGTTCGTCACCGTCTTCACCACGTCGGGCCCGGTCACGAACATGTAGGAACTGTCGCGCACCATGAAGATGAAGTCGGTCATCGCCGGCGAATAGACTGCCCCGCCCGCACACGGCCCCATGATGACGCTGATCTGCGGAACCACGCCGCTGGCCAGGATGTTGCGCTGGAACACCTCGGCATAGCCGGCAAGGCTGGCCACGCCTTCCTGGATCCGCGCGCCGCCCGAATCGTTCAGCCCGATCACCGGGGCGCCGTTCTTCACGGCCATGTCCATGATCTTGCAGATCTTCTGCGCATGGGTTTCCGACAGCGACCCGCCCAGCACGGTGAAATCCTGGCTGAACACATAGACCATGCGCCCGTTGATCGTGCCCCAGCCGGTCACCACCCCGTCGCCGGGATACTTCTGCTCGCCCATGCCGAAATCCGTGGCGCGGTGCGCGACGAACATGTCGAACTCCTCGAACGAGCCGGGATCGAGCAGCACCTCCAGCCGCTCCCGCGCGGTCAGCTTGCCCTTGGCGTGCTGCGCGTCGATCCGCTGCTGCCCGCCGCCCAGCCGGGCCTGGGCGCGCCGTGCTTCCAGTTCCTCGAGTATTTCCTGCATGCGCCTGTCCTGCGTCGGCCTGTTCACCCTGTCGCGCGCCAGCATAGCGGGCGAAACCGCCTGCGCGAAAGCGCGATTCGGTGGATTTGCAAATTCTGTGTGACAAATATTTTGCGAAATGCGAATTTGCGAAAGCACCGCAGGGAAAGCCCCATGAGCACCCAGAAACTCTATGCCGGCGCCAAGCTGCGCGAACTCAGGACCGCCCGCAGCCTCAGCCAGAAGGACTTCGCCGCGCGGCTTGGCGTGTCGCTCTCCTATCTCAACCAGATGGAAAACAACCACCGCCCCGTCTCGGCCGGGCTGGTGCTCGCGCTGGCCCGCGAATTCGGCTACGACGTGACAGAGCTGTCGGCCGGCGAAAGCGCCCGGCTGATAGCCGACATGCGCGAGGCGCTGGCCGATCCGGTCTTTTCCGACCCCCCGCTTCAGGCCGAACTGCAACTCGTGGCATCGAACGCGCCACGCCTCGCCCGCGCCTTCCTGCAACTCCACCGCGCCCACCGCCAGGGCGCCGAGCAGCTGGCCAGCCTGACCGATGCGCTGGGGGCCGAGGGCACCACCCTTGCGCCCCTGCCCTGGGAAGAGGTGCGCGACTTCTTCCACTACTGCGACAACTACATCGACCCGGTGGACCGCGCGGCCGAACATTTCGCGACCGCCCTGGGCGAAGGCGACCGCCTGGCCGCCATGGCCCGCCTGCTGGAAGAACGCCACGGCATCAGCACCCGGACCCGGCTGGGCGCGCCGATCCGGCACTACGACCCCGACACCCGCACCCTGACGCTGGCCGCCGAGGCGGGCGCGGCAACGCAGCTTTTCCAGGCCGCCCACCAGCTTGCCCTGATCGCCCATGGCGACCTGCTCGAGGCGACGCTGGATCTGGCCCGCTTCCGGACGGAAACCGCGCGCGAGATCTGCAAGATCGGCCTTGCCAACTACTTCGCCGGCGCGGCGCAACTGCCCTATGGCCGCTTCCACGCGGCGGCACAGGAAACCCGGCACGACCTGGAACGGCTGGCGCTTCTCTTCGGCGCCTCGATCGAACAGGTGGCGCACCGGCTGTCCACCCTCCAGCGCCCCGGCGCAAAGGGGGTGCCCTTCTTCTTCGTGCGCGTCGATCAGGCCGGCACCATCACCAAGCGCCATTCCGCCACGCGGCTGCAATTCGCCCGCTTCGGCGGCGCCTGCCCGCTGTGGAACGTGCACCAGGCCTTCGAGACGCCGGGCCGCTTCCTGCGCCAGCTGGCCGAAACCCCCGACGGGGTGCGCTATTTCTGCCTGTCGCGCGACGTGGCGAAGCCCGGCCGCACCTTCCATGCCCCCGTCCGCCGCTACGCCATCGGGCTCGGCTGCGAGATCGCCCATGCCGGCGCGCTGGTCTATGCCGACGACATGGATCTCGGCAACGACCGCGCCTATCAGCCCATCGGCATCTCCTGCCGGATCTGCGAGCGTCCCGACTGCCACCAGCGCGCCCTGCCGCCGATGGACCGGGGCATCCGCATAGACCCCAACGCCCGCGGCACCCTGCCCTACGCCCTGCGCTAGGCCCTCAGGCGGCGGTGAACTCGGCGATCAGGTGGTCCACCACCGCGACGCCCGCTTCCTGCGCGCCGGCGCCTTTCTCAAGCGCCGCGCGATGCACCTGCCGCTGCCGGTCGGCGGATGTTCCGTCGCGCACCAGCCGCCGCAGCGACAGCAACTCCTGCCGGCAATCCAGCTGTTCGGCATCGGCGCCGAACAGCTCGATCATCTCCTCCACCAGGTCGGCAAAGGGCACCAGCTGCGACCGCCCGTGATCGACCAGCTTTCCGGACGCGCCGTAGCGCTGCGCGCGCCAGCGGTTCTCCATCACGATGGTGCCGGGATAGACCCGCCAGCGCTGGTTGCGGGTCTTCAGCCGGTAGAGATAGGCGATCAACGCCTGGTACAGCGCCGCGATCCCAGCCACATGCTCGACCCGGCTGCACACGTCGGTGATCCGCTGCTCCAGCGTGGGGAACCTGTCCGAGGGGCGGATGTCCCACCAGATCTTGGTCGCATCCTCGATGCAGCCCGCCCGCACCAGGTGATCCACCAGCCGCCGCCAGGCCGCGAACGACGCCAGCTCGTCCGGCAGCCCGGTGCGTGGCAGCGCGTCGAACACCGTCAGCCGGTAGGACGACAACCCCGTATCCTCCCCCTCCCAGAAGGGCGAGGAACAGCTCAGCGCCAGCAGATGCGGCAGGAAATACGCGGCCTGGTTCATCAGGTCGATGCGCAGGTCCTCGTCCTCGATGCCGACATGGATATGCATGCCGCAGATCATCATCCGCCGCACCGCCAGCCCCAGGTCGTCGCGCAGCGCGTCATAGCGGTCCTTGCGCGTGTGGGTCTGCTCGCGCCAGCGGCTGAACGGATGGGTCGAGGCCGCGATCGCCGCATAGCCATGCTCGGCCGCCGCCGCCGCAACCGCCCCGCGCAACAGGGCCAGCTCGCCCACCGCATCGCTGACCCGCTGGTGCGGCCTTGTGCCCACCTCGATCTGGCATTGCAGGTACTCGTTCGTCACCCGCTCGCCCGCCTCGCGCCGGCAGGCGGCCATGAAGCCGGCAGCCGGTTCACGCACCAGCTCCCGCGTTTCCCGATCGACGATCAGGTATTCCTCCTCGATCCCGAGGGTCAGGCCGGGTCGGTCGGACATGGGCTTTCCTCCGCGCGTCGGCGGAAAGCCTAGCAAGCGTCAGGGGTTCAGGGAACCTCGAAGGAAAGAGAGGACCACACGCTTATCCACTCGGCCCCCACGCCCGCGCGGGCCGGCAGCAATTCGACCGAATTCAGCAGCATCCGCCCCGACTGCAAGGGCACCTCCAGCCGGCCGTCCGCATCCGACCTGAGCAGCAGGCGCCGCACCTCTCCCGCCGCATCGGTCGAGAACACCGCCAGCGGATGATCGGGCAACGGATCGCCCATCCACAAAAGCCGCACCGGCAGCATGTCACCCGCCTGCAAGCCATGGGGGTTCGCATCCGCCACGATGTCGAATGGCATCCCCGTGGGCGCGTCCCGGTCGTCCTCGCGCACCGGCCCGGTCTGGATCAGCGCGCGGGCATTGCGGAAATAGGCCTCGGTGAACCCCGTCTCCGGCAGGCCCAGTTCCCGGTGCAGATCGGGAATGTCGTCCAGCCCCTCGAAGGTGACGTAATCCACGAAGTCCTGCCACACGCTGAACCGCAGCAGGCTGCCGGTCGTCTCCAGCACCACGCTGCTCAGCCCATCGGGCGGGGCCACCCGCGGATCGGCGACCGGCACCTCGGTCTGGCCCTGCACAAGCGCATACCGGGTGAGCTGCGACGGCTCGGGCGTCCAGCCCTCCCCCGCCAGCATCTCGCCCACCAGCACCTCCAGCGCGATCTCCGTCCCCGGCTCGACCAGGTGCCGGTCCGGCGCGATCCAGAACTCGTGCGCGGCGGCAGGCACGACAGCGCCCAGGACCGCCAGGCAGAGGGCGGCAGGCTGGAACGGCAGGACGGCAAGGCAGGTCATCAGGCGCATGCAGGACCAACGCACGCCGCGGCAAAAAAGTTTCCCGGCGGTGAAACTCCACGCCGCGTGGCTGCGTTGCTTGAAGAGTGAAACAGAAAGGATCACTGAAATGCCTGACAGAAGTTCCATTCTCGCCGCGACCGCCGCATTCGCCCTCGCCCTCTCTGCACCGGCGATGGTGCTGGCAAAGGCCCACAACAACGGCATCAACGGCGGCGGCAACGCCTCCATCGGCGGCGAGACCGCCGGCAAGGGCGGCAACGTGATCTCCGGCCTCGTCCGCTCCGACAAATCGAAGGAAAAGACGGCCGAAAATCTCGGCACTGACGAATAATCACCCGGAATTGCGCCCTGCACGACGCCACCACGGGCCGGGCGCAAGGCTGTCGGGGTTGCGCTACCCCCTAGTTGCAACCCCGACAGCGACCTGACGCGAACGGCGCCCCGCGGGGCGCCGTCTTGCATTGCGGACGGATACCGCAGCCCCGCTCAGAGCTGCGCCATCACCTCGTCCGACATCTCGAAATTCGCGGTGACCGACTGCACGTCGTCATCATCTTCCAGCGCCTCGATCAGCTTCATCAGCTTCTGCGCGCCTTCCAGGTCCAGCGTCGTGGTGGTCTGCGGCTTCCACACCAGCTTGCTGGTCTCGCTCTCGCCAAGCACCGCCTCCAGCGCGTTCGACACGTCGCTCAGATCGCCCGGCTCGCAATAGATCTCGTGCCCGTCCTCGGTGCTCTCCACGTCCTCGGCCCCGGCCTCGATCGCGGCCTCCAGCACCTTTTCCGCATCGCCCACCGACGCGGGATAGACCACCAGCCCCTTGCGGTCGAACATGAAGCTGACCGCACCGGTTTCCGCCAGGTTGCCGCCCGCCTTGGCAAAGATAGAGCGCACGTTCGACGCGGTCCGGTTGCGGTTGTCGGTCATCGCCTCGACGATGATCGCGATGCCCTCGGGGCCATAGCCCTCGTAGCGGATCTCGTCGTAGCTGTCGGCATCGCCGCCCTGGCTTTTCTTGATCGCCCGCTCGATCACGTCCTTGGGCACCGACTGCGCCTTGGCTTCCTTCACCGCCAGCCGCAGCCGGGGGTTCTTGTCGGGGTCAGGGTCGCCCATCTTCGCCGCGACGGTGATCTCCTTCGAGAGCTTGGAAAACAGCTTCGCCCGGATCGCGTCCTGCCGCCCCTTGCGGTGCTGGATGTTCGCCCATTTGGAATGCCCGGCCATGCGCGCCTCGCCTTTTCACGACTTGCAGGAAATGTCGGCGTGCATATAGGCCGCAACGGCGCCGAAGTTCAAGCACCCGCGCGCCGCGCCGCGCCCGCGCGCGGCTGCACCAGCGACACGCCGGCCAGCATCAGCACCAGCGCCAGCCAGACCCAGCCCGAATAGCGCTCGCCCAGAAGCGCCATCGACCACAGGACCCCCGCGCCCGTCACCAGGTAGGCGACCTGCGCGGCAAAGACCGCGCCCGCCCGCCCGACCAGCCAGACGTAGCCGGCATAGGCGATGCCATGGCTGACCGCGTTGCCCAGGATCGCCCATTCCGCAACGCCCCAGGCCCTGCGCGGGTCGATCCAGTCGCCCGAAGCCAGCGCCGCCGGCACCGCGACCAGCGCCCCCAGCAGGCTCGCGCCCCACAGCACCTCGAACGGGCCGAGGCCCCCGGTGCCCTTCAGCGCCAGGTAGTTCCCCTCGATCGCGTAGGAAAGCGGCGCCACCAGCGCCAGCGCCACGAACGCCACCTCGGTGCCCGCGGGCAGGCTCGTCTCGGGCCCGGCGATCAGCGCGACCGCCACCCCGCCCAGCGCCACGCCGCCCAGCCGCGCCCAGCGCCAGCGCTCCAGCCCCAGCGCCAGCGCCACGGGCAGCGCGAACATCGGCACCAGCGCGATGATGATGGACATGACCCCCGCCGGCAGTTCCGCCGCCGCGCGGTAGCCGAAGCTGTTGGGGATCAGCGTGCCGCTCAGCGCGATCACCGCGTAAAGCCGCCAGTGCCGGCGACCCAGCCGGAACCCGCCGCCGCGCACCAGCAGCACGATCGACAGGAACAGCGTCATGTAGATGGTCTGCCACGCGATAAGCCCCAGCGGCGCGTATCCCGCGCCGACGGCGATCTTGGTCAGCGGGATGCCCACGCCCCAGAACAGCCCCAGCACGAGAAGCGCGCCGTAAAGCGCGGGCATTCGGCTCAGAACCCCGGCTCGGCCTGCGCCAGCCGCCCGCCGATCCGCACCGGCGCCGCCTGGCGCGCAAGCCCGGTGCGGTCGTCGGTCTCGACCACGATGCCCGACAGCGTCGCCTCGCCCTCGGCGGGCTTGAAGCGGCCCTTGCCCATCCCGGTGATGAAGCGCGTCATCGGCTCCAGCTTTTCCATCCCGATCACGCTGTCGTAATCGCCGCACATGCCCGCATCGCTCATGTAGGCGGTGCCCTTGGGCAGGATCTGCACGTCGCCCGTGGGCACATGGGTATGCGTGCCCACCACCAGCGAGGCGCGCCCGTCGCACCAATGCCCCATCGCCATCTTCTCGGAGGTGGCCTCGGCATGCATGTCCACGATCACCGCCTGCGCCACCCCGCCCAGCGGCGCCGCCTTCAGCGCGCCCTCGATCGCCGAGAAGGGATCGTCGAAGGGCCGCTTCATGAAGACCTGCCCCAGGACCTGGATCACCAGCACCTTGCGCCCGCCGGGCAGGGTGAACAGCCGGTGGCCATGGCCCGGCGCGACCTTGGCGAAGTTGACGGGGCGCAGGATGCGCGGCTCGCTCTCGATGAAGCTCAGCATGTCGCGCTGGTCGAAGGCATGGTCCCCCAGCGTCAGGCAATCGACGCCCGCATCCAGGAATTCCCGCGCGTTCAGCCCCGACAGGCCCATGCCCGCCGACGCGTTCTCGCCGTTGACCACGATGAAATCGAGCTTCCAGTCGGCGCGCAGCTTCGCGATCCGCTCCAGCACAGCCGCGCGGCCCGTCCGTCCGACAACATCGCCCAGGAACAGGAGTCTCATGGCACGGGGACGTAGGCCGGTCCGGACAGGAAGGCAAGCACCCTTCGCGCGCGCTCTGGCCCGCCCGCAGGGCGGCCGGGGATCACGGCGGGGATCGGGAAAAGGGTGGCGGGCCCGCAGCGACCGTGGAGGCACTGGATCCTTGAGAGCCTGGCTAACCAGGTGGGCGCCAGATGTGCAGGACCAGGGTCGAGCACAGAGCCAGCTCCCTCAAGAACATTTAAGGCCACTAGGATAAAGGCCCCTGCACGGGAAGAGCAGCACCCGCCACCCCACAACATATGCGATGCCGGCCAAAAGAGAAGAGGGCGCAGGCGCTGCCGCACGCTTAATCCGCCGTTAACCACGCAGCCCGAGGATGGCGCCATGACCCAGGCGCTTCCCCCCGCCAGCCCGACCGCCCCGCAGGATGCCCGGCCCGCGCTCTGGATCCTCGGCGGCTTCGCCATGACCGGGGGCGGCGCCGCGCGCAGGCTGGCCGAATGCGCCGCGGGCGCTGCCCTTGGCGGCGCCCGCGTGGTGACGCTCTCGCTGCATCCCGGCGCCTTCGCCGAAAGCGACATCGCCGCCGTCCCGCCGGACGCCCTGGGCGCGCCCGGCATCGTCAGCCTTCGCAGCCTCGCGCGGCTCGCCGGCACGCCCCGGCGCCGCGCGCTCGGCGACTGGTGGGCGCGCCTCACGGCCCTCTGCCACCTCATCGAGAAGGGCGGCCCGGTCCTCCTGCTGCACGAGCCGGGCCGCCATGCCGACAAGGCGCTGGCGCTGATCCTGCGCGCCCGCCTCTCTGCCGCCGCCCGCCGCCGCCTTGGCGCCGCATCGACCACCGACACGGCGGGCGACCTTGTCGCCGGCCGGCTCGGCCTGCCCTGCGCGCCCCCCGACCCCGGCACCGCCGAGGCCGCCCTCTTTGCCCTGGTCCAGCCCCGCGCCGCCCACCCGCTGCGCCTGACCGACCAGCACCTGGCCCGCGCCCTCGCCGGGTCGGACGCCGCCGCGCTTGCCCCCGAAACCCGCGCCAGGCTGCTGGCGCTCGCCCGCCAGGGCCGCGCGATCCGCCCCCGCGACGCCGAGGCCGCGCTCGCCATGGGCCGCGACCGGCCGGCCGGGCCCCGCCCGCGCGCCGTGGCGACCGCGCTCGCCCCCTCGCCGCGCAACCCGCGCCTGACCCGGATGGCCGAACACCTGGCCGCGCTGGGCAAGCGCCCGCGCCTCTGGCGCACCGCCGAGGATACCGCCCCGCCCACCGGCGACGGCCATGCCGGCGCGCTGCTGCGCCATCTCGCAGGCTGCCCCCGCCCCGCCGACGCACCGCATCTTGCCGCCCTCGACCAGCCGCTTCTGCCCGGCGACCCCGCCCTCAGCCGCCGCGAATGGATGCTCGCCTTCGCCCTGCGCCTGCCGGTCGAGCGTATCGAGACCCTTGCCGCCCCCTGGGCCTGCCCAGCCTTGCGCGGCACGCTTGCCGCCCTCTGCCCGCCAGCCCTGCCGGCCCGGCCCGCATCCCCCGCGCTGCGCCTGACCGGCATTGCCGCCAACGGCACCGGCCTGTCGCAGAACTTCTGGATGAGCGCCCAGGCCCTTTCCCGCGCGGGCCTCGCCCCCGTTCTCGACCCGGTGGACGCAACGCCCGGCACGCTCCACCTGCCGCCCCCCGCGGGCCCCGCCCGCCCCGTCCTGCGCGACGTGGTCCTCCACCACCTGAACGCGGACCGGATCCCGCAGGAAATCCTGTCCCGCCATGCAAGGCGCGACGCCTTCCATATCGGCTTTCTCCTGTGGGAACTGGACCGCATCCCCCCCGCCCACCGCCTCGCGATGGAGATGCTGGACGAGATCTGGGTGCCCTCGCTCTTTCTCCAGCGCCTCTACCAGCCGCATTTCAGGGGTCCGGTGGTCCTGATGCGCAAGGGCATCCAGCTGCCCGCGCCCTCTGCCCCGCCGCCGCGCGCCCCCGGCACGCGCCGCTTCGTGACCTGCTTCGATCGCCGCTCCTCGGTCGCGCGCAAGAACCCCCTCGCCGCCGTCCGTGCCTTCCAGACCGCCTTTCCCCGACGCCGGGACGTGGAACTGGTCATCAAGACCACCACGCCGCGCGACCGCGACCGGCCCTGGACCGACCCCGAGGGGCAGATGGGCCGCATCCGCGCCCTTGCCGCCACCGACCCGCGCCTGCACCTGATCGAGGCCGACCTGCCCCTGCCCGACCTGCTCGCCCTGATCGCCGGCGCCGACGGCCTGATCTCGCCCCACCGGGCCGAGGGCTTCGGCTATTTTCCCGCCTGGGCGCTGGCGCTGGAAACGCCCGTGGCCGTCACCGACCATTCCGGCCCGCGCGACTTCTGCACGCCGCTGACCGCCGAGTGCGTGCCCGCCCGCCTCGTCCCGGTGCCCGAGGGCCATGCCATCCTGCGCTGCCCCGGCGCCCGCTGGGCCGAGATCGACACCGATGCGCTTGCCGCGGCCCTGATCCGCATGGCCGACGCCCCCGACGCCGCCCGCAACCAGGCGCGGCGCGGCCGGATGGTGATGGAAACCGACTACAGCCTCGACGCGCAGGCCGCGCGCTACGCCGAACGGCTTGCGCAGCTTGGCCTGACCGCCCCCGCACCCGTCCGGACAGGGGCCGCCCGGCAGCAGGCTTGACGCCATGTTCGCGAAATGTTCAATTCCCGGTCATGCAGGATCGTCCCCAACCCGGCCAGCTTCTCGCCCGCGGCGTCGGGCGACACCTGGAAAGCCTCGGCTTTTCCAGCCTGTTCGAATTCGTCCCCAGCCGCGGCCTGCGCGTGGACGTGATGGCGGTGGGGCCCAGGGGGGAACTCTGGGTGGTGGAATGCAAGTCCTGCCGCGCCGATTTCCGGGCGGATGCGAAATGGCACGGCTATCTGGACTGGTGCGACCGCTTCTTCTGGGCGGTGGACGCGGACTTCCCGCTGGACCTGCTGCCCGAGGGGACCGGCCTCATCCTCGCCGATCCCTGGGACGCGCAGATCCTGCGCCTCGGCCCCGAGACGCCGCTCGCCGCCGCCCGGCGCAAGGCGATGCTGCTGAAGATCGCGCGCACCGGCGCCGACCGCCTGCGCCGCCTGAGCGAGGCCGCCCTCAGCGCTGCCGCTTCGGCTTGATCCCGCGCGCCTGCTCGGCCGCCATGCGCAGCTCTTCGGCGATCTCCTCGGCCTCTTCCGGATCGAAGTCCATCGGCAGGTCGACCCCGTCGCCGGAAATGTAGATCCGCACCATTCCCTGGTCGGTCGGCCCGATCTGCAACCCTGCCTCGATGTCGCTTTCGCTGTTGATGCCCATGATCCTGCCCCCATCCGCGTGCCGCCCCGCCTTACGCCCGCCCCCCGCGGATTTCAAGCGCGCCCCCCCTCAGCCGGGTCTTGCATTCCCCGGCACAAGGCGCTAGGGCATCGCGCACGGTGCCGACTTAGCTCAGTAGGTTAGAGCGCTTGATTGTGGATCAAGAGGTCCCCCGTTCGAGCCGGGGAGTCGGTACCATGAAATCAGTCAACCGGCGTCACCACCTCCAGGTGTAATTCGCCTCGACGCCGATACCCAGTTCCAGCTCGTCATCGGATGCCGACGGGAATGCGAATATCCTGCCGCCAAATCCTGACGCATGCTCGTACTCCAGCCCCACGCGCGCCATCGGCACCACCGGAGCGAACCGGTAGCCGGTCACCACCCCCGCCTGGACGAATGTCAATCCGGGCCCGTCGATGTTGACCCCGGCCGCAAGGGCAATGCGATCCTGGCTGTTCAGATACGCGCCTATCCTGTAGCCAAGCCAGTCCGGACCCGGACCCTCGAACGTGGCATAGATCGCCGGGTGAAACTCGTTGCATTTCCTGCAATGGTCTATGTGCTCGGTCAGCCCAAGGACGACGGTCAGCGAGATGATGTCGAACATCAACGCACCATCCCGCCGGCGCACCCGAGTCCCGACAGGCTCTCAAGGTCGGGCAAGATCTCGTTGGGAATCGCAGCGCACGAGCACGCCCCATTGCCGTATAGTGAAATGACCATCCGTAGCCCCGCTGGCTATCGCATGATCGCACTACGATAGCGTCATGAAAATGAAGACATCTCTTGACGATTATGCCGGGTGCCACTGCTGGTGATGCTGTAGCCGAGCGTTTGATCGTAAGATCCCTTGGGATTCCGATGTCTGCCGAAATTACTCGTTATCTCGGTAACCGCTCTACAACTTCAAATCGTAGGCAAGCATCCCGGTCTCGTCAATCACGCGGCGCAGCAAGTCCATTTCGGGCGGCTCGCGGCCGAACTGCCCGCGATCCGGCGCAGCGGCAGGCAGGCCACCCCGATCCCGCGACGCGCTGTGGCGCGTGACCCGGCGGCCCCGACCGAGCGCCGCGGAAAGCCGGGAACGATCGTCGCCGACACCGGCGACCGCACCCGGCCCCGGACGACCAGACCGGTGCAGCACGGCCACGCCCGCCCGAAACTCGTCTCTGGGCCCTGCCGCGGTGAGAGCGTATTGGGTAGCGTCAGCGCCACATGACGGCGAGACGGCACCCCTGATGACCCCCATGCCCAGCGACACGACCCGCAGCCCCGCAACCGATGCGGGATGGCCGCCTGCCGCGCTTGCCATGGTGGCCGCGGCCACGACACTCGTATCGCTGGGCCTGATGATCGGCGGCCTCACCGAGACGGCGCTTGCGATACCGCTCGCGCAATATCTCTGCATTACGGTCCTGCTTTACAGCCTCGCGCTCGGGATGCGTCCGGTCCCTGCGACAGTTGCCTGGCCCTGGCTTGCGCTGGCGGCCATCGTGGTCACGGCATTTGTGGCGGGGATCCTGTCCGACGGCGTATACAGAGGCTCGGCACTCAGGCGTCTGCAGATCGTCGTGTCTTACATCGCGCTTGCTCCGGCCGTTGCATGGCTCGCGGCGCGACGGGATGGAACCCGCCACGCTTTCGTCCTGGCCCTCATCGCAGGCCCCCTTCTGCATATACCGCTGGTTCTCGCGGCGGCGCTGTTCGAGGACCGGCTCGGCTACGGCCCGCTGCTCGTCATCAACATTCCCTATTTCCACGTTAGGCTCTGGGGCGTGGTCCTTGCCGCTGCTCTTGCGGCAACGCTCGGCCTCATGGCCTGCCGCCCTCCGTCGCGCCAAGCCGTCGGCTTCGCGGTGACGGCGGTGCTGTCGGCGGCCCTGTTCTGGTCCGGCTCCCGCGTAGGACTGCTCGGGCTTGTTGCAGCGATACTTCTCCTTCCCCTGCTCACGGGGAGAAAGGGTCTCGGGGCGCTACCGGCTTTCGCCGCAGGCCTTTTGCTCGGCATCCTCCTGTCGCTTCCAGTGCCGATCCCCGACCCCAACCTGGGCTTTGTCGAGAACTTCATGCCCGCAGCCGAGATGCCCGCAGCCGAGATGGCGGCACTGTCGCCCGATGCCGTGTTGAGCGGCCGGCTCACCCTGTGGGTCATGACATGGGAGCAGATCCTGAAGGCCCCCCTTGTTGGCAACGGCTTCGAGCAGTTCGCCTTTTTCCACGAAAACGCCCGCGCACCGGACATCCCTATCTTCTGGCATCCCCACAACGCGGTCCTACAATTCCTGTTCGACTTCGGCTTTGTCGGTGGAACCGCCCTGATCGTTCTCCTGCTCGCGCTCTGGATTCGGGCCCTGCGCCTGACGCTACGCCATCCGGAACCGGCGCGGATCGCAGCCCATCTGGCCCTGACAGCACTTGCGGCGATGTCCCTGGTCGAGGGCGTCCTCTATTACGAGGCGACGCTCTTGGTCGTGGCGCTGTGCTTCGGCCTCACGCTCGGCCGCCCCGCAGCCCCCGGGGCGCGCGCATGATCCGCACCCGGCCCTACAGGTGGGCGCTTCTCACGCTGCCGGTGTTTCTGCTGGCCATGGGGCTGTTCGACCTCGGCTGGTTCCTGCGCACTGGCGCCTTCGCCGAGATCGAGCACATCAACGGCTGGTCCAAGATCTTTCTCTGCGCGCTGCTGCTGGGCTACGCCCTCAGGCACTTCACCCCGGTCGCCCCCCGCGCCTTCGCCGCCTTCAACATCGCGTGGGTGGCGGCCTATGCCGTGGCCTACGCCGTCAGCGTCGACAAATCGGACGGCCCGCTGCCGCTGATCCATGTCTTCGTCGCGGGCCATGTCCTTTTCTTCACGGCCTTTCTCGTCACCCGCGACCCGGTGACCGAGACGCGCGACCTGTCCTTGTTCATCGCCGCGCTCGGCCTTTTCGCCCTGCCCGCGACGCTGCTGGCCTGGCCCCTGATCGAGGCGCCTGTGGACGGGCTGGCCAACCGCCTGCCGGGCCTGAGCTGGATCCGCCCCTTCGGGGACCTGATGACGGCCACCCTGGCAGCCGCGATCGGGCTGGCGGCAATGGCCGGCCCCTCGCCGCGACGCCGCATCCTGGCCCTTGCGGCCGTGACCCTGCTCGCAGCGGCACTCTGCTGGTCGGGTGGCCGCGGCGGGCTGGCCGCGATCATCGGCACCCTTGCGCTCGGCGCCACGCTTTCCCGCGACTTGCGCCGCGCCCTGCCGCCGATCACGGCCGCGCTCGTGCTTGGCGCGCTCCTGTCGCTGCCGCTGCCCGCCGAAAGCGCCGGGCTCCAGATCTTCGGCCGCATCGCGCAGGATGCCGAAAGCATGGCCCAGGGCGCCGACATCTCCTCTGCCCGGCTCGAGATCTGGCGCCGCGGGATCGACCTGATCCTCGAAAAGCCGATCTTCGGCCACGGCTTCTTCCAGGCCGGCTGGATCCTCGACTGGCCGAACGACGTGCGCCACCGCCACCTCCACAACGCGCCGCTGGAACTGGCGCTCGCGGTGGGCATCCCGCTTGCCCTCGCGCTTCTTGCGCTTGCCGGCTGGGCCTGGATCCGCGGCGCGGCCATCGCCCGCCGCCACCCCGACACCCTGCCCGCCTTTCTGGTGCTGACCGCGATGTACGCCCTGTCGCTCGTCTCGGGAAACTACATCCACATGGAGGGCCTGATCCCCTGGGCCGTCGCAGGCGGAATCCTCATGGGCCGCGCCTTGCCAGCCGACCCGAATGCCGCTAGGGGAGACGCCAGCAAACCGCACACCCCCAGAGGTTCCGATGCCCAAGATCAACGGCAATGAAATTCGTCCGGGCAACATCCTGGAACATGACGGCGGCCTCTGGGTCGCGGTCAAGGTCGCCCATGTGAAACCCGGCAAGGGCGGCGCCTTCGCGCAGGTCGAGATGAAGAACCTGCGCAACGGCTCCAAGCTGAACGAGCGCTTCCGCTCCGCAGACAAGGTGGAACGCGTCCGCCTCGAGCAGAAGGACCAGCAGTTCCTGTTCGAGAATGACGGCATGCTCGTCTTCATGGACTCGGAGACCTTCGAGCAGATCGAACTGCCCTCCGACATCCTGGGCGAGCGTCGGCCCTTCCTGCAGGACGGCATGACCGTCACCGTCGAATACTACGACGACGAGGCGCTTTCCATGTCGCTGCCCGAGAAAGTCACCTGCACCATCGCCGAGACAGAGCCCGCGGTGAAGGGCCAGACCGCCGCCAACAGCTTCAAGCCCGCCGTTCTGGACAATGGCGTGCGCATCATGGTCCCCCCCTTCGTGGGCCAGGGCGAGGCGGTGATCATCAACACCGAGACCATGGAATATTCCGAGCGCGCCTGACGCCCGCCCGGACGACCCTGCCGACGGGGCCCCGCGCGGGCCCCGTTCGCATTTCAGCCCCCCAGCCGCATCACCTCCACCGACAGCACCGTGGGCAGGTTGCGCGCTACCTCCACCCAGCTTTCCCCCTCGTCGGCGCTGGCATGGATGCTGCCCGCATTGGTCCCGAAATAGACCCCCGCGGGTTCCCCGTCATCGACCGCCAGCGCCTGCCTGAGCACGGTGAAATAGCAATGCTCCTGCGGCAGTCCGCGCCGCTGCGCAGCCCAGGTCGCACCCCCGTCCATGCTGCGCCAGACCGCCGCCGCCGCCCCCGGCATGTAGCGCCCGGCCACGTCGCCGTTCATCGGCACCAGCCACACCACGCCCGGATCGCGCGGATGCACCCCCACCGGAAAGCCGAAGCTCGACGGCAGCCCCGCCTCGATGCTCTGCCAGCTGCGCCCGGCGTCAAGGCTCCGATACATCCCGCAATGGTTCTGCTGGTACATCACGCCGCCGGGGCCCAGCGCCAGCCCGTGCACGCATTGGCCGTAAGGCGCGCCGCAGCGCTCGGCCTCGGTCTCGGCGTAGTCGTTGCGCACGCCCATGTTGCGCGGCTCCCAGCTGGCGCCGCCATCCTCGCTGGCGAACACCCCCGCGGACGAGATGCCGACCCAGATCCGGCCCGGATTGCCGGGATCGGTCACGATGTGATGCAGCGTCAGCCCCGCGCCGCCCGGATGCCAGTGCGCCCGGCTCGGATGCGCGGTCAGCGCGTCCAGCCGCGCCCAGGTCTCGCCGCCATCGCGGCTTTCGAACAGCTCCGCCGGCCGCGTGCCCGCATATAGCCGCCCCGGCGCGCGGCCCAGCGACCAGACGCTGTCGATGGGGGCCGCGCGTTCCTCGGCATGGATCCCCTCGCCCGACCAGCGCCAGCTGCCGCCCAGGTCGTCGCTGCGCCAGACGCCGATCCCATGCCACGGAGAGCCGCCCGCCGCATGGATCACCCCCGTTTCCGGGTCGCCGATCACATGGTTGATGGGCCAGCCGTCGCAGAACGGGCCGCGGATCGCCCAGTCGCGGCGGCCCGCGTCCCCGTCCAGCACGAAGGCGCCCTTGGTGGTTCCGATCAGCAGGTGTATTCGCCCGGACATGGCCGCGCCTCCCCGGCAAGGAAACGCGGCCAGTCTATCACGCGCGCCCGAGTCGCCGCGAGCGGCGCGTCAGAGCGTCATGCGGTAAAGCGCGAAGCCGCCTTCGCCCTCGCCCGCGGGTTCGATCGCGACGCTTCTGACCGCGCCCGCATGGGCCGCCGCCGCCGGTCCGGTCTGGAACAGCACGGTGGTGCCGGGCATCGGCGCAAAGCTCCAGTTGCCATCCGCCGCCGGGTCGATGGTGCCCTGCTCCACGATGTAGCGCACGATCACGTCGCGGTTGGTGTCCGGCCCCTCGAAGATGATGGTGGATCCATCCGCGCCCGGAAAACTGCCGCCGCCGCCCGCGCGGTAGTTGTTGGTCGCCACCACGAACATCTGGGCATCATCGATCGGCGCGCCGTTCCAGCTCAGGTCCACGATCCGGTGCGCGTCCGGGTTCACGACAGTGCCCTCGTTGTCGTAGCGGGCGGGCTGGCTCAGGTCGATGCGGTAGCTGACCCCGTCGATCACGTCGAAATTGTAGGACGGGAAATCGGGGTTCAGCAGCGCCGCGTCCTGCGCGCCGGGATCCACCTGGTTGAACATGCCGGCGCTGCGCTCCAGCCATTCGCGCACGGTCGCCCCGTCGATCGCCACCGCCATCACCGTGTTGGGATACAGGTACAGGTCCGCCACGTTCTTGATCGCCACCGGCCCCGGGGGCACGTCGGTGTAGTAATCCGGCCCGCCCCGGCCACCCGCCTTGAAGGGGGCGGCGGCGGACAGGATCGGCAGGCCCTCCCACTCGGTGCCCCTCATCATCTGCTCGATGTACCAGGTCTGCGCCTGGCTCACGATCTGGACCGAGGGATCGTCGGCCACCAGCGCGAAATAGCTGTGCAGATGGGCGGCCGTCTCGCCCACCGCGCGGCGCACATAATCCAGCGTCTCCTGGTGGGTGGCGGCCACCGCCGCCAGCACCGGGGCCGCGTCCTCGACCAGCGGGCGCGTCTCGCGCTCCACCCGCTCATAGATCGGCCGGGCCGAGGCCTCGTGCCCGATCACCCGCCAGCCGTCGCCATCCTGTTCCAGCATCAGGTCGATCAGCCCCAGGTGCGAGCCCCAGAAACCCGGCATCGTCGCGGGCTTGCCCAGAAGCGTGCCGCGCTCGGTATCGATGCCGCCGCCGGTCTCGTAGCCGTCGCCGGGGAACACCCGGTGGTGATGCCCGGTGACGATGGCATCGATCCCGTCGATCCCGGCCAGGTAGAGCGATGCGTTCTCCATCCCCTCATGCACCCGGTCGGCGGAAATGCCCGAATGGCTCAGCGCCACCACGATGTCGGCGCCCTCCTCGCGCATCTGCGGCACCCAGCCCTGGGCCGCCAGCAGGATGTCGCGGGCGCTGACATTGCCCTCCAGGTGGCGCGCGTCCCAGGTCATGATCTGCGGCGGGCAGAAACCGATCAGCCCGACCCGCACCGTGTGCGCGTTGCCCGCCCCGTCCACGATCTCGCGGTCGACGATCACATAGGGCGGCACCAGCGTCTGGTCCTCGCGCGCCGTGGCGCCCAGCGCGCCGCGCACCACGTTGGCCGACACGACCGGGAAATTCGCCCCCGCGATCACCTTGGACAGGAAGTCGAGCCCGTAGTTGAACTCGTGGTTGCCCAGCGTCGAGGCCTCGTATCCCAGGACGTTCATCGCCGCGATGATCGGGTGGATGTCGCCCTCGCGCATGCCGCGCTCATAGGCGATGTAGTCGCCCATCGGGTTGCCCTGAAGGAAGTCGCCATTGTCCACCAGCATCGCGTTGCCGGCCTCGGCCCGGATCGCCTCGATGATGGATGCGGTGCGCGCCAGTCCCATCGTGTCGTTGGGCCGGTCGCCGTAGTAGTCGTAGGGATAGACATGCACATGCAGGTCGGTGGTGGCCATGATCCGCAGATGCGCCTGCCGCGCCTGCGCGCGGGCGGCGAAGGGGTGCAGCGCGATCAGCGATCCGGCTGCGCCGGCACTGGCAAGGAACGCTCTGCGGCTGGGGGCGGGAAGTCTGGTCATGGGTCGGTCCCTCTGGTCCTGTTTCGCGCGTCTCGGGGCGCGCTCTCCGTCATGTTCGCCAATCTGTCGGCGAAGTGTATCGCTTTTTCGACAGGTCCGGCGGAAACGCCGGAAATCGCCGGATGCCATACGCCTGCCATACGCTTGCCATACGTTTTCCAGACCGCCTAAAGCCGCAGCCGGAACACCATTCCGCCCCCCGCATCGGGGCCGACCGGCTCGATCTCGGGCCCGCCCGCAAGCGGCAGTTCCGCCACCGCCGCGGGGCTCGAAACGAAGCTCACGCTGGTCCCGGGCAGGGGGTGGAAGCGCCAGTTCGGCCGTGTCGCCGGGTCGATCCCGCCCGTCCTGCGCACATGGGCCAGCAGGATGTCGCGGTTGGAAACCGAGGCCTCCATCACCCGCGGCGCGACCCCGGCGCCGGGGAAATTCCCCCCGCCCCCGGCCCGGTAGCTGTTGGTTGCCAGCACGAAGCGATCGCCCGGCGCGACCGGCCGGCCATCATGGCAGAGATCTTTTATGCGCCTGTTTTCATTTGCGTTTCTACGCCCCTCGGCGTCATAGCGGGCGGGCTGGCTCAGGTCGATCGCATAGGTCACGCCGTCGATCACGTCGAAATTGTAGGTGTGATGCGCGGGGTCGATCAGCGCCGCATCGCGCGCCCCCGGCGCCACCTGCCGGAAGATCGCCGCCGCCCGTTCCAGCCATTCCGACACCTGTTCCCCGGTCATCAGCAGCGCCGTCGCCGCGTTGGGGTAAAGATACAGGTCCGCCACATCCCGCAGCGCCACCGGCCCCGCCGGTATGGCCGTATAGCTCCCGCCCCCCGCCTTGAACGGAGAGCTGACCGACAGCACCGGCACCCCCTCCCACTCCGTCCCCGCCAGTTCCCTCCGGACAAACTCCGCCTGCGCCCGCGTCACCACCTGCACCGCCGCGCAATCGGCGACCATCGCGAAATGGGTCGTGACCGGCGCGGGCGTGTGACCCACGGATTCCGACATCAGATCAAGGGTTTGGCGGTGCGCGTCCGCGACCACGGCACGGATCCCGGGCGCGTCTGCGACCCTCGGGCGGTCCATGAAGATCGGCCGCGCCTCGGCCCGCTGCCCCGCGATACGCCACCCCTGCGGGCCCCGTTCCAGGCGCAGGTCCAGCACCCCCAGATGCGAGCCGAAGGCCCCCGCCATCACGGCCGGCGTGCCGTTCAGCGTTCCGGCCTCCGGATCGGCACCGGGCACATCCGCGAAGTCCGGCCCCGGAAAGACCTGGTGCTGGTGGCCGCAAATGATCACGTCCACCCCCGGCACGGACGCCAGATGCAGCGCCGCCTGCTCCATCCCCGGGCGATAGGGCTCGGGGTTGATGCCGCAATGGGCCAGCACCACGACCAGGTCCGCCCCTCGTGCCCGCAGTTCAGGCGCCCAGGCGGCAAGCGTCTCGCGCATGTCGCGCGCGTCGACCCGACCCGCAAGCAGCCGGTGATCCCAGCCCATGATCTGCGTCGGGCACAGCCCCAGCACGCCGATGGTCAACAGGTGCTCTGCCCCCGCCGTATCGGTCAACGCCTTCTCCAGCATCGCGAAAGGCGGGATCAGATGGGTGTCTGCCAACGGATCGGCGGCCAGCGGGTCCCGTACGACATTCGCCGTCACCACCGGGAAATCCGCACCCGCAAGGCAGCGGTCCAGAAACTCCAGCCCGAAGTTGAAATCGTGATTGCCGAGCGTCGCCACCTCGATCCCGGCGGCGTTCATCGCGGCGATCACCGGGTGCGGGCCGCTGTCCAACCGGGCAGGATCCTCGGCCACCAGGTCGCCCAGCGGGTTGCCTTGCAGGAAATCGCCGCAATCCACCACCAGCACGTTGCCCTGCGGCGCCCCGGCGCGGGCGGCATCGAGCAGGGAAGCGGTCCGGACCAGCCCGTGGCGGTCGGTCGCGCGGTCGGCAAAGTAGTCCCAGGCGGTGATGTGGCCGTGTAGGTCGGTCGTGGACAACAGCCGGAGGTTCAGGATCGGGGCGCCATCGTCGGCTGGGTCAGTCATTGAAAATGCATTGCGTCAATTGTCTCCTGCATGTCGGCTTGGCCTTTTGCGCCCGAAGGCATAAGAGAGGCGCGAAACGGACAGCGGGACCACCATGACAATCGCATCGGCGAATCTCAACATAATGATCAAGGCCGCGCGCAAGGCGGGACGCTCGCTCGTGCGCGACTTCGGCGAGGTCGAGAACCTTCAGGTCTCTTCGAAAAGCGCGGGCGATTTCGTCAGCCGCGCCGACATCAAGGCGGAACAGATCATCCGCGCCGAACTGACCGAGGCGCGGCCGAATTACGGCTGGCTGGGCGAGGAGACGGGCGCCTCCGACGGGACCGACCCGACCCGGCGCTGGATCGTCGATCCGCTGGACGGGACCACCAACTTCCTGCACGGCATGCCGCACTGGGCCGTGTCCATCGCACTTGAGCACAAGGGCCAGATCGTCGCCGCCGTGGTCTACGACCCGATCAAGGACGAGATGTTCACCGCCGAAAAGGGCGCGGGCGCCTGGATGAACGACCGCCGGATGCGGGTGTCGGACCGCCGCGACATGACCGCGGCGGTGTTCGCGACCGGCGTGCCCTTTGCGGCGAACCCGAACCTGCCGACCTTTCTCAGGCAGCTGGCGCGCCTCAGCCCGCAATGCGCCGGTATCCGGCGCTGGGGGGCGGCGTCGCTCGACCTGGCCTATGTGGCGGCCGGGCGCTACGACGGCTACTGGGAAATGGGCATCCAGGCCTGGGACATGGCCGCCGGCGTTCTGCTGGTGCGCGAGGCGGGCGGCATGATCGACGGCTTCACCCCCGACACCTATCCGGTGGAGGATGGCGGCGTGGTCGCCGCCAACGAGCCGCTGTTCAACCGTCTCGCCGAAACGGTGCGCGAGCGTTAATCCCCGATCGGGTGGATGCGGGCGTCGCCCGCTGCCATCCCCTCGCCCATGCGGTCGAAGCGCAGATGCGCAAGGCCGATGCCGTTCGCGGTGGAATGGAGCGTGCCGACCCGCTTGCCATCGCGCAGGATCTCGGTCCCGGGCGGTGGGGCGGCTCCCTCTACCCGGACGCGGACCAGCCCCTTGCGGAGTTCCGTCTTGTGGCGCATCCGGGCGGTGACTTCCTGCCCGACATAGCAGCCCTTGCGGAAATCCACCCCGTTCAGCCGGTCGAAGCCCGACTCGAGGATGTAGCTGTCATTGGCGACCAGGTCGCGCCCCGAGGCCGGCACGCCGCGTTCGATGCGCAGCGCGTCCCAGGCCACCGGATCGCCGGGCGCAAGCCCCGCCATCAGCGCCTGCGGGTCCGGCCCGTAAAGCCGCCAGCCGAGGCTTGCGTCGCGCGGATCGGCGATGGCGCCCTCTGGCGGCGTCCCCTCGCCCCAGAGCTGAACGACCCGGAGCGCGGTTTCCTCGATCGTGACCTTTGCGCGCAGCCGGTACATGGACAGCCGCCGCGCCAGGTCCTGCGCCTGGGCTGCGTCGCAGTCCAGAAGCACCGACTCATCGCCCCCGGGGACGATCAGGAAATCGGCCAGGTACTTGCCCTGCGGCGTCAGAAGGGCCGCGTAGACAGCCCCTCGCGACAGCTGGCGGATGTCGTTGGTGACCAGGTCCTGCAGGAACTTGCGGTGGTCCGGACCCGCCACCCTGAGCACGGCCCGGTCGGTTGCGTGAAATGCCTCGATCATGTGCGCCTCCCGTCCCTCGACATAGGGGGGCGCGGCGGCGCTGTCACCCCCCGGCCTGCGGCCGATATTGGCATTGGCAGCGCCGACAAAAGGCCTATTGTCCGGCCGGTTGACGAACGGAGTCTCCCTGCCATGACCCTTGCCCACGGCCGCCCGCTGCGCGCCATCCCCGGCCCCTCGATCCTTCCCGACCGCGTGCTGCGCGCCATGCATCGCGCCGCGCCCAACATCTACGAGGGGCCGCTGATCGAGATGACGGCCGAGGTGTCGCGCAACCTGCGCCGGGTCGCCCGCACCGACGGGCATGTGGCCATGTATATCGGCAACGGCCACGCCGCCTGGGAGGGGGCGCTGGTGAACGTGCTGGAACCCGGCGACCTGGCGCTGGTGCTGGTCAACGGCCGCTTCGCGCTGGGCTGGTCCGAGATGGCGCGCGCGCTCGGCATCGAGGTGGAGCTTCTCGATTGCGGCACGGAAGCCGCCGCCGATCCGGCCCGGCTGGAGGCGCGGCTGCGCGCCGACACCGATGGGCGGATCCGGGCGGTGCTGACGACGCAGACCGACACATCCACTTCGGTGAACAACGACATCGCGGCGCTGGGGGCGGCGATCCGGGCCGCGGGGCATGACGCGCTGTTCATGGTGGACTGCATCGCGAGCCTGGCCTGCGCCCGCTTCGAGATGGACGCCTGGGGCGTGGACGTGATGGTGGCCGGCTGCCAGAAGGGGCTGATGACGCCGCCGGGCATGTCCTTTGCCTTTGCCAATGATCGCGCGCTTGCGCGGCGCCAGACCATGACGCGGGTATCGCCCTATTTCGACTGGCTGCCACGCTTTCATCCCGCGATGTACTACCAGAACTTCTGCGGCACGGCGCCCACGCATCACGTCTATGGCCTGCACGAGGCGCTGACGATGATCCTCGAGGAGGAGGGGCTGGAGAATGTCTGGTCCCGCCACGAGGCGATGGCGCAGACGGTGTGGTCGGCGGTCGATGTCTGGGGCGAGACGGGGTCGATCCGGCTGAACGTGCCGGACCCCGCGCACCGATCGGTCGCGGTAACGACCATACAGACCGGCCCCGGAGAGGCCGAGCGGCTGAGGCGCTGGTGCGAGGATCGGGCCGGCGTGACGCTGGGGCTGGGGCTTGGCATGGGCGGGGCGAAATCGCCGCCGGGCGATTCGATCTTCCGCATCGGGCATATGGGGCATCTGAACCCGCCGATGCTGCTGGGCACGCTGGCGACCATCGATGCCGGGCTGAAGGCGCTGGGCATCCCGCATGGCGGGGGGGCGCTGCGCGTGGCATCCGAGACGATGGCGCGGGTGGCGTCAGCCTAGGTCGCGCAGCGTCTCGCGCAGGGCGGCGGCAAAGGCGTCAAGATCCTCGGGCCGCCCGGCGCTGACGCGGATGCAGCGATTCTCCGGCGCGGCGAAGGGCATGCGCACGAAGATGCCGCGCGCCACCAGCCCGTCGCGCACCGCCGTGGCATGGGCGCCGTCGCGGCCGCAGTCGATGGTCACGAAATTCGTGGCCGATGGCAGCGCGCGCAGGCCGTTCCCGGCGGCGATATCCGCCATCCGCGCCCGCGCGTCGGCCACCTGCGCCACCACCTGCGCCAGCCAGTCGGGCGCGCGGAGCGAGGCCAGCGCGCCAGCCTGCGCAACCAGGTTGACGCCGAAATGGTCGCGGATCCGGGCATGGGCGGCGATCAGATCCTGATGGGCGATGGCATAGCCGATGCGCGCGCCGGCCATGCCATGCGCCTTGGAAAAGGTGCGCATCCGGATCACGTTGGGGCGCGACACGTCCATCGCGGGCAGCGTGTCCGGGGGCGCGAAATCGGCATAGGCCTCGTCGAGGCAGAGGACCGTGTCCTCGGGCAGCGCATCGATGAAGGCCTGCACCCGGGCGGCCCCATGCCAGCTGCCCATCGGGTTGTCGGGGTTGCAGAAATAGACCAGCGGCGCGCGGGTCTGGCGCACCGCATCGAGCAACGCGTCGGGATCCTCGGCATCGTCGCGGTAGGGCACGGCGTGAAGCGCGCCGCCCGAGCCCGCGACATGGTAGTTGAAGGTCGGGTACGCCCCGCGCGAGGTCACGACCGGCGTGCCGGGCGCCACCAGCAGGCGCACCAGCGTGCCCAGAAGCCCGTCGATCCCGGCACCGATCACGATGTTCTCCATCCCCACGCCGTGCAGGGCGGCAAGTTCGGCGCGCAGCTCGAAGCTTTCGGCGTCCCCGTATTTCCAGACCTGCGCCGCGGCCCGTTCCATAGCGGCGATGGCCTCGGGGGCGGGGCCGAACACGCTTTCATTCGCGCCCAGCCGCGCTGCAAAGGGCCGGCCCATCGCGCGTTCCTGCTGCTCGGGCCCGACGAAGGGCACGGTTGCGGGCAGGGCTGCGACGACATCGGTGTAGCGCGGGCTCATGGCGGGCCCTCCTTCGGTTCGGGGTTCAGGCAAGCGCCGCAAGCCGTGCGCCCGCGGCGTTCAACTTGGCCTCGTCCGCCTCCAGTTCCTCCAGCCGGGCGCGGGCCTCGTCCACCACCTCCTCGGGGGCGTTGGCGACGAACTTCTCGTTCGAGAGCTTGGCCTTGAGCCCGCCCATTTCCTTTTGCAGCTTGCCCAGCGCCTTTTCCAGCCGCGCGCGTTCCTCGTCGAGGTCGATGACGTCGGCGAGCGGCAGGCAGAAGGTGCCGCCGGGAACCGGCAGGGTCACGGCGCCCTTGGGGGCAGCGGCGGCGGTCTGGAACTCGGACACCCGCGCAAGGCGTTCGATCAGCGCGCGGTTGCGGGCAAGGGCGGCCTGCCCGGCGGCATCCAGGTCGAGCTGGATCAGCGGCACCTTCGCGCCCACGGGCACGCGCGTCTCGGCCCGGACCGAGCGGATATCCTCGATAAGGCCGATCACCCAGCCCATCTCGGCATCCGCCTCGGCGTCGGCCAGTTGGGACGCGGTGTAGGTGGGCCAATCGGCATGGACCAGCATCTTCGCCCGGGGCGCGATATCGCCCCACAGCTGTTCGGTGATGAAGGGCATGATCGGGTGCAGCAGGATCAGGCACTGGTCGATGGCCCAGGCCATGGTCGCCCGCGTCTCGGCCACCAGCGCCGCGTCATCCGATTGCAGCAGGGGCTTGGCGAATTCGACATACCAGTCGCAGACCTTGCCCCAGACATGCGCGTAAAGCGCGTTGGCCGCGTCGTTGAAACGGAAGGCGGTCAACGCCTCGTCCACGGACTCGCGCACGCGGGCGGTCTCGCCGACGATCCAGCGGTTGACGGTCGCGGTGCAGGATTTCGGATCGAAATCGGGCTGCGGGGAACATTCGTTCATTTCCGCGAAACGCGCGGCATTCCAGAGCTTCGTGCCGAAGTTGCGATAGCCCTGGATCCGGGCGGTCGAAAGCTTCAGGTCACGGCCCATCGCGGCCATGGCGGTCAGGGTGAAGCGAACGGCGTCGGCGCCGTATTCGTCGATCAGTTCAAGGGGATCGAGGACGTTGCCAAGGGACTTGGACATCTTCTTGCCCTTCTCGTCCCGGACCAGCGCATGTACATAGACGGTGTGAAAGGGCACTTCCTTCACCAATTCGAGCTGCATCATCATCATCCGGGCCACCCAGAAGAAGATGATGTCGAAGCCGGTCACAAGGACGTCGGTGGGGAAATAGCGCTTCAGCTCCTCGGTCTGTTCGGGCCAGCCCAGCGTGCCGATGGGCCAGAGGCCGGAGGAGAACCAGGTGTCGAGAACGTCGGGGTCGCGGGTGAGCGCCTTGCCGCCGGCCATACTGCGCGCCTCGTCCTCGGACATGGCGCAATAGGGGGTGCCCTGGTCGTCGTACCACACAGGGATCTGGTGCCCCCACCAGAGCTGGCGCGAGATGCACCAGGGCTCGATGTTCTCGAGCCAGTGGTAATAGACCTTCTCGTGCTGCTCGGGCAGGATCCGGGTCCGGCCGTCGCGCACCGCGTCGATGGCGGGCTGGACGACCTGCTTCGTGTCCACGAACCACTGGTCGGTCAGGAGCGGCTCGATCGCCACCTTGGAGCGGTCGCCATGCGGGACCATGTGGCGGTCGGGATCGATCCCGTCGAGCCAACCCTCCTGCCCCGCGATGGTGATGATGGCATCGCGCACCTCGTAGCGGTCGCGCCCGTGGAAGCGTTCCTTCAGCGTGGCGAAGGTGTCGTCGTCCATCCCCTCGCGGAAGCCGGGGTCCACCTCGAGGTCGATCTGCGCCCGCGTGCCCATCACGTTGATGACACGCAGGTTCTGCCGCTGGCCCACGGCCCAGTCGTTGAAATCGTGCGCGGGCGTCATCTTGACGGCGCCGGTGCCCTTTTCGGGGTCGGCGTAGTCGTCGGCTACGATGGGCACGACGCGGCCCGTCAGCGGCAGGCGCACGGTCTTGCCCACCAGATGCGCATAGCGCGCATCATCGGGATGCACGGCGACGCCGGTATCGCCCAGCATCGTCTCGGGCCGGGTGGTGGCGACGACCAGGTAATCGCGGGTCTCGGTGGCGGTGACGTTGCCATCCTCGTCCCACTCGACGGGGTGCTGGTAGGTCGCGCCGTCCATCAGCTGGTAGCGCAACCGCCAGAGGTTGCCGTCCACCTCGACCTGCTCGACCTCCAGGTCCGAGATCGCAGTCTCGAAATGCGGATCCCAGTTCACCAGCCGCTTGCCGCGATAGATGATGCCCTTGTTGTAAAGCTCGACGAAGACCTTCAGCACCGCGTCATGGAAGTTGGGCGCGCCCGAGCCCGCCTCGGGGTCGCCCGGCGCGCCGCCCATGGTGAAGGCTTCGCGGCTCCAGTCGCACGACGCGCCGAGGCGTTCGAGCTGGCCGCGGATGTTGCCGCGGGATTTCTTCTTCTGCTCCCACACCCGGGCGACGAAGGCGTCGCGCCCCATCTCGCGGCGGCCGGGCTTGCCTTCCTTGGCCAGTTCCCGTTCCACCACCATCTGGGTGGCGATGCCGGCATGGTCGGTGCCGGGCTGCCAGAGCGTGTCATGCCCCTGCATGCGGTGCCAGCGCGTCAGGATGTCCTGCAACGTGTTGTTGAACGCGTGCCCCATGTGCAGGCTGCCGGTCACGTTGGGCGGCGGGATCATGATGCAGAACGTCTCGGCGCCGGGCTTCGCGTTCGCGCCGGCACGGAAGGCGCCGGCCCTGTCCCAGGCGGCTGCGATGGCGGCCTCGGAGGCACCGGCGTCGAAAGTCTTTTCCATGGCCATCGTGGCAATCCTCGATCGGGCTGTAAGCGTTGCACTTCCCATAACGAAAGGGCCCGGCTAGGAAAAGGGTGGGGATACCTTCACCGACGGAGACGCCGATGGACCAGACTTCCCGCGACCCGCTGATAGAGCGCGCGCCGGTGTCGCTGTGGCGCATGCTGCGGAAGTTCGGCGTTCTGCTGACGCTGATCGCCATCGTGCCCGCCATCATCTTCGGGGCCATCGCCATGTTCGAGGGCCGCAAGATCGAGCGGCTGGAACGCGAGGGGGCGGACACCACCGCCGTCGTGACCGGCAAGCGGATCGAGGAGACGCGCGATTCCGACGGCGACCGGCGCTACAGCTACCACGTCGATTTCGACTTCGGCCACGAGACGCGCAGCTACAGCGGCTCGGAGGCGGTGAGCATCGGCTTCTACAACGCGGTCAATGCCGGCGACACCCTGCCGCTGAGGGTCTGGAGCGTGGACCCCACGGTGAACGAGCTTGAGCCCGGATCGACGGCGCAGGCGGTGCTGATCGGCAAGATCCTGTCGGTAATCGGTCTTGTCGGCGGCGGGCTCTGGTTCGAGCGGGTCTGGCGCCGCGCCCGCGCCGCGATCCGGGTGCGCGAGACCGGCGAGCGGCGGACGGCCGAGGTGTTCGCACACGAGGATGCGCGGATGAAGAAGAACCGGGTGCGCTATCACCGGCTGGTCTGGCGCGACGAGAAGCACGACACCGGCAAGTCGCTGCCGATGGCAGAGGCGCGGATCGTGCAGTTCCCGCCGGGCACGCAGGTCCATGTCTATGCCGATCCCGCGGGCCGTCTTGCCCCGGTCTGGGAGGGCGATGTCGGCCCCCGCGCCGGCTGAGGCGGTCGGCCGGGGCTTTACCTTCGGGCGGCGGGGTCTATGGTCCCGGGCGAGGCAACGCGTTTTGGGGACACGATGATGAAACAGTTCGGAATCCACCAGCCGGCGAAGCGCAGGGAAGATGTCCGGTTCCTGACCGGCGCCGGGCGCTACATCGACGACATCGCACCCGAAGGCGCGCTGCACATGGCGTTCTTCCGCGCGCCCGTGGCGCATGGGGTGATCACCGCGCTCGACGTGTCGGGCGCGCGGGCTGTGCCGGGGGTGGTGGCGGTCTATACCGCCGCCGACCTGGAGGGGAAGCTCGAGAACGCGATGGATTTCGGCACGCTGGCCCTGCCCGGCGGCGGGCGCGGGGCGGCGCCCCGGCGGCCGATGCTGGCCGAGGACCGGGTGCGCTTCGCCGGCGAGGCGATCGCGGCCGTGGTGGCCGAGACGCGGGCCGCGGCGCTTGACGGGGTCGAGGCGATCCTGGCCGAGTTCGACAGCCTGCCGGTGCACCTGGAAACGGCGGTGGGTGGCCCGACCATCCACCCCGAGGCGCCCGACAACCTGGCCTATGATTGGCATTACGGCGATGCCGAGGCGACCGATGCGGCCTTTGCCGCCGCTGCCCGCACCGTTCGGCTGGAGCTGGTGGACAACCGCATCATCTGCAACGCGATGGAACCGCGGGGCTGCTTTTCGGAGATGGTCGATGGCCGCCTGCACCATGCGGTGAACGGCCAGGGTGTCTGGGGCACCCGCGACGCGCTGGCCGGAAAGCTGGGCATGGACCCCGCGGATGTGCGCGTGACGACGCCCGATGTGGGCGGCGGGTTCGGCATGAAGGGGATGGACTACCCCGAGCAGTTCGTCGTCAGTTTCGCCGCGCGCGAGCTGGACCGCCCGGTCCGCTGGATGGCCGAACGCGGCGAGTCGATGCTGACGGACAATGGCGGGCGCGACGTGGTGACCGTGGCCGAGGCCGCCTTCGACGCGGATCACAGGTTGCAGGCGGTGCGGATCCAGTCGGTGTCGAACCTGGGCGCCTACAACTCGGCCGAGGGGCAGTCGATCCAGTCCAAGCTGGCGCTGAAGGTGGTGACGGGCGTCTACGACGTGCAGGTGGGCTTCTTCGGCGTGAAGGGGGTCTATACCAACACCACCCAGATCGACGCCTATCGCGGCGCCGGCCGGCCCGAGGCGATCTATGTGATCGAGCGGCTGATGGACACCTCGGCCCGCGAGCTGGGTGTCGATCCGATCGAGCTGCGGCGCCTGAACTTCGTGAAGCGCGAGCAGTTCCCCTATCGCAGCTTCTCGGGCGAGACCTATGACGTGGGCGATTTCAACCGGGTGCTGGACCGCGCGATCCAGGAGGCCGACGTGGCGGGCTTTGCCGCGCGGCGCGCCGAGTCCGCCAGGCGCGGCAAGCTGCGTGGGCTGGGCCTGTCCTTCTACATCGAGTCGATCCTTGGCGCGAAGAACGAGTCCACCAAGATCGAATTCGCCGAGGACGGGATGGTGAACCTTTACGCTGGCACCCAGTCGAACGGCCAGGGCCACGAGACGGTGTTCGCGCAGATGCTGCATGAACGCGCCGGCATCCCCTTCGAGAAGATCCGCTATATCCAGGGCGACAGCGACCTGATCGCGCATGGCGGCGGGACCGGCGGCTCGCGCTCGGGCACGACGCAGGGCAATTCGATCAACGCCACCTCGGACCTGATGATCCGCAAGTTCAAGGCGCTGGCCGAGGAAGAGCTGGAGGTGGCAAGCCCCGACATCGTGTTCGAGGACGGCGTGTTCTCGGTCGCGGGGACCGACCGTTCGATCGGGCTGATGGATCTGGCGGACATCGCGCGGGCCAAGGGCAAGACCGACCTGCTGGTGACCGATCACGAGCATCGGATCCGAGCGGGCGCCTTTCCCTACGGCGCGCATTTCGCGGAAGTGGAGGTGGACCCCGACACCGGCATCACGCAATGCGTGAAATATACCGTGGTCGACGATTTCGGGGTGCTGATGAACCCGATGATCGTCGAGGGCCAGGTGCATGGCGGCGTGGCGCAGGGGCTGGGCCAGGCGATGTGCGAGCATGTCGTCTATGACGAAAGCGGCCAGCTGCTGACCGGCACCTTCATGGATTATGCCATGCCGCGCGCCTATGACATGCCCGGCATCGCCTTTCATACCGAGTTGATCCCCACCACCACCAACGAGATCGGCATGAAGGGCTGCGGGGAGGCCGGGACCGTCGGCGCCATGGCCGCAGTGACCAATGCCGCGCTGGACGCGGTATGGGCGGAAGGCGTGCACCGGGTGGACATGCCGCTGACGCCGCTGCGGATGTGGGGCTGGTTGCAGGACGCGGCCCCGAAGATGGCCGCCGAGTGAGCCCGGGGGTCAGGCGCGGGCGCCCGGACGAGCCGGGCGCCGCCGCGCTGATCGCGGCGCACCACGCCCATGCCCATGCGCATACGCCGACCGACAGCGTGTTCGCGCTGGATGCGGGCGGCCTGTCGGCACCGGAGGTCGATTTCTTCGTGATCGAAGACGGCGGCCATATTCTCGGCATGGGTGCGTTGCGCCGTATCGGTGGGCGCGAGGCGGAAGTGAAGTCGATGCATGTGACGGAAACCGCCCGCGGGCGCGGGCTTGCGCGGGTCATGCTGCGGCATCTGGTGGCCGAGGCGCGGGCCATGGGGATCGCGCGGCTCTGGCTGGAAACGGGATCGATGGCGGCGTATGCCCCTGCCCGCGCGCTCTACGCCTCGGAAGGGTTCGTGCCCTGCGCGCGCTTCGGCGACTACCCCGAGGATCCGAACAGCGCCTACATGACCCGGACGCTTTCCTAGAACATCATCCCGAACAGCACCGTCGGGCCGGCAAGCCCTGTCCCCGTCCCGGCGATGGCGAGCCTTGCGGGCCAGGCCTGGAACCGGCGCCAGAGCAGCACCAGAAGGGCAAGGCAGGCCAGGATCTCGATGGCGCCGACGATGTCGCCATGGGCGCGGCTGTCCCAGTAGCTGAGCGGGCTTTCGAACACCCACATGGTCAGCGGCCAGAAATGCGGCCGCCCGTCGTCATGGTGCAGCGGGAAGTCGAAGGCCAGATGCAGCAGCCCCGCACCCGCGAAGGCGATGGCCGCCGGCGAGCGCAAAAGCGCGCCGAGGATCAGAAACCCGCCCCAGACGAAGAAGGAATTGTCCACGGCAAAGATCGCCTGCCATTCCGGCGAGAAGTAGAGTTGCCCGAAGATGACCTGCGTGGGCGTTCGCTTCAGCATCTCCCAGGCGACGAGCAGGTAGAGCGACAGGTCCGGCGTCAATGACCCCGCCAGCGCCGCGATGTTCACCCGCGGCTGGCCGGGGCGCGCGAACAGCGCCGCGCCGAAGATCAGATGCGCGGGCGTGTTCATCCTTTGTCGCGGGACTCAGCCGTTCTCGCCGCGCGCGCGGGCAAGCAGCGTGGACAGTTCCCGCCGGGCCAGTTGGCGGATGCGATGATCGAGCGCCTCTCCCATGATCTGGTCGAACTCGTCGCGGACCAGCTCGGACACGATCCGGCGCAGCGCCTCTTCGTCATAGATGGGGGCGGCGGGACCACGCGGCGGTTCCGCTGCCCTGGTCGGGCCGTCGACGCGGGCCATCGCGCCCAGCACAAGCGGGCCCGAACCCTGCGGCTGCGCCGTCTGAGGAGGGGGCGCAGGCGTCTCGGACGCTGCCTCCTGGGCCGGGAAATAGGCGGGCCGGACCGGCGGCTCGCGCGCAGCTTCCTCCTGCACCATCATGCGGATGGTGTTCAGCAGTTCATCGTCGTCCGTGTCGGGCGCGTTGGGAGTGTCGTTCATCCAGTTGCCTCGCGAGGGCGCGACGACGGCGCCTCAGCGGCCGTAGCGGTCGCGCAGCTTGTCCAGGATAGAGCCTTCCACAGTGCTGTAGGGCGCGTTCTGGACGCGGTTGTAATTGATGTCCGGCTCATAGGTCGGAATACCCAGGTTCAGGTAATCGACACTCAGAAGCCCCATGGCGGACAGAAGCTGATACACGGCCACATACTCGTCACGCTGGCTGGCCGCGAGCCGGAACTCGGCGTTGCGAAGATCCTGTTCGAGGTCGAGCACGTCGAGCGTGGTGCGCGCGCCGAGGCTGGCCTCTTCGCTGACCCCCTCGAAGGCGATCCGCGCGGCGCGCACTTCCTCGCGGTTGGCAACGATGGTGGCGCGGGCGACAGCAATGTTCGACCAGGCGATGGCGGCGTTCTGGCGGATCGTGCGCGCGGTGTCCTGCACGTCGAACTTGGCGCGGTCCACCGCCGCCTCGGCCTGCCGCACCACCGAGCTGAGCTGTCCGCCGCGATAGAGCGGCACGTTGGCGCCAAGCCCGAGGCGCAGATCGATGTCCTCGTTCTGGCCAAGCTGATTGTCGGTGTTTGAAATCCCAAGCCCGCCAGTCAGGTTCACGCTGGGCCCCCGGGACGCGCGCGCGCGCACCAGGTCGAACTCGGCCGCGGTCTGTGCGAAGCGCGCGGCTTCGAGCGATGGGTGCGAGCGCATCGCGATGGACTCCGCCTCGGCCAGGCTGGCCGGCAGGCTGGGCAGCGGCGGCGGGGATTGCAGGCTGGTGGCAGGGCTGCCCACCACGGCCTGATATCGCTCGAGCGCGGATTGCAGGTTGCCCTGCACGGCGGCAAGATTTGCCTGCGCGAGGGCGAGGCGCGCCTCGGCCAGGCTTACGTCGGTGCGCGTCACCTCGCCCAGGTCGAAACGGTCGCGCGTCGCCTGCACCTGGCTTTCAAGCACGCTCACGTTGTTGCGTGCGGTCGTCACCTGCTGCTGGTCGCGGCGGATATCCATGAAGGCCGCGACCGCGGCCAGAAGCACCTGCTGTTCGACGTTGCGCAAGACGGCCCGGGTCGAGGCGACATTCGCCTTTGCCGATTCGATCGCGGCAGCGCTCTGGCCGTGATCGTAAAGCCTGAGCGACGCGGACAGCCCGGCGGTATAGCTGTCGGCCAGATCCCAGTCGTTGTCGCGCGAAGCGTCGAGGCCGACGGAAGCCTCGAGGTCGATCGACGGCCGCCTGAGGGCCCGCGCCTGGGCGACGCCTTCGTCGGTGCCGCGCAGCGCGGCGCGCTGGCTTTCGAGCACCGGGCTCGACTGGTAGGTGGTCACCAGCGTCTCTGTCAGGCTCTGGGCGGCGACAGGCCCGGCAAGGCCGGCCAGCAGCCAGAGGGCCGCGCCGGAGGCCAGCACTCTGAAATCGCGGATCGTATTCATTTTTGCAAACCTCTCCTGCCCGCCGCGATCGTAGGTGTCTCGCCCCGGCGGATCAACAACGGAGGCTCAGAACTGGAAGCTCGGTGCCTTCTCGAACCCCTCTAATACCGGCGCTGTTGCATCGAAAGCATGACGCCACGCAATGCCGGTGGCGGATTTCACGCCGATGCGCACCTGGCCGGCCGTGCCCGACACGAAGATCGCGGCGATCCGGCCGCCCTCCTTCAACTGGGCGGTCAGGGTTTCGGGCAGCTGTTCCACGCCACCCTCGATGATGATGACATCGAACGGCCCGTGCGGGGCGTCGCCGCCGGCAAGCGGCGCCTCGGTTACGACGGCGTTGTCGGCGCCCTCACGGGCAAGGATCTCTGCCGCCTCTGCCGCCATGGCGGGGTCGGATTCGATGGCGATCACCGCCTCGGCCATATGCGCCAGCACCGCGGCCGAGTAGCCCAGGCCGCAGCCCACGTCGAGCACCAGGTCAGAGGGCCCCACCTCCAGCGCGTCCAGCATCTTGGCGAAGACGCGCGCATCCAGCAGAACCCGCCCCGGCGCCAGCGGCACATGCTCGCCCGCATAGGCGACGGGCCGGAGCGCGGGGGGCACGAACTCTTCACGCCGGACATGCAGCATGGCGTCGATGATGGGGTAGCGCGTGACGTCGGAGGGACGAACCTGGCAGTCCACCATCATGGTGCGGGCTTTGGCGAAATCGGTCATCGGGCATTTCCTGCACGGCTTGGGTCGGCGTCGTCTTGCCACATTCGGCCGGGCTGGGCAACGCCGGGCCGCGGCGGCCCTGCTTTCGCATTGACCTGCGTCCGCCTTGGGCATAAACGCTTGCCCGAAGGCGACGTGGCGGAGTGGTTACGCAGCGGATTGCAAATCCGTGTACACCGGTTCGATTCCGGTCGTCGCCTCCATTTCCTTTCAAGCACTTGCGAAAGATCAGGGTTGCGCGAAACCGCGCCGTTTACAGGTGCGTTTACAACCCTGTTCACGTTCCGGCCCCTTTTGCCTGTGCGAGCTTGACCAGGACAGCGTCCGATTCACCGGGCGAGACGCGCGCGTAATGCTCGATGACGTTGGCGGCATGCCGTAGCGACCAGCCCATGTGACTGGCGATTTCTGACAGGCTCAGCCCGGCATTCAGCAGGCGTGTTGCTGCCGTCCCTCGACAATCCTGCAACCGCAACTCCTGGCTCAGCCCCGCCTTGTCTCGCCATTGCCGCAAACCTTCGGAGGCGCGGTGTTCGGTAAGCTGCCCGCCGCTCGCATTCGTCAGGATCAGCAGTCGCCCCGAGGGCGTGGCGTCGATCACTTCGGCAAGGGCCGGTGTGATCGGGATATGTGCGATCCGGCCACGCTTGCTGGTTCGGACCCTGAGCCGTCGGCCTTGAGGGGTCCGCTCGACCGAGGCCATCGTCAGCTTGACCAGATCACCCGGGCGCAGGCCGGTCTCGCAAGCCACGCAGAGCAGCCGCTTGATCCAATCAGGAGCAATCGCATCGATCGCCTCCCGATCCGAAGGTGTCCAGACGACCTCGGAACGATCGACGCCGTAGAGCTTTGGCAACCTGTGGCAGTGGTGCTCCGACAGGTGCCCCTCCTCTACAGCCCAGTTCAGAACCCGCGCTGCGTGGGTGCCGGCCATGTCATGCTGCTTGGGCGAATGCTTCCATTGCGCTCTCCACTGGTTCACTTCGCTGCGCGAGCCGCGCTCCTCAAAGATGACGGCGGGAGCGTCCTTGAAGTGAGCGGCAAAACGGAGAAGCCATTTCTGCTGATCCTCGAAGGAACGCGCAGCCTTTGCGCGGGCAGCGCTTGAGAGGAACAGGTCCACGAGCGCTGGCGTCATGAGCGCCTTGGGCTTCGGGCGCTTGATCGCGTCCGCGAAAGCAAGATGAAAATCCGGATCCCTTGGTGTCTTGAAGTCGTCGACCCAGAACTTCGGCCCTCCGCGCCAGGCATAGAAGTGGAACCGGCTCTTTCCGCTGGCGAGACGCCGCCTGACGCGGTGAACGCCTTTAGGCAGGGCCACGCTTTGCCTGCCAGGTCTCAAGCGGCGTCATCTCTGATCCGAGGTCGGTCTCTCCCGCAGTGATCGAGACACGACCGTCAGTGGCCGTCTCGATGCATATGGAGGTGAAACCCTCTGCGCGCAGAACCTTTGCGATCTCGGCGATTTCAGTCGCCTTGGGCAATGACGGGCGTGGCATCAAGCACCTTCCGTGACATCGAAGATCCACTTCAGAACAGCGCCCGAGATCTCAAAGGTCACCCGGACATTCGGCTGCTGCCGGAACTCGAATTTACCCCCCTCGGCAAATCTCAGCTGCGGACGTTTCTGATCCCGCTGGTACGACAGTCCGACCATCCCGCCTTTCGTGATGATAACCTGCATGCTCTTCTCCGGAACTTTTCCGGTCCCTAGGCTACGCGCAGCAATGGCAAGCACATCGAGGAACCCCATGCCGTTCAGATCACGCGGATCGGCTCCGAAAACTTCTCGAAAATACTTGTCAGCTTTTACGGTTTCTTCCCCACCTTCAAAGAGCCCGCCCTGCACGACAGTCACGAGGAAAAAGCGCTGCAATCTTTCCACTTCATCAGCGGCCGTGGTGACGTGCTTCGCTCCGGCCCATGCAAATGCAATCTGCAAACCCTCCTGCAAGGTGATGTCAGGACGGGACCGGCCTCTCGCAAGTGTCCGGAAGCCCCGCTTCGCGAGCGCACGATCGACCGTCGCGAGCTCGGTCTTCTCGACACCCATGACTTCAGCGAGGCCAGCAACAAATTCCGTCGGGGTCATCTGATCCACTCTTTCTTCAAAGTCACCTTAGCATGAATATAATTTATCCGAAGTCAATGGGATGAAAACGTTTTGCCCCAAATCATTTACTTGAGGGGGATCGGTCATCTCCGGACTTCAGGTCTCGTGCGCACACCGATGTCGCCAGCCCCCCACCACCAAGTTGTCTCACCGAGCATATCAATTTCGGCACGATAACCGTTGCCCAGCATGCGCGGAGCCTGGGGTGACCTGAAATTGCCTGGCGCTCATGTGCGAGCACCCGCCGTAATGCTTGCAATTTTCGCTATCAAACCCTACCCTGCCCAGATGAATAGCAAGCACCGCAAGACCCTTGCCGCCGTTTTCACCGACCCAGTGTCAGGCACCATCGAATGGGCGGCAGTCGAGAGCCTGCTGCTGGCGGCCGGTGCACGGCTGATCGAAGGGCGGGGGTCACGGGTGCGGTTCGAAAAGGATGGCGAGGTAGCGACGTTCCACCGCCCGCACCCCGCGAAGGAAGCGAAGCGATACCAGGTGCGCGATGCCCGCGAATTTCTGGAACGGATCGAGGTTAGACCATGACCAACACCATGACCTACAAGGGCTATGCTGCCCGCATCGAGTATGACGACGAAGACGGGATTTTCACTGGCCGGATTGCCGGTATCCGTGACGGGGTGGGCTTTCATGCCGATACCGTGGAAGGGCTGCGCGAAGCCTTCCATGAGGCTGTCGATGACTATATCGACACCTGCGTCAGGATCGGCAAGGAACCGCAGAAGACCTATTCGGGGCAAGTCATGTTCCGGGTCAGCCCCGAGGTTCACCGCAAGGCCGCGCTGGCCGCCGAGCTCTCGGGCAAGAGCCTGAACCAGTGGGCAGAAGAAGTGCTTGACCGGGCTGCAAGCTAACCCGCAGAAACCTCGGGGCGCTTGGATTTTACCCGTCTTTCCGGGAAGGGCGCCCCCGGTTCCGGGTGTGAAGTATACGGTCCCATTTCTGGCCACTGTCACGCCGTGCCTTGTCGCGGCCGTCTCGGCATGGATCCCCATGAGAAGCTAACCTTGGCTGGAAACGTGCTGACAAAAACCAGACCTGAGTGCGAACAGAGTTCACTACGAGTTCGCTACTCTCTCACTCCCGACCTTTTAGGGAGTTCTTTGGCGCTGAGGGACGCCTCAACTATCCCCAAACGGGGTGGATTGGTCCGCTGGGGACAGCATCGGAGTGGGATGCGCATTTTCTATCCCTAAAGGCGATGGTGATGTTCAGACCCCGAAACGCACCTGAGACAGCCTAAAGGCCGGTCAGCCCCCGAAATCTCAGATCCATACATGCGATGCCAGAGGTGATCAGACGCCTGCGTGGTAGCGCAAACTGCCCCCCATCAACGACCAATCGATCCCCATTTCCGGCCGGCGGCAGGGCGTTCTTGATCCTGGATCCTGCCTTCCGCACCGCATCGGCAACGGCTTCCGCCTGGGCCTGCTCGATCATGCCCCCGGTGTTCCGGGTCTGGCTCTGTCCCGTCCGGGCATCCACCCCCTGCCAGGTCTCATGCACCGTCTGGGCAATCCCCTGGCGGAAGGCGTTCTTCCCGCCCACGCTGGTCTGGTAGTAGCCCCGCTTGCCGCGGTAGCCCTCGTTCCGGTCGCCCTTGAAGTCCCCGATCCGCTCGTATCCACGACGCACCAGGTCGTCGTAATCCCGGTCATCGGCCACGATCACCTCGGCGCCCTCGGTCACCACCGACGGGATGTAACCCTTCCAGCCGTTGTTCTGGGCGACCTCGTTGACCATACCGTGCCGGTCCCGGCGCTTGGTCTCGGATGCCCGGGTCTCGAACACCATCCCGGCCACGGCTGCCATGCCTGCCTCTTCCTGGCTCGCCAGCTCGCTCATCATCGAGCGGGTGCCCTCCTCGAGCAGCTCGTAGGCATAAAGGCTGGTCAGCTCGTCGATCGCCTTGATCGTGGCCTGGTCCGGCTTCAATCCTTTCTCCTCGCCATAGAGATGGGCGATGGCATGGGCGTTGCGTAGCAGGTTCTCGGAGATGATCTCGCCCTGCACCATGAAGCGCGCGAGAGCCTTGGCCTTCTCCTGGTAGCGGTTGGCGAACTTGCCTCCCAGCTTCGAGACCTTCTCCTCGGCCGTCGAGATCTCCTGGTCGAGCTTCGAAGGATCCTTCATCAGGTCCATCGCCCGGCGCCGGCCAATGGCCAGCAGATCGGCCTTGGCAATCGCCTGGTACATCTCGCTCCACTCCTCCGAAGAGAGCTCCCGGCTGAACCGCTTGGCCAGCTCGGCCGGTACATCCTCACGGAACCGCTGCCGCATGGCGTCGATCTGGGCCTTCACCGGGTTGATCATCCGCAGCAGATCCCTGTTCGAGGCCGTCATGCCCCGCAGATCCCGCACGGCTGCCATCAGGCTGTTCCAGCCCTCCTGCTTGTTCAGCCCCGTCGTGAGCCAGTCTCCGGCGCCCTCAGTGGCCTCCCTGGATCCCAGGCCTGCCACCATCTGCGCGATGCCCCATGCACCCTCCTGCCGCCGCCTGCCGGCTCTCTGGGCCCTCTCGCGCCGCTGGGACGCCTTCCCGGCCAGCTTCTCGGATCCCGACTTGAGCTGGTCGGCCAGGAACTCGTTGGCCTGCTCCACGCCTGCCAGGATCTTGGTGGACGCGATGAAGCGCCGCTCGCCCTGGATCTCGGAGAGTGCATCCGAGAGCGCATCCAGCTCCTGGCGCGCACTTGCCGCACGGCGCTTGGGGCTGAACGAGAAATGCGTGATCAGCTGAACCAGGGAGTTGAGCAGGCTGCGGACCACCCCGTCGACGTTCTCCCGCTCGAGGCTCACCACCTCGGGGGCGGGCATGTCGGTCAGCACATCGCGCAGGCTGTCCTCGGTCTGGGCCAGCGCCACGAAGGTCGCCAGCAGATCCGAGCGATCTGCATCCTTGCGGAACCCGTCGGCGTCGAACAGGAAGCGGACCTTCTCCACCGCCTCGTCATAGGCGTTCGGTCCGTGGTTCTCGGGCAGGAAGTTCTCCGCCCGCAGATCCCGCACCACCTGGCCGTAGACATCGTTCGCACGCCGCATCAGCGCTGCATCGAGCTTCATGCCCGACATCATCGCCACATGGACCGCCTCGAAGGCTGCGGCCTGACGGGCATCGAGCTTGTAGCCCGCAGCCTTGGCCAGCTCCACGGAACGACGGGCGTTCTCGCGCAGCTTCACGACCATGTCGGCCTTGCGCTCATTGGCCCTGCTGCCCTCGATCCGAAGCGCGTTCAGATGCGCGATGATCCGGGCCCCGAACTTCTTCTCGATCACCTCGAGCCTCTGGTCATGCGGTTAGACCTGCTGGAGCAGCGTCTCGGTCTGGGCATTCTGCCGGGATGCTTCGCTTCGCTGTGGTGTGGCGAGCAGGATCTCGGTGTTGAACCGGATGTTGGTGAACAGGCTGTCGCCCGGTCCCCGCTTGATCCCCAGGAGCTGCTTGAGCGCCTCGAGGCCCTTGCGGATCAGATCAGTCAGCGGCAGGTAGGCCCGCTTCTTCCGCCCGATCTCGATCAGCTCCTGGTTCGCAAGCATCCAGCTGAGGAACTCGCTCATCTGCTGGGCGGGCTTGTCCTCGAGCCTGGTCAGCTCTCCCTGGATCGTGCGCAGCGCATCGCTGCCCGCGATGTTCAGGCCCCGGGTCTTCTCCATCAGGCTCTCGAGCCGCCGGATCGCATCCCGGGCATAGGGCTCCACCGTGCGAGGATCGTCGTAGAAGTCCCGCAGGATCCGCCAGGTGTGGGAGTGCAGCATCTCGTGCAGCACGGTCTCGGGCGCGGTGTTGGCGATGAAGACCACGCCCCCGGCATTGGTCGAGTAGGCGCCCAGGCCCAGGGGCTGGCTGGCAGTCCCCGGCGTCAGCTCCCGGCGCAGTCCCGCCATGGCTTCCTCGGTCCCGAAATAGTAGGTCGCCCCATCGAGGATCTGCCGGTCCACCAGACGGCGAACCAGGGAGATCTGATCCTTGCTCGCATCGGGGTCGTTGCGCAGATGGTTCAGGAGCGCCGTGCCCTGGAGCTTCTTCACTCCCGGATGCCCTTCCACGTCTTCACCGCGCTTCGAGATGAACGCCTCCAGCGCCTTGGTGGGCTTCTGCACTGCCGGCTGAGCTGCCTTCGCCTCCTTGCCCTTCCGGATCTCGAGGTAGGCTTCCCGCGCGAGAGCGTTCAGCCGGTCGGCAATCTCCTGGTAGGCCAGGGGATCGTTGCTCTCGGTCGTCTCCTCGCCATGGGCATAGGGTGCCTCGGCGCTGGCCATGTGGTCGGTCTGCGTCGCCATCTTCGCCATGGCGATCTTCCGGGCCTCGGCCTGGTCCCCCAGCTCCTCCAGGCGCTTCTGGATCCAGGTGATGTCCCCCATGTCCAGGCTCGGGTTCTTGCCCCGCCTAAAACTCCGGAACATTTTCCCCGAGAAGTGTCTCCCCTAAACCCTGACCCGTATCAGGGCCTTGTGCTGGGAGTGCGCACCGCGTTTCACTCTCGCGCTACTCCCATGTTTTAGGGATAGAAAGTGTCTGTGCTCGTAGGCGGTACCGACCAGCGCGCCTATTCAAAAGCACGGACCTGCCGAGCTGTTCAGTCGATGTGTTGCCCACCAAGCAGGCCGGTCGAGAACTGTCCATGCCGTGGGGCCTAGAACGACTGCATCTCCGGCCCAAGGCCCAGACCTCGGCCCATGACGCAGCTCAGAGACTCGGAGCGGCCCGCTGAGCGGCCTTCCGGTCCATGGAGACAGTCGCGTAGCCAAAATCAGTATCGCCCGTCCACTGCGCTCTCAGCGGCTGGCTGCGGGATGGGCTTCCTGGATCGGCATGGTCCTCCGATGGCGAATACAGATCGACCGGCGCCTTGGCATCGAACGCCCCTTACCGAGAACCAGGGGGCCCATTCCATGCGCGTCCTTGTTACCCTCGATGGCTCATCGAACGAACCGCGCTGATCCAAGCCCTGATCCGACAGGCTTCCCGGACGCTGACCACCACCTCCCTCGCCTGTTGATCAATTCGGGGCCGCCATCGACCGGGACGAGAGATGACGGCCGAGGATCCCGGGGTCACAATCGACGACCATGGCTCAGGCTGTGCTTTGCTGCCGGAACACCTCTCGGGACCCCCGGAACCAGGAACGGACAAGCTCACCTGCAAGCCTTGGAAAATGCCTCGCGCGCGCGTGGAGAGAGGACTCATATCCATAATATTAGGTACCCCCACTCCAACAGGAGCCATGAGGAAACGCGTAGCGTTTCTGAATGAGGCTCCTGTTGGAGTGGGGTATTTATTATGATGATTGACATATATCTTGTGGTTATCTAAAAACATTATACTCCATATATAAAGTAACAATATATACCCCTCTCCAGGCTGCGCTGCCGCGCAGCCTGGAGAGGGGTATAATTATTATATAGAATAATAGGTAACCTAGACTCCTACAGTATCACGCGCGCGACCCTGTCTTCCGCCCCTGGTTCATGATCTTTCGGGGGTCGAGATGTGGGTAAAAGGCCCTGATGAGTTCCTGATCCGGTCCCTTCTCCTAGCCCGCCAAGCAATCCCGCAACCAAACCCTGGTTTGATGCGCAGAGGACCAGCACTAGCGCCTTCTGACGCCTCTAACGGGGCTAACAGCCGATAGAGTTCATTAGAGAGATGCTAGAGTTCGGTACAACGGCGCAGTACCGGCACATCGCGCAACTCCAGCTGCGGTAAGTTCCGGAATGTCACGGTTCAACCGGGTACCGCACCGCTGAACATCATTACCGGCTCGCAGAGTCAGTCCGCAGGTAACCAGAGGCCGCGCAAAATCTGTTACCCTCTGGTTCCAGACCTTCTGAGACGCGCTTTATCTGGAACAGGATGTATAAACCTATCGGACATTCCCAGCGGACAACCGCCGAGCGGCTCGGGAACCGCTGCGCAACTTTGGGCATCAGGAACCCGGTCATCCGCTGACGCAGGTGCCGAACCCCGCACATCCGCCACGAGTGGTCGGAACCAGGGAAAGAACCTGATGATCTGGACTTTCCGGATACATCCCGCTTTCCGGGACTCACTGCGCTCCGCGGCTGCGCCGCGTCACTTGTGGCCCCGGAAACCGGGATGGCCAGTCGAGGGGGAGGCGGGCCAGATGTTCCCTTCCTGGTTCCCGGCAACGCCTAAATGCGCTGCCCCGAACCGACCGTTCTGCTGATGGCATCTGAAGAGAGGGTTTACCTGGCACCCAATCAAAATGGACCCGGATCTCCATCCAGCCTGTGTCATCCTCTAACGCTGGCGTAGATCATCGTCACACCGATGCGCGAGATGATAGCTCCGCGCGTAGGGCGATTGCTCAACCTGAGCCGATCGGCGTAAATACCAACCGGGCTCCGGTCGCGGCTGGATGAAAGTTCAGTGGCAGGTCAATGCGCCAGGTGCTTCTCAAGGAACTTCAGGCAGCGGGACGAACCGGTGAGGTCGCCGATCGGCTGGCGAGCAGCACGCCATTTTCGGCGATCAGTTTGCCGCCCTTGAAAACCTTGCGCGGCTTTGGGACCGACGCCACAGCTTCCGGCACATGGCGCGCTGCGAGGGCTACGAGGTCGGCCTTATCACCCACTTCGAGGCCGTAGCCGTCCAGACGCATCGCCTTGGCTCCGTTCCTCGTCGTGACATCGAAGGCGAGGCGCAGAAGCTCGTCCGTGAAGAAGCCACAGCGGTAGCCGATCAGCATCGCGCGGGTCAGCATGTCGCCGTCGCCATAGGGCCACCAGCTGTCCTGAATATTGTCGCTGCCGGAAAAGACGTTGGCACCAGCTTCCGCGAGTATCCTGACAGGGGGAAAACTGTGGTGACCAGGCGCATTGGTCATGATGGACACACCGCTTTTCGCGATGAGATCGGCAATCTTGCGCTGAGCGGGTTCGTCCAGGTCACCCAGACCATAGGCATGGCTGACCGCGACATGACCCTGCATTCCGAGCGCCTCGGTCCGAGCGCAGATGACCTCGATCTCGAAGGCTCCGACGGTGCCGAAATCATGCAGATGGATGTCCATATCGACACCCCGCCGCTCGGCAATGTCGAACACCACGTCGAGATGTCCATCCACAGTCCGGTCAAAGGTTGCCGGGTCCAGGCCGCCAACAAGGTCGCATCCCATGGCGATCGCCTCATCCATCAGCTCGGCTGTGCCAGGGTTCGTAATGATACCGCTCTGCGGGAAGGCCACGAGCTGCAGATCGATCAGGTCCGAATATTCGGACCGAACCTGCAACAGCGCCTCGACATGTGTGAGCCCAACCACGTTGTCGATCATGGCGTGGCTGCGCATGGCAGTCGCGCCGTTCGCGATGCAGAGTTCGAGCTGATTTCGTGCACGCTCGACGATGGGTCCAGCCTCGGCAAGGTTCTCGTTCTGAAAACGCACGCGTTCATGGACATCAAAGCCATTGAGGCAGGGTTTGTGAGGCTTCCAACTGTCCCCGTAAAAACTGGTATCGAGATGGATATGGCCCTCGACGAAGCCGGGCACCACGAGCGCGCCGCCCAGATCCACCGTTTCCGCTACCCCAGCAACGATACCGGGGCCAATCGCGGTGATCCGTCCCGAGCTTGTGGCGATCGATACCGTCTCCCCGGTATCGAGAAGGGCATTGTTGAAAAGGATGTCAGTCATTCGTTGTATCTCCGCCAAGTCAAAAAGGAACGGAGCGCGAGCCCCGTTCCCCATAGGATTTGCACCGATCAGGAACTCGGGAGCGTGCCCTGGACACCCTCGACCAGCCAGGACATACCCTTCACCTCGTCCTCTGCCATCACCTGCCCGGCAGCAACCCGCTCCACCCCGGTGTTGTCCGTGAGCGGGCCTGCGAAAATCTCCAGCGATCCATCGACGATGGCGGCTTCTGCCGCGGCGATCTCTGCAGCGACTTCCGAAGGCAGGTCGGGGCTAGAACTCGTCATCTTGACGAAGCCGTCAGGTCCAAGACCGCGCCAGCGGGCAGTCGGCTCCCAGGTTCCGGCCATCACGTTTCTTGCCGCCTCGATATGGGCAGCACTCCAGTCCAGTTCGAAGGACACCAGCTGTGCGTTCTTCACGTAGGCCGAGAAATCGCCGGTCGAACCGATCGACCAGACGCCCTTCTCTTCGGCTGCAAGCCCCTGCACAGGCGTGTTCGGGCTGCCCGAGATGACATCGGCGCCCTGCGCGACCAGCGCCGCCACGGCGTCCTTTTCCTTGCCGGGGTTTACCCAGTCGTTCACCCAGACGATCTTGAGCTGCACGTCCGGGTTCACTCTCCTTGCGCCCAGCATGAAGGCGTTCAGCGAATAGATGACCTGCGGCACCGGGAAGGCTCCGACCCAGCCCAGCACGTTCGACTTGGTCATCCGCCCGGCCGCGATGCCCGTCAGATAGGTGCCCTCGTAATGCTTGGCCTCGAACACGCCAAGGTTCGGCCCGGCTTCGATCCCGGCGCAACACTCGAAGTGCGAATTCGGCAGCGTCGGCGCGATCTTGCGGAGCGACGCGTAGTGCGAGAACGTGGTCCCGAACAGAAGCTGGTGGCCTTGGGTGGACAGCTGGCGGAACAGGCGTTCGCTATCCTGGATCTGGGTAATGTTTTCGAGCACGGTGACCTCGACCCTGTCGGGAAACTCGTTCTGGAGCGCGCGCCACGCCTCGGCCTGGAAGTATTCCCATCCGGTGTCTGAGATTGCACCCATGTGAATGACGCCCACCTTGAGCTTCTCGGTTGCGGCGAGAACGGGCATGCCTGTCGCGGCAAGAATGGAACCGGCGGCGGTGCCCTGGACGAAGGTTCGACGGCTGATCTTGGTCATCTCGTATCCTTTCAGAGGTTTGTGGTTGCTGGGCAGTGAAATTCACGTGGAGAAGGGTTTCCCCAAGGACGCCGGAACGCTGAGGCGCATCCGCGCGGCATCGCGCGAGATGAGCACCAGAACGACGATCGTGGCGAGGTAAGGCAGGGCCGACATCAGCTCTGACGGCACGGCGGCCCAGGCACCCTGTGCGAAAAGCTGGGCGATCGTCACGCCACCGAACAGGTATGCGCCTGCAACGCACCTGCCCGGTCGCCAGGTGGCAAAGACGACGAGAGCCACAGCGATCCAGCCGCGCCCGGCAATCAGCCCCTCCGTCCAGAGGGATGTGTAGATGACGGAGACAAAGGCACCTGCGATCCCGGCCATCGCGGCGCCGAACATCGTTGCAAGATAGCGGATGCGGATGACGGGATAGCCGATGGCGTGGGCCGACTCCGGCGCCTCGCCAATGGCGCGCAGGATCAGCCCCGCCCGGGTGCGGTAAAGAAAGAACCATACCCCCCCGAACAGGACCCAGGAGAGCCAGACCAGGGGGTGCAGGCCGCCAAGAACAAGCCCGAGCAGGGGAATTTCCCCTGCAAGCTGCATAATGGCAGACGGCTCCAATACCAGAGCCATGCCGACATATGGCCGGCCGAGATAGGACCCCAGGCTGGTCGCAAAGATCGTCAGTGCCAGTCCAACGGCAATCTGGTTGGCCATCAAGCTGACCGCCAGCACCGAAAAGCCGAAACCCAGAACTGCCCCGGAGGCGGCGGCGGCGCCCATCGCCAGCATGAGACTGTTGGTATTCAGCATCACGATGAACCCGATGACCGCGCCTACGACCATCATCCCTTCGACGCCGAGGTTCAGAACACCGGCGCGTTCGGTGACAAGCTCACCGAGGGCCGCGTAAACAAGTGGCGTTCCGGCGACCAATGTTGCCAGCAGGACAGCCATCAGATCAGGCATCAGGAAGCCTCCCCGGCGACGGGGACGCGCGGCCCCTCGATACGAAGTCGGAACTTGATCAGGACATCGACGGTGAGCAGGAAGAAGAGCAGAAGCCCCTGGAACAGCCCGCCGATCGAGGACGGCAGCCCCAGAATCTGGGCGTAGTCTCCGCCCAGGTAGAGCAGCGCCATCAGGAGCCCTGCGAACAATATGCCGACCGGATGCAGCCGCCCGAGAAAAGCCGCCACGATGGCTGCATAGCCATAGCCCGGCGATGCGGTTGGAAATATCTGGCCCAAAGGCCCGGAAATCTCGCCAACTCCGGCAATTCCGGCTGCCGTTCCGCCGGCAAGAAGACCGATCCAGACGGCCTTGTTGACCGGAAAGCCAGCGTAACGCGCGGAATTGGCCGAAAGCCCCGTGACGCGGAGCTGGAAGCCTGCAAAGCCGCGCTCGAGCACGAAGAGGCCCAGGAGCACGGCCACGAGCGCGATGAATATGCCAGCGTGGGCCCGCGTGCCTTCGATGATGATCGGCAGCAAGGCCGCTTGTGCCAGAGGTTCGGATTGCGGAAAATTGAAACCGGCCGGGTCGCGCCAGGGTCCGAAGACAAGATAGCTGAGCCAGAGTGCTGCGACGTAGTTCAACATCAGGCTGACAAGGATCTCGTTGGCGTTGAACCTTGTGCGAAGCAGGGCCGGAATGGCCGCCCAGAATGCACCGCCCAGTGCACCGGCAATCATCATCAGGGGCATGAGCCAGTACCCGCCAACGCTGCCGAAATTGAGCGCCAGCCAGCCGCCAAATATCACGCCGAGGATCAACTGGCCTTCGCCGCCAATATTCCAGACCCCCGCACGAAAGCCGACCGAAAGTCCGATACCGATCAGAACAAGCGGCGCCGCCTTGATGAGAAGCTCCCCTACCCCGTAAAGGTCTGCAACAGGTGCGACGAACAAGGTCTTGAGCGCCGTGATCGGATCAACACCTGAAACGAGAAACACGATGACTGCGACCAAGCAGGTAAGCACGGTTGCAATGACTGGCGATAGCCAGACCATGTGGGATGCGGGTGCGGCCCGCCGTTCAAGCCGTAGCGACATCAGCGTCCCTCACCTGCATTTCCAGAGGCGCGCTCGTCATCGCCATCCCGATCGCCTCTCGCGAGAACTCCCTGCGCGGCCGGGCCGGGGTCATACTGCCGTTTGAGATGACGGCAATCCGATCAGAAATCTCCAGAAGCTCGTCTATCTCTTCCGATATGATGAGCAGGCCTACTCCCTGGTCGCGAAGATTCAGAAGCGCCTTTCTGATGGTGATTGCAGCGGCAACATCCACGCCCCAGGTCGGCTGCGCGACCACGAGAACCTTTGGCTTGTTTAGGATCTCGCGCCCGATGATGAATTTTTGCAGGTTTCCACCCGATAAGGCGCCGGCCGTATCATTCACTCCGGACGTCTTGACGCCAAAGTCGCCGATTATGCGCCGGGCAAATTCGTGCACCGCTTCGGACCTGACCAGACCGCCCCATCCGACCACGTCGGCGGTGGCTGTCAGGAGTGCGTTTTCCGCAAGTGACAAGGAGGGCACGGCGCCCCGTCCAAGCCTGTCTTCGGGGACGGAACACAAACCTATCCGGCGCCTCTCGCGCGGGCCGATCATGCTTATGTCCTGTCCGTGCAGGAAGAGGCATCCCTTGGGGGCAGATTTTTCCCCCGAGAGGATCTCCATCAGTTCCTTCTGGCCATTTCCCGAAACACCGGCGATCCCAACGATCTCGCCTGCCTTGAGATCGAGAGAAATATTGTTCAGATCGGTACCGAACGGATCCTTCGAGACCACGGAAATGTCGCGCAACGCTAACACATTCGGGCCCTCGCCGCAGGGCTTTGCAGCCGGGCGCAAGCTGTGAAGGTCTCCGCCGATCATCATTCGCGCGATGCTGGAAGCCGACTCCCGTCGGGGGTCACATTTCCCGACGACCTTCCCACCACGCATGATGGTCGCACCCGAGCAAAGGGTGCGAACCTCGTCCAGTTTGTGACTTATGTAGAGGATGGAACATCCCTCGTCGGCCAGTTGACGAAGGGTTACGAAGAGCTTCTTGACCGCCTGTGGCGTAAGAACGGACGTCGGCTCATCCAGGATGAGGAGACCTGGCGACTGCAGCAATGCGCGGATAATCTCGACGCGCTGCCGTTCTCCAACAGACATCGTGTATATATGTCGGTTCGGATCGACAGGTAATCCGTAGCGCACCGCGACCTTTCGGATTTCCAACGACAACGCCTCGAGCGAAGGCCTTGACGGTAGTGCCAGCGCGATGTTCTCGGCGACGGTCAGCGTGTCGAAGAGCGCAAAATGCTGAAACACCATGCCTATGCCCAGCTTCTGCGCCTCATTCGGGCTGCGGATTTCGACCTCGCGCCCCTCCCAGACGATCGCGCCGCTGTCTGGCTGAACCAAGCCGTAGATGATCTTCATCAGTGTTGATTTGCCGGCACCGTTCTCCCCGACGATCGCGTGGATCTCTCCGGGCGCGACCCTCAGGTCTACGGCTTCATTTGCTTTCACGAGAGGGTAAGATTTTGAAACTCCGATGAGTTCCAGTCGCCAGCGGGGCCCTGCAGGTGTACCCATTTCGACTCGCATCCCCTGCTTCACGTAATTCAGTGCTTGGTGAATTAGGCATGCAGAGTGGCGGCTTGTCTCGAGGATGACGTTTGATCGCTGGCTGAATCTCCTGAAATGAGCGTTTCTTGAACACCACCCCTTTGATTGACCGTTATTTCGACATTCCGTTAACCGGGTTCACCAAAGAACCACCGAGATGTGCAGAACTGAGGCGGCCTACGAACGCGAGGCAATGTTCATGTTCTTTGGCAAGATCAGGATCGCGCCCAATAATTGCCGACCGCGGATCGCAGCCAGGAAAGTCCTCCCAGCCTGTCATCCGGATAGTGACTGAAGAGCAGGGAAACTCCAGCTATGCGGCCTATAGCCGGGGAGATGCATAGCACGCCCATGCCCGTGCCTGTCCGCTCGGCCGCGTGCCGGCTGGCGAGATCGAGGCAGCTGTCATCGACCCGCTGCGCACCGTGTTCTGGCAGCCCGAGAACGTTGAGGGCACTTGGAAGGCCGCCCGCGCTCATGCCGCCGAGATCACCGAGGCCGACGCCCGCACGACCCTGCAGCAACTCGACCCGCTGTGGGACGAACTGTTCCCCGCTGAGCAGGCGCGTATCGTGGCGCTGCTGGTCGAGCGCTTGGATATCGGCACGGACGGGTTGAACGTCCGGCTGCGCGTCGATGGGCTCAGCAGCCTCGCGCGCGAGATGCTGGCCGGCAATATAGAGGCTGCCGCATGATCCGCAGCACGTCGGTCCCCGAGACGGTGACGCTCCACGTCCCGTTCCGCATCGTGAAGCGCGGCGGGCGGAAGGAGATGCAGCTGCCACATGGCGCCACGCAGCCGTGCAAGGCGGACAGCACGTCGGTCAAGGCGCTGGCCCGCGCCTTCCGCTGGAAGCGGATGCTCGAGTCGGGCGAGTTCGCCACCATCGCCGACCTGGCCGAGCGGGAGGGGATCGCAACCTCCTACATGACCCGCGTCCTGCGGCTCACGCTGCTCGCCCCCGACATCGTCGAGGCGATCCTGGACGGCACGCAGGGGCCGGAGGTGACGCTGGCGCGGGTGCCGGAGCCGTTCCAGCTGGATTGGCGACTGTAGCGCTAGCATACGACGCTCCTCTGATTGTTACCTGACTCACGTCCTTGCTGGCGTCCCGGCCTCGAACACTCAGCACACGGTCAAACGCATCCATTTCCTTCAGAGAAACAGATATTTAAGCCACTCGGGGTGCACTTCCGTGAAGCGAAATCGACGGCATATCTGGCGGCATATACGCGAGCTTTGAGGCATTCTGGCCTGCACTTTCGACCGCATATTTTACGAATATTTCATCGGAATGATTGACATGATGCTCTCCTATGCACAGCTTCATGCTGGTTAGAGCGTCGCATATGCGACAGATTCGCTATCGCAAGGAGCCGGCTATGGATGGAAGCAACGAAGCACGTAGTCTGAGCGCCAAGCACCAGAAGTTCCGTGACCTGGCAGAAAGCAGGACAAACAAGGCCCTCGACGCAATAGGGCGGATCGGAAACCTCTCGAACCGCTCGATCTATGAATGGGATGAGGCGGAGGTTCGAAAGCTGATCAAAGCCATGAAGGACGCTGTGTCCGAAGTGGAGGCACGTTTTGCCTCGCCCAAGGGCAAGGCCTCAGCGAAGTTCAAGCTGTAAGCTGGACGTCCGCGGCGGAGCGCGCTACGCCTCTACCCATTAATTGTAACTTCGCGTTCATTCTGAGACGACGTTTCTTGTACACGGAAGGATTAGCTTTGTCTTGGCACTATGAGAAGGCGCCCTTGAACGGCGGCGCACCCGGCGATGCTTACAAGAGCGTGTTCAACGGCAGCGGCAAGAACGAGGCGGCGAACCTCGCCCGCGAAGCGATCCAGAACAGCGTCGATGCAGCGGCAGATCCAGGCGGGTCGGTCCGCGTGGACTTCCGCTTTCGGCGCCTGGAAGGCGAGGCGCGCCAAGCATTTGAGACGGCCGCATCTCTCACAGACATTGCCGTGCGCGAGCCCGCCCTCGGCCTGCCCAAGAGTAACGCGTTTCGAGATCGGGCTCGGCCGCTCGACCTCCTCTACGTCGACGATTACGATACAACGGGCTTGAAGGGTAACCCGACGCATCCTTCCTCCAACCTGCGCAAGCTCCTGATGGACCTCGGCGGGAGTGGCAAGGCGCAGAACCAGACAGGCTCAGGAGGGTCCTACGGGTTCGGCAAGGCCGTCTACAGCTCGAACTCGCGCATCGGCACGATCTTCGCCTTCAGCCGGACGGAAGACGCCCAAGGCGCTCCGATCAGCCTTCTCATGGGTTGCGCCTACCAGACCGGGCACGAGTTCGAGGGCAAGCCGTTCACCGGCCGCGCCTTCCTCGGGACCGAGGTCCTTGTGCCGGACGAGGGCGTGCGGTTCGACCCTTTGCAGGGCGCCGCAGCCGAAGAGATGGCCGCACGTCTCGGATTCCAGCGTGAGGACGGCCTCGGCACGTCGATCCTGCTGATCGACACGGCCGTGCAACCGGAAGACCTGGTCGCGGGGATCGAGGACTGGTGGTGGCCGCGGATAGAGGCGCGTCTTCTCGAGGCGTCGGTCTTCGATTGGCGTGGGGAGGAGTACGTGCCGCGACCAAAGCAGCGCCCACACATCTACCCCTTTACCAAGGCGTTCGACAGCGCCATCGGGAAGGCGCCAGACATCGCCGGTCGCCAGCAGAGGAAGCTGTTCAACCGCTCTCAGGACCTCGACATAGGCGCCCTAGGCGCCGTCGTGCTTGACGACAGCGAGGAGGAGAACCCTCTAGGCGAGGACTTCGAGAACAGGCTCGACACCGTCGCACTTGTGCGAGGCCCGCTGATGGTGGTCGATTACCATCAGAATTGGCGTCTTAGCGCGACAGCTCCCCGTGCCGTCGGGTGCTTCGTGGCCGCGGAGGACGTCGACGAGGTCCTGAAGCTCTCCGAACCTCCCGCGCACGATCGGTGGGATCCGACGGCCCAGAGGTTGCAGATCGACGGAGACGAGAAGACGGAGATCGTCAAGTCCATCCTGGCGCGGATCAAGAAGGGCTTCCGAGACTTCCAGAACTCGGCGAAGCCACCGGCGCCGCCGCGGCCACGACGCCTGACCAAGCTGGAACGGGACCTCGCCTCTTGGTTCGGCGTGGGGCCCAAGGGTCGGCCAGCGCCGCCGGGACCCAACCCTGCGCCCATCTCCCTGCGTCCGTACGGTCCGAGGATAGAGGTGGACGGAGATGGCCTGCGGGCGACCGGTCACGTCGACATCTCGCTTCCCGAGGGCAGCCCTGTCGCCGAACTGCCTTTCCGCGTGCGGATCCTCCTGAAGGTAGCGGAGGAGGACGGCGTGTCCGCGGCCGATCCCATACCCCTCGAGCTTGAGCCGGACTGTCCGCTGGAACCTCTTGGCGAAGATCTTTGGCTCGGCGTCGTGACGCCGGCGGGTCCTGCCCGCATCGGATTCCGGTCGCAGGCCTACGACCCCAGCTGGACGGTGCAGCTGGTGCCCGAGGTGTTGCCTGTCGAGGAGGCCGCGTCGTGAAGGCCTGGAGACGATCGGAACCGCGCACAGCGCGGCCCTTCTTCGCGGTCCACGCCCTGGAGGCCGCGCTCGACAGCACGGTGCTGCTGGTCGGCGAGCGCGAGAAAGAGATCGAGGACGACGTTGTCCAGTTGGACCCGGCGGACTTCGACGGCCTTCATGTCGCGATCTGCCCCAAGCTCGACGCGGATAAGATCCGGTCGACGCTGGCCGATCGTGCGGAGGGCGTCGTGCTTCTGCTTTCGCTGCGCGATCCAATGTTCAAGCGCCGCCTGGTCCACCGGCGCTGGCCAGTCGACGGCGAATTGCCGGAACGAATCTTCCTAGATTCGGGTCTCGTGCAGGAGTTCGGGCACAAGCGGGAGCTGCACGCGACCCTCGCCCTCGCCCTCGACGCGGACGCAGAACCAGCTCCAGGTTGGCCGCATCGCCGGGGCGCCTGGATCGCCAAGCGCACCTTCAGGCTGAAGCTAAGGAGCGTCAGGTCGACCTTCGACATCCGCAAGATGACGAAGCACGAGGCGGCGGCTTGGACAGGCTTCCCGGGTGCTTTGCTGCACGTCGAGTACAACGAGGGGCGCCTGCTGGAGGAGCCGAACGATGAGAACCCGCTCGCGACCTGCTTCATAGCTGAAGAGGTCTACGAAAGGATGCAGCGGGTCTCCGACGGCCCTCTGCTGCAAGCCTTCGTCATGGCGGAGATCGTGGCGGCAGTGCTAGGCCACGCCGCCAAGGACGTTGAAGAGGCGACCGAGGTTCCGAAAGGGACCCCGCTCGCCACGATCCTGGAGCAACTGGGCGCGAACATGCCGATGTCGCTGACGAACCTGAAGGACATCGTGCGTGATCCGGTGAAGCTGCGCGCCGCGGTTCATGACCGAACGGACTTCGTCCGACAGCTGAGGAGTATCTGATGGCCTACCCGATCGTGACCGACGCAGCGGCGCGCACTTGGTGGAAGGCCTGGAAGGAGTGCGACAAGGTTGACGAGCCACCGGCGCGTCCCGAGACCGATACCTGCGTCGAAGGTGGCGACCACGACTGGCCCAGGGCTGTCGCGCGCCTGATGGACGACCTCAGCGCTCTCTACGACGCCGTGGACAAGCCTAAAGAGGCAGCGCGAGCTGGAGTCGTCGGCCGGATCTTCGGCGGGCGGTCGGAGGACGAAGCCGTCCCGATGACGAACGACCGCTTCGAGGCGGCAGCCTGTGTCGTCGTGCATGAGGCCCTTCCACGGGACGCGGCCCTCGCCGACCCGGAGTTCTGGATCTGGATGGCGACTGGCCCTGGGCTGGACTTGATCCGGCGCCGTTACCCGGGGAAGGGCGAGGCCCAGATCCCGGACCAGCTGAACTTCACTTCGGCCAGCGCACGAGAGACTTTTTTCTACCGGTTGTGGGTCCGTGCGGAGCTCGCGCACGATCCGGCCCTTGCCGACCCCTACGAACTCGCGCGATATGGTGATATCGATTTCTGGCGAAGCCACGTGTTCCGGCAGATGTCGACCGAGACCGGCCCGCTCCTCGCTGCGTTCATCCGCTTCCAGCACCCGGACGGGCCAGACGGCAAGAAGAGGCTGACCCAAGACGAGATCCGGTCCCTCGTGAAGTACATGAGAAGAGCGGCGGCCAACATGCTGGTCGAAACGCTCGACGAAAAAGAAGCGGCGGGGTTCGTGGAAGAGCAGTGGCAAAAGATTCAGTTGACAAGGTCCCGGCAGACGGCAGCGCAGTAGCGTCGCCAAAGGCCGAGGCGCTGGGACGTGGCCTCCTTCACATGGAGGACAGCGCCGATCTCGAAAACGATCCCGACCCGTGGGCCAGCTGGTGGCAGTCCTTCCTTCGCGGGGCGCCTCTACCTGACGCGTCCACTGCAGAGCAGGTCCGCGTAGTCGATCTCTTCTGTGGCGCGGGTGGGTTCGCGCTCGGCGCGTCTCTGGCTGCCCGGGCCTTCGACCGGCGCGCCTGGTTCGAGCGGATCGTCGACGCCGATGCCGGCGCCCTTGAAGTGCACGCCCGCAGCAACGACGTCGGCCGGAAGGTCTGCGCCGGCGTGTCGTCGCTCGTCGACTACCAGGTTCGTCGCAGGCAAGACCGTTGCCGGTTCGCTTACGCCCCCGAGATCGTGGATCCAGCGCTCGCCATCGCGCCCGAGGTCGACCTGTTGATCGCCGGTCCGCCCTGCCAAGGGCACTCGAACCTGAACAATCACACCCGGCGCCGGGATCCCCGCAACGACCTCTTTGTCTGCACGGTGGCCGCCGCCGTCGCGCTCCGCGCCAAGGCCGTGCTCATCGAAAACGTCCGTACGGTGACGGTCTCCCATGGCGACGTCGTGGGAATGGCGCGAGAGCTGCTTGAATCCGAAGGCTACACGGTGACCGAGGACATCGTCCGGGCGGACCGACTTGGCTGGCCCCAAACCCGAGAGCGCTATTTCATGACAGCGATCCGGGGTGATGCAGTCTGCGCGCCCTTGCCGGTTATCGAGGAGCGCGAGCCTCGCTCCGTTATGTGGGCCATCGGCGACCTTATGGAGCTGAAGGGCGGCGTTGAGCCCTTCGACACCGCGCCGGTGCCGTCGGACGAGAACCGGAAGCGGATCCACTGGTTGTTCGACAACGGCCTTCACGACCTGGCCAACTCGGAGCGTCCCGATTGCCACAAGGACGGCACCACCTACACGGCGGTCTACGGCAGGATGCATCACGATCGCCCGGCTCCGACGATCACTACGGGCATCGGCACGCCCGGGCAAGGCCGGTTCATCCATCCCCTGAAACGTCGTCTGGTGACGCCCCACGAGGCAGCGCGGATCCAGGGCTTCCCCGACGGCTACGGTTTCTTGGAGCGGGGGGTTCCAGCCAAACGAAAGGACCTCGCGAAGTGGATCGGCGACGCTGTCCCGGCACCGATGGGCTACATTATGGCCCGGCGCGCCTTCGCCGCGCTCGGCCTTTCACAGAGGCAACGTGCTGACTTGTGACAGACATTGTCGATGCAGCGACCCGATCCCGGATCATGCGGGCCGTACCCCGTAGTTCCACCAAACCGGAAATTGTCTTGCGGAAGCGCTTGCACGCCTTGGGTCTGCGTTATGTCCTGGGTGGCCGTGGACTTCCCGGGAGCCCGGACCTCGTCCTTCCGCGTTGGACAGCGGCAGTGTTCGTACATGGCTGCTTCTGGCATCGCCATCCGAAATGCCGCTACACGACCATGCCATCGACGCGCCCAGAGTTTTGGCAGGCGAAATTCGAGGCGAATGTCGCGAGGGACAACGCTGTTCGCGCAACGCTTCTCGCCGAGGGATGGCGTGTGGCAACGGTCTGGGAGTGTGCGCTGAGGAAACCCGAGCGGGCTGAACTGGCGGCAGATATGCTGGCTGCATGGCTCCGCGATGGCGTTTCCTATCTTGAGCTTGCCGGGTCGGATTCAGTCTTGGAGAGACTGGGTTGATGCCTTGCCGCACGAGGGCGAACGGAATGAGATTTCCGACGAAAGTACGGACTTGGTAGATGCGCCGATACTTGAGGATGCTGGATGAGCCTTCAAATGGCCGTCATTGTCCCTAGTCAAATCGCGAAAGTTCGGGAAAACTGCGATAAGCAATCGGTATTGTTAGATTTTGCCTTGTCGGATTACTACGACCGCCACGCAACTACCTTCATAGCAACCACCCGCGATATCGACATGTCAGAGGCGCGGGAGCTATTTCTGGCGGCAGTGCCATCGCGGGTTATTGGTTCCGCGCGCATTCTTGATGCTGGGTCGGGTTCGGGCCGGGATGCTTTGGCGTTTCTACGTTTGGGCCATGCCGTGGAAGCCTTCGATGCCTCCCCCATGATGATCGCGGCGACGCAGGCTCACGCGGGAGTCCCCACTCGTCTGGTGAGGTTCGAGGATTTCGCCTGGGAGCATCCGTTCGAAGGTATCTGGGCCTGCGCCTCATTGCTGCATGTGGCAGCGGCCGACTTGCCTGGGGTCATCGACCGGCTGGCCGCCCATCTAGTGCCTGGCGGCGCGCTCTACCTGTCGTTCAAGCACGGGATCGGCGAGCGGCTGAAGGACGGGCGCCGCTTCACTGACATGACCGCGGAAAGCCTGGCGGCTCTCCTGGACGGATGCAGAGCTTTTGGTGAACCTGAAATCTGGGAAAGCGGGGACTGCCGCCCGAATCGTGCTTCGGAAGTGTGGGTGAATTCAGTGGTTAAGAAGACGTGACCGGCGGATCGGGTGTGCCACAGGGTTCGGGCGACAGTCTCTGCATACTCTGCGATGTTGCCGCCAGCACTATCGTGGAATGCGATGCTCAGGTCATCCTGATCGGCCACGGCGCAGGTCTTGCCCTCGCCCCCCGCCGTCACGTCGCGCGGTGGCGGGAGCTGTCCGTCGCAGAGCAAGTCGCTCTGGCTACACGGATCGGACCCGCGCAAGCCCTTCTCGAGACGGAGGGCACGACAGCGCGGGTGACACTGGTCGAGACTGGCGGCCATGTCCATCTGCGCCTAGATCCGCCGTTGGCGGCGCCCGGCCCCCTGCCGGGCATGCCCCATGATCGCCCCCTGATCTCGGGCGGCGACGATGCGCTGCACGCCCATCTGCGCCCTCTGATCGACAGGGCGCAGGCAATCGATCTGTCGGTGTCGTTCCTGATGGCCTCGGGCGTGCGGCTGGTCCTGCCGCATCTGCGCGACCTGCTTGACCGAGGTGGGCGATTGCGGCTTCTGACGGGCGATTACCTGGGCGTGACGGAACCGGCGGCCCTGCGGTTGATCGCCGACCTCGAAGGCGAGCGAGAGCTGCATGTGTTCCAGGCCGCGAAGATCCCGTTCCACCCCAAGGCTTGGATGTTCACCTTCGCGAGTGACGGCGGCGCGCTGATTGTCGGGTCCTCGAACCTCTCCCACTCGGCCCTGACCGACGGCATCGAATGGAACCTGCGCCACGTCGACCCGGTCGACCCCGCCCCGCTGCGGGCGGCGCGCGCAGCCTTCGAGGCGCTGCTGCTAATGCCCGAGGTCACCGAGCTGACGCCGGCCTGGATCGACGTCTATGAGGAGCGCCGCATCGCACCTCAGCCCATGATCACTGGCGCACCCATGGAGGCCCCGGAAGCGGCCCCCACCCCGCACGAGGTTCAGGCAGAGGCGCTGTTGGCGCTGCGCGCAAGCCGTGCGAAGGGCTATGGCGCAGGGCTCGTGGTGCTGGCCACAGGTCTGGGCAAGACCTTCCTCGCCGCCTTCGACAGCGCGACCGCGGCCCGTGTCCTGTTCGTGGCGCACCGCGAGGAAATCCTGACCCAAGCCATGGCCGCCTTCCGTGCCGTCCGGCCCCGCGCCCGGCTTGGCCGGTATAGCGGCGAGGAAAAGGACGCCGAGGCAGATATCGTGTTCGCCTCCGTCCAGACCCTGGCGCGCGACGCGCATTTGACCCGTTTCGAGCCCCGCGCCTTCGACTACATCGTCGTCGACGAATTCCATCACGCCGCGGCCGCCACCTATCGGCGCATTATCGACCATTTCCAGCCTGGCTTCTTGCTGGGCCTGACCGCCACGCCCGACCGCAGCGATGGCGGGGACCTTCTAGGGCTGTGCGAAGAAAACCTCGTCTACGAATGCGATCTATGGTCCGGGATCGACCGGGGCCTTCTTGCGCCGTTCCACTATTTCGGCGTGCCCGACCTGGTCGAGTATTCCCAAATTCCGTGGCGCAGCGGACGGTTCGACGAGACCGCCCTGACCGAAGCCGTCGCCACCCAGGCCCGCGCCGAAAACGCGCTGGACCAACTCGCCAAGCGCGGGGGACGAAAGACAATCGGCTTCTGCGTCTCGCGCCGCCACGCCGATTTCATGGCCGATTTCGCGCGGGCGCGCGGACTGCGCGCGGTGGCTGTCCATTCGGGCGCCACCTCCGCTCCCCGGGCCAGCGCGCTCAAAGCGCTGGAGGATGGCGATCTCGACATCGTCTTCGTCGTTGACATGTTCAACGAAGGTGTCGATGTGCCTTCGATCGACACGGTGCTTATGCTGCGCCCGACCGAAAGCCCGGTGATCTGGCTGCAGCAACTGGGCCGCGGCCTGCGCCGGTCAGCGGACAAGACGCATCTGGCGGTCATCGACTATATCGGCAACCACCGGATCTTCCTGACCAAGTTCCGGACCTTGCTGAAGGTGGGCCCAGGCGATGGCGCGCTGCGGCTGGCGCTGGAGCGGTTGAACGACCAACTGATCCAGTTCCCCGCGGGCTGCGAGGTGACCTATGACCTTCAGGCACTCGACATCCTGCGATCCCTGATCCGCCAGCCTCGCGATGGCGAGGAGCTGGCAGCCTTCTACCGCGACTTCCGCGAACGGCACGGCACAAGGCCAACGGCCTCCGAAATGCAGCATGCGGGCTTCAACCCTGGCCGTACGGGGCATGCTGGATGGCTCGGGTTCGTGACCGACATGGGCGACCTTTCCGAGGCACAACGCGCGGCCTGGACGGCACATCGCGCCCTTCTGGACGAGATCGAGACGACCCGCATGACCCGCAGCTACAAGATGCTGGTCCTGCGCGCGATGATCGAGGCGGGCGAATTCCCGGGCCGGATCGCAATTATCGACTTGGTGGACCGGGTCGCCCGACTGGCCCGTCGAAACCCCCAGATCAAGACGGACCTGAGCGTCGATCCGGACGACACCCCGCGCCTGCGCGCTGTCCTGATGCAGCAACCGCTCAAGATCCTGGCTGAGACAGATTGGTTCCGGCTGGGGCCTGGCACCTTCGAGACGACACTTGCCGACGTGGAGAACACCGCCCTTACTGCGCTTGCGTCGGAGCTCGTGGATTGGCGGCTGCTGCGCTACTTCCAGGCGAGGGATGTGGTCTTTGACATGCCCGAGGGCACAAGCCCGGTCGAGGCCCCCGAAGACACCGCGCCTGCACCGGTCGCCCCCACCAAGGGTCTGACCCTCTGGCATGAATACCAACGCGATCAGATCGCGCCCCATTTCGGGGCAGTATTCAATACTGGGTCGTGGAACGCTGGCATTGTTGTGCTCAAAGGTGTGCGGGCGATGATCCTGCTGGTGACAATGGACAAGGGCAGCATGTCCGTCGGCGGCCACTATGCCGACCAGTTCGCCAGCCCCACGCGTTTTGTCTGGCAAACCCAGACCAGCACCCGCTGCGACGACCTGCGCGGCCGGATCATCTCCGGCGCGGAACCTGGATGGACGGTTCACCTGTTCCTACGCAAGTCGAAACTGCGCGACGGCCGCGCAGCGCCTTTCCGCTATGCTGGCCCGGTCAGCTTCGCCGGATGGGAGGGCGAGGCGCCGATGACAGTGCAGTGGGACATGGCAGAGCCGGTTCCCAGGCACTTGGGGGCGCTGTATGGGGTGGAGCAATGATCTTGCGTGTGAAGAACAATCAAACCGAGGCAGGTTATGAAATCGAGGCAGCAGGCGAAGCCCTCCGCTTCGAGACGTTGTTTTCGGATCGCAGTCTCTACTGCCTAACGCGACCCGCATCGAAGTCAGAAACCTGAAGAAGTAAAGACCTACTGATTTCAATGGGTTGAAGGGCTATTCACCAAAGCGGCGGAGTCATGAGGTCCGGAGAATAACGGCGCTGAGAGACCGCTTTCGGACCTTCTGGCGCCGCCTCCGGTGCTCAGGCTGACCCGCATAACCCTCGAATACAACGAGAAAATCCGGCCGTAGCCGGATGGGGAGAACGCTTTCGCTGAGGCAAGTGGCGGGGGGAACGGGATTCGAACAGTCACTTTGTGGCGCCGTGGCTGAACTTCAACCCCAATCCGAAATCCTTCACAACGCGAGCCTGCCTTGCCATAGCAATGACCTCTAGGCTGACCGGCTTGAGATGGAAATAAGGAACGTAGCTTCCCAATCTCTTGCTTCGGAAAAAGACGCGCTGAGAACAAGACGCCCCGTTATCCGACTTTGCAAGAGAACTCTGTCGGAGGAGGACTATGAGTCCCTTACATGTCCTCATTGTCGCAGGGAGTCCGCACGGCATGTGCGGGAGTCACCTCGGCCCGTTTACACTTCAAGTCTAACCCATTGATATCCGAACGTGTACAAAAGGTGTACGTTTACGAGAAAACCTCTCATTTTCAATTAATAATGGCGGATTGCAAATCCGTGTACACCGGTTCGATTCCGGTCGTCGCCTCCATTCCCTTTCAAGCACTTGCGAACGATTAGGATGGCGGGGAACCGTGCCGTGCGCGGGTGTGTTCGTGATCCTGTGTGCGCCCTCCCCCCCCTTTGCCCGGGCGAGCTTGACCCGGACCGCGTCCAGTTCACCGGGCGAGACGCGCGCGTGATGCTCGATGACAATGGCGGCATGGCGCAGCGACCAGCGGTTCTGTATGCCGCCTTCCCTTGCGATCGTGCGGCGGGCGTCGGCCTCGCCCAACGCCTGGCAGACGAGGGCGGCCAACTCCCGGTCGGCAGGCTTTGTCGGGAGATCGCGTTCAAGCAAATCAAGCAGTTCCGCCGCGCCATACCCGTCCGCAGGGCGAAAAGCCCCGCAGTCGACGCCGATCATCTGTCCCTCCGATGCGCTTGACCGACAGGTGCCGGATGGACGCGCCTCGGGCCCGACAGACCCATCGAATCCGACCTCTGCCGGCGCCGCGGGCACCACGCGACGCGCATGGTGGCGGGCTGGGTGCGCCCCGCACGGGCGAGGCCGCTCGAATTGCCCGCCGGCCTGCGTGCTTTACCAACCAGGCGGGCGGCGGATGTTCCAATTGCCGTAGTCGAAGCGGATCGTCTCGCTTGCGAAGGTCGCGGCGACGGGGCGGTTCTGCGCGTCGAAGACCACCGGTACGGCGTTGCCGTCCATGCTGAACGTGGTCGTCGTGCACCCCGAGGCGCCGTCTGGGCAGGCGGCGGGGGTGCGCTCTGTCCGGCCGCCGTCGAGCCCCCTGGCGCGGCGCAGGTTGGCCCAGCCGAAGCGCCTGGAAAAGGCGTGCGGCATCCGCGAGAGAAACAAGCCCCGCGCCTCGTCTTCGCCCGGCGCGGTGGAAGACGCCAGCGGCATCTGCGCCATCATCCGCCCGAGGACCATCTGCTTGGCCATGGGTGGCAGCGGCTTCCAGCCACCGTCGTAGATCGCCATGTCGGCCGGGGCAAAATACATCGCCTCGCCGGTCGGCGTGAGAAATTCGGTATAGCTGCCCACCGTCGAATAGGTGAGCACGGCCTTGCCCATCGTCAGCCGGATCATGCAGTCGTCGCCAGCCACCTGGAAACTGCCGAGCGAGACCCGGGTGCTTTCGGGCCTTCGTGGGTCCAGCGTGCCCTCCTGTCGCGTCACCGGGCTGTCGATCTCGACGTGGACCTCCATTCTTCCGGCCCGCGCAGGGGTTATCGTCAGTCCCTCGGCGGTGCCGTTGTCCGTGACGAGACGCCAGTTGTCGGTATGCCCGGCGTCGAACCCCACCGGTTCGAAGTCCGCGGGCGACCCGGCCTGGAAGCAGACCGGCGGCGCCAACTCGACGGGGGTGGTGCGCACACGCAGCCGGAAGGCGCTGGCCTCCGCGCCGTTTCCCACCTGCGTCGGAGCGTGCACCACGCGCATCAGCCCCAGTTCGTCGGTCGGATCGGAGCCGTCGATCATGTAGGACTTGCGGTGCTGCGTCTCGCCCATCGCGTGCTCGGACACGATGGTCAACGCCTCCATCGCATCGCCCGAGACGATCTCGATATCCGCCATCAGAAGCCGGTCCTTCGGGTCGCGCTGGGCGCCTGCGGGGCCGATCTCCAGCTTCAGGCGCAGCGGCTTGACCGCATAGGGCAGGGCCGATCCCTCGATCTCGCGCGTCTCGAAGCCGTCGGTTCCGGCGAAGGAGACGGTCTGCTCGGTGATGTCGGTGTAATAGAAGTACTCGCCGTCGCGTCTTTCCATGTTGTTGAAGCGTGCGACGAAGCGCGGGAAAAACCTGTCGAAGGTCTGCCCGCCGACCTTGGACCCGTCGTAGAACGGGGTCATCGCGCTTTCGGCGCTGGTGTAAAGTTCCACCTCGCGCATGAAGGCGGCATCCGCGAGGTAGGCCACGCTGTCCCTGCTGCCCATCGCATCGCCCAGCGCCAGCAGATAGGCCCAGTTGCCGTAGCCGGGATCGCCTGCGTCGAAGAAGCGCCTGTCGAGCGTCATGTTGTAGAACGGGGGGTATATGCCGACTCCCAAGCCGCGCCGCGCGTCCCAGGCAAAGCCGACGGCAGTGGCCACCGCCTCGCGCAGCCAGTTCACCGCCCCCGCCTGCCGGGGAATTTGCAGGCTGTGGAGATACTCGTGGGCGAGGAAGGAGGGTCTGTCGAGGATGTCGTCGAGGTTTTCGAGCGGAAGGAAGATGCGTGGATTGCCGAGCATGTCGATCTTGAAGCAGGCGGTGGTGCCTATCGGGCACTCGTTTTCGCCGGCTGGCCGCGGATCGATCCGGAGAATCTCTTTCCCCGTGTCGCTGGACGTTTCAAGCGTGCCATTCTCGGGAAAGCCGAGTTCGGTCAGCCAGACGGTAACGGCCTCCATCTCTGCCAGCACCTGTTCGCCGGGCCGCGCGAGGTCTTTTCCGTCGCCGCATGCGTCAGCGTTGATGCACAGAAGGCTGAAATTGTCGGACGAGGCGATCCGGAGCGGTGCCTGCGCTAGGGTGGATGCGCTCGTGAGGACAAAGACAGCGAGGAAGGTGAAGACATGACGCTTCAACCGATATTTCCCACGCGACGTTGTCCAGAGGCGAGGGTTGGCCGATTTCGCGCCCATCCACGAAGGCCTTGTGACCGATATCCGGATCGGCCGGTCCGACGCTGCCGGCAAGCCCTCTGCCCGTCTTGTGGCGATATGGCCCGAGCAGCGGAAGAAGAAGGTCGATACTCTCTGTCGGCTCGTCGGTCTGCTCATCTGCTAGCCCCCGTTGGATTGCGGCATGATGCGGCGGCCAGGAGCGGGCCCGGCCGGGGTCGCAAGCTCAAGGCGAGACAGCCTGCATCCACACCGTCCGTCGCGCATCGACAGGGGTACCGTGTACCACCGAGTTTATCTCCATGATCCCGTAGAGCGTCCCCCAGTCCATCGCCATCATCCGATAGGTGAAGTCCATCCGCACGCCATCCACGACCGCGGTCGAGGTGCCCACGAGGCGGGGCAGCTCGATCTGGTCGCATCCGGCGGTCAGGGCGACCTCGTCGGGGCTGAGCAATGGCTCCGGAATGTCGGGGCCGACGTCTCCGATTACCCAGCGCGGCTCATCCGCCAGTCGAAGGACCAGTGGCGCCTGTGCCTCGGGGTGGGTCGCCTGCAACGTGTCGCCCATCTGCCAGATGGTGATGGTCTCGACCTCGCCCGCGCCCGGGAAGGGCAGCACCATGCCGCCCATCGTCGCATAGCCGGCCTGATGCTCGATCAGCCACTCGCCGGTGAAGATCTCCTGGATGCGGGGCCAGTCGCCCTGCCCCGAGGTTCCGCACAGGGGCGGCTCCTCGGCCAGAAGGGGCGGTGCAAGGCCAGCCAGGGCAACCGATAGGGTGAACAGTCTGCACATCATCTTGTCATCCTTTCGCAGCGCCTCGATGCGCTCATTGATCGACGAAGAAAGGCGTGTCGAAACTGCCCTCGACGGTGTTGCAGTCGTTGGGATTGGCCTCGACGCCGAGCCCGTCCGCAAAGCACAGGAGTCCGCGGAAACTGCCCGCCGCATGGCCCTGCCTGCCGTCGATCGTCAGATCCGTGAACGTCAGATCGAGCGGCTCAGGCGCACCTTCCGACGTCCAGACTCGCATGCTTCCGTCTTTCGAATAAGTGATGGCGGAGGAAACCAGCGCCGTTTGCGGCCCCGGCGCATGGGACATGAAGGTCGCGTCAATCGCCAGGTTGCCGTCCCCGCTCATCAGCGTGAGGCTAGAGAAGCCGCCAACGGTCAGGAGAAGAAAAGCCGTCGGCGACACCTCGTCCCCGACGGTCGCGATGACCGTGGATTTTGAGGCCGCCTCGCCCGCCAAGTCGATCTCGATGCTGCCGATCTCCTCGATCTGCTGTGCAGGAGAAGGGGTTGCGACGACCATGATTGCCGCAGCCCCGAGTAAAAGATGCCTCATGCGATTCTCCTTTTCCCGACTGCACGACCCGCGCGTCGTGCCGGGGTCATGAACAGGCGGGTGTCATCAGCCGGAACTCCCCGGCGTCCGACACGGCGGCCAGACGCTCGGCGATCAGGCCCTCGCCAATGGCGCGGAATTCGTCCTCGCTCAGGGCAAGACCATCGAGCAACTCGTTGATGTTATCGCCGTTGACCGTGCATCCGGCATCCTCGATGGCCGCGATCGCACGTTCCCTGGCCGTTCCCGCGGACATGGTACAATTGGGCGTGGTCAGCCGGAACACGCCCATCTGAGAGACATCGGCCAGCCCCTCGGCGACCAGCTCCTCGCCGATGACGCGGAATTCCTCATCGCTGAGCGCAAGTCCGTCGAGGACCTCGTTGACGTTCGATCCGTCGACAACGCAACCGGCCTGCTCGATCGCCGCGACGGTTCGCTCTTTCGGGGTTTCGGCATGGGCGATGGTGGCAGCGGAAAGGAACGCCGCCAGTACGATCTGGTAAAATTTCATGGTCAGGTTCTCCTTTGGACAAGCGAAGCGAATTCCCCCTGGGCGCGGGCAGACGGCACCTCATGGCCGAGCGCCCGAAATCGGCATCGAGAGAAACAGCGCCACAAGGTCGGCCTGCCGGTGCGTTCCGGTCTTCTCGAAGATGTTGCGCAGGTGAAACGCGATGGTCGTGGGCGACAGACCAAGGCGGGAAGCGATCTGGTTGCGGCGCAGCCCTTCGGCGACAAGGCGCGCGACATCGGCCTCGGTCGGGGTCAGGTCGAAAAGCTGGCGCAAGGTTCTGGGGTCGAGGGGACGCTGCCTCTCGGGATCGCTGAGCATCAGCATGGCGGCCGCGCCGCCCGGCGCGGAACCAGACCGCAGGGACCGGCCCAGCACCATCAGGCGACGCGCCCCGGAATAGACCGAGAAGGCGCCGCCGCTTTCGTTTCCGGCGACAAGCGCGCCGACAAGTTCGGCCAGCTTTCGCCCCTGTTCGCCCTTTGCGGTGACGCGGGTGCCGATGTCGATACCGGCCGCCCTGGCGCGTTCCTGTGCCGATCCGTTGGCGTATTGCACGTCGCCCTTGCCATCGAGAAGGACAACACCGACCGACAGCCGGTCCAGCGCAGCAATCCCCGAGCGCAGGTTCGCGGCAGAGCGCGCCCGACGCGCCCTGTCCAGGCAGTTCGAGACGATGGCGCGCAGCAGATCGTAGTCTATCGGCTTGGTCAGGTAGTCATCGGCCCCGGCCCGTCGGCCGGCGATCATCTGCTCACGCGCCGAAAGCGCCGTGAGGAAAACGAAGGGAATGTCGTCCAGATCGGGGCGGGCCGCGCGCAGATGCGCCAGCAGGGCATGGCCATCCATCTCGGGCATGACGATGTCGCTGAGGATCAGATCGGGCCGCTTGCCATCCAGCAGGTCGAGCGCATCGACTGCCGTCGCGGCCGCGATGACGGCGTAACCGGCCTCTCGCAGATCGACGGCGATATCCTCGCGAAGCGACGGTTCGTCCTCGACACACAGGATCAACGGCGCGTTCATGCAGCTTCCCCGCAGGGAAGCGTCAGACGCGCGACCAGCCCGCCCCCGTCGCGCGGCATCAGCGTCACGTCGCCGCCCTGAAGTCTTGCCAGGTGCCGTGCCAGCGGCAGGCCCAGTCCGGACCCCGGCAGGGTGCGGTGATCCTCGCCACGGCTGAAATTGTCGAAGGCCCGCGCCATCTGGTCCGGGGTCATCCCCGGGCCCCGATCGCAGATGTCGCACAGCGCATCATTGCCGGCGAGCATCGGCCGGACCTCGATCTCCTTGCTGTCGGGCGCGTAAAGCAGGGCGTTGGTCAGCAGGTTCGACAGGATCTCGGCCGTCAGGACCGGATCGCAGGTTGCCGTTGCCGGCCGGTTGCCCGGCCGGAACCGGAACCGCCCCACACCGTCGGCGGAGGATGTCACCAGCAGATCATCGATCGCCGACTCGGCGATGCGGCCCAGATCGTGGCGGCCAAGCTCGGGCATGATGGCGTCGCGGTCCACGCGTGCCATCAGAAGGGCGGTATCGGTCAGCCGGACAAGCCGTGCCACCGCCTCCCGCGTTGCGCGGGCCTTGTCGATGACGATATCGGCGGGCGGCGGCGTGCCGGGTCGGGTGAGCCGGCGCATCGCGCTATCGATGACCGCCAGCGGGGTGCGGACCTGGTGCGCGATCAGGTCGGCGAACCGGCGATAGCCCTCGGAGGTGGACCGCTCGAGCATCAGGTCGCGTTCAAGCCGCGCGGCGCGAAGCCGGTCCAGCTCTGCCCGTGCAAGCCGCCGCTCGCGATCGACCAGCGCGAACGCCAGCCCCGAGCCCGCAACGAGTGCGCCAACGATCGCCGCAAGGGCCAGAAGGTGAAGTTGGCGCAGGTCATCGAGCCGCTCGGCCTGAACCTGCCACTCGCGCGCCATGACCCGGCTCGCCTTGGTCCGCAAGGCCGTGGAGAGTGCCGTGACATGGGCCTGAAGCGCCGCCCGATCGCCGCCCTCGGCAGGATCGAGCGCAAGCAATCCGTCGCGCCAGCCCATCAGGCCCTCGGCGAGCCCTGCCTCCTGCAGGAACTGCCATTGTGGCCCATCGCGCAGCAGGTTCATCCGCGAGACCAGCAGATCGAAGCGGCGCCGGACCTCGTTTTCATCGGCATCCCGGGCAAGCGTGGCGGCGAGGTTCAGCGCCTCGATCTGGGTCTGGCCGAAGATCCAGGTCATGTTCTCGGTCGCGGCGATCTGCATCTGCCGCTCTACCCGCACGATGTTCGTGGCCGCCACCACGAGCAGCCCGAGGCAGCCCGCGATCAGCACGACCAGCCCGCCATGCCGGACCAGCTGCGCGCGCGGCGTCATTGCACATGAAGCGCGACGAGTTGCCAGACCCATCGCATGTCGTAACGGATGTCGGCGAGAACGCCGTGATCGTCGCGCGGATAGACTATCCAGACCGGCCCCTTGTCGCGCGGCGTCAGCGCAGTACCGTCCATGTAAAGCGCGGCCAGCACGTCGAACGCATGAAAATCGCTGATCGGAATGTCGATGACATAGTCGTTGAGCGCCCGGGCGACCACGGTCTCGCCGCTGGCCCCCGCGTGCTCGAGGATGTCGCGCATCAGCACGCCCCGGAACAGCGGCCGCCCATCGGTGACTGTCGTCGAGGTGCTGAGCTCGCGCCATTCCATCGCGTCCAGATCCTCGCGGGATATCTCGACCCGGCCCCCTTCCACCGCGCCGGTCAGCGTCAGCAGCGGCTCGTCGGCCAGGGCCGGCGATGCGGCAGGGACAAGGAAAACCGTCAGCAGGCCGAACAGAAATGGCAGCAAGGGTTTCATTTCAAAACGCCCGATCAAATCCTGTGCACCAAAACTAACAAATAAGAATCGTCCGGTCCCCCTCCAAACGAACGGGGTCTTGATGCGGGCGGCGATGTATTCTCGATCCTGAAGGATGGAGGACATGCCCGTGACAGCTGCGCCGCGCTTTTCTACCGCCTTGCTTGCCTCGGCGTTCGTGCTGGGGACGGCTGTCCTGGCGCAGGATCCGGGTGGCCTGGTGACCGGCAGTTTCGGCGACCAGCCGCTGGAGCTGCCCGTTTCTGCCGACCTGTCCGCCGCCACGATGATCGGCGACTATGCGGATGCGTCGCTGGCGGCCGCGCTGACGGAAGGCGACCAGGGGCCGCTTTTCCTGACGATGACGCTGAGTGGCGAGTTGCCCGACCCGGGCGAGGTGATGCTGGAACTCGCCTTCGCGCGGGACATGGGGCGCAACTGGCAGGGCGATCAGAACAGCCTGACGCTTGAGCTTGGCGGCTTCGCACCCTCGGACGGCATGGTGCACCTGTTCGGGACCATCACGGGCGAGGTCACGGGCGGCCCCGCCTCGGAAACCCGCGCGGTGACGTTCAGCTTCGACGCGTATCTGGAACAGGTGGAGTGACATGCGGAAACTCTTTCTGGCAATGATCCTTTTGTCAGGCCCCGCCGGCGCCGCGCCCGCCGATGGCGTCTATGACGGCTTCGACTGCAAGGCGCCGGTCAGCGACCAGCGTGTGACGCTGCGGGGCGACCGGATTTCCTACTACGAGACAAGCTGCCGCCTGACCGATCCGGTCAGCGTCGCGGGCTGGGGCGATGCCACCCTGTTCTGGGCCGAATGTCGCGGCGAGGGGCAGGAATGGCGCGAACGCACGCTGGTGATGACACGCATGGGGGGCGACCTGATCGTGGTCGGCGACGGCTGGGCCGAACGCTATGCCCCCTGCCCGGACCGCAAACCGGAGTCCGAGTGATGCGTTTCCCTCTTGCCGCAACGCTTCTGCTGGCCGCGCTGCCGGTCCATGCAGAGCCCGTCACCGTGATCGTCTTCGATGCGTCGGGATCCATGTGGAACCGGCTCGAAGGCGATCGCAGCCGTATCGAGGTCGCGCGCGAGGTGATGGGCAATTATTTCATCAGCCGCGACCCGCAGACGCCATTGGCGGTCGTGGCCTATGGACACAACCGCCGCGGTGACTGCGGCGATATAGAGGTGGTCACGCCGATGGGGCGCCACCCCGGCGCGGGACAGGCGAACAGGCTGGTCGGGCTGAACCCCCAGGGCATGACGCCATTGACCGATGCCCTGCGCGTGGCGCGCGACCAGATTCCCGCCACCGCCGAGTCGGCAGATATCGTCTTGATCACCGACGGGCTGGAAAACTGCGGGGGCGACCCCTGCGCCCTGGCCGGGACGCTTGCCGCCGAGGGCATCGAGCTGCGCGCACATGTGGTCGGTTTCGGGATGAGGCCGGGCGAAGTCGATGCCTTGGCTTGCTTGCCGGATCTGACCGGCGGGAAGCTGCTGGAGGCCTCGACCCAGGTGGAACTGGCCGGCGCGCTTCAGCAGATCGCATCCACGCCGCCGCCTGCAATCCTGCGGGGGATTTCGCTGGTCGCTGTCGCCGCGGAAACCGGCGTGCCACTGGGCGCCGCCGACTGGCGGGTCACGGACGGGACCGGGCTTCTCGACCTGCGGGGCGAACGGATCGACCCGTTCCGTATCGATCTGGCGGATGGACAGTACACCGTGGCCGCATCGGCCCCCGGATTTGCCGGCCAGATGACGCTGAACGTCGAACCGGGCATGGCCACGACCGTCGACGTGCCGCTCACCGAGCTTCGCCCGGAAGCGACGCTCGAGGCGCCCGACGAAGCCCCGGCCGGCAGCGCGCTCGAGATCGGCTGGACCGGACCCGATGCCGAGGGGGACCGCATCACGCTGGTGCGGTCCGGCGCCGCGTTGGGCGACCCGCTGGCCGTGACCCTGACCCGGCGCGGAATGCCCGCAACGCTGCGGCTGCCGGACGAGACCGGCACCTTCGAGTTGCGATACGAGCAATACGAACCCCGGCGCGTTCTCGCCACCCGCCAGATTTCGCTGGTCGCGATCGAGGCCGGCATCATGCCGCCGGGCGTGGTGCCACCCGGAGAGCGTTTCGAGGCCGCATGGACCGGCCCCGCCGGTCCGAAGGACGAGATCGTATTGGCCGAGCCCGGCTCGCCCGACACCGCGCGGATCACCGCGACGCAGACGCGTTGGGGATCACCGGCAAAACTGAAGGCCCCCGAAGCGGCCGGGGTCTACGAATTGCGGTACCGCGTCGGGGCCTCGGGCCGGATCCTCGCCCGCAGTCCGCTGGAAGTCGGAAGCGACAAATGATCCGTGCGCTTCGTCTTCGTGTCTACGTCCCGACCGCGATGGCGGCGGCTTCGGCAACAGCCGACGCCCCCCCGAATACAGCCAGCGCGCATGACCCGCACCGCAAGGGCAATTTCGGCCCGTGCAAGATCGATCCGCGCCACGCGGGGGATCGGACCGGAACGAAGATCGGTAACGCCCCTTTCGCGCGCGCGCCCCGGAACCTGCGGAAGGGAAATCCGACGATCATCCATGACCGCAGCCGAAACCAGCTGGGTCCTCGCGCTGGCCCGGGTGCCAGAAACGAACTGGCACCGCTGCGGGGCGGCGCAAATCCGCTTCGGTCCGATTGCATGCGCGGCAGGCGGATGGACCCGCGCTTGCCGGGCAACGTTCCAGAGCCGTTCCAACGGCTGTTCCTGCGGGATTGCCGGATTACCCTCGCGCCGCAGTCCGGATGGCAGTCCGGCACGGGCGCGCGGCGGCCTGACGGAATGATCGGCCTTTGCCCGGGGGCCCGGGCCATGGGCATCGGGCGCATTTCGGCCGGGGGCGTCCGCAAGCGGATCACCGGCAGCGAGGTGCGCCCATGAAAATCATGCTGCCATTGGCCTTCACGATCATCGGCTGGCCCGCGCTCGCGCTTGAAGCGATCGGCACCGTTACCGCCACCCTGGACGGCACCGAATTCCGATGGGAGATCCTGCGCACCGACGACGGCGCGGCGATGGTGCAGGTCAATGCGATCGGCCCGATGACGATGATCGACCTGCACGCCATGGGCGACGGCGATTTCTCTGTCGGGCTGATCTTCCATGGGGCGCCTGGGGCCGATGCGCCGCCCGCAGGCGTCACCATCGATCTGCGCCCGGACGGTGCTGCCGGTGCGCTCTGGAAGAGCGCGGGCGCGGCGGCGGCCCCGGAGTTTCGGATCGACAGGCTCGACCTGGACGGGGCGGGCCGCATGGAGGCCGGTTTCACCGCGCTCCTCTGCCGCGACGATGCGCCGACAGAGTGCCGGACCGTCGAGGGCCGCATCGACACCGAGTTGGGGGCGCCATGACCTTTGCAGAGCTGATGGCGGACCCCCTGCGGGTGGTCCAGAACACGGAAACGACGCTGGTCATCGAGAACCGGCCGGTTCGACGGGCGGCAATCGCGGTTGGTGCGATCCTGACCGCCATCGCCATGGGACTTGCCGCGATCGCGGATGGTGCGATCGGAACCGGGGTCATGGTGCTGGCGGTGGTGGCGGTGATCGGCTGGCTCATCCTCGGCGAAATCGTGCACCTCACGCAGATCTGGCTCGATCGGGGGGCGGACGTGGTTCGCTGGCGGACCACGACATTGCGCGGCCGGACCGAGGAAAGCCTGCCGCTGTCGGATCTGTCGATGGCCCAGGTGAGAACGCGCTACGGCCCCACCGCCGGTACGGATCGCGCGCACCTGACGCTCGTCCATTCAGCCCGCGAGGATCGGCGCGAAACGCAGATCGCCATGGGTCGCGCCGATGCCGAAGAGATCGCGCGCATGGCGGCCGTCATCAACGCGTGGCTGTCACGCCCGGCATCCGGGGACCCGGCATGAGCACCAGGACCAACACCCCGGATCTTCTGGAGATCGAGCTTGCGATACCCCGGTTCATCCTTGCTCTCGTCATGCTGCCTGTCATCCCGATCACGCTGATCGGCCTTCTCAACCTTTTCTCGGGCGAGTTCGTGACCGCGCTGGTGCTTCTGGCGGGTTTCAACGGCGCCTTCTTTCTTGGTTACACGGCGATTTCCGAGCGCACGAACCTGTCCCTCGATCGAACGGCGGGGGTGGTCCGGATCGGCCGCGAGTCGCGATTTGGTTCGCGGTTGGACGAATATCCGCTCGACGCGCTCGACAGTGCAGAGCTCGACCGCAGCCACAGTTCGGACAAGGGCCAATCCACGTCAAAGGTCTTTCTCGTGTTTCGCAACACCCGCCCGGCGACCCGGATTCCGGTGTCGGGCTGGGGGGTGTCCGGATCCGGCCCCGGCATGATCGCGGATGAAATCAACGACTGGTTGCGGCAGGTCGCGCCACCATCGTGATCACGCCCGAACCTATCATCGGAACAGGACCATCATGCCAAAGAACATCCTCCTGCCATGCACCTTCCTGATTGCCAGCAGCCTCGCCGCAACCGGCCACGCAGAGGGTTCGGGGGCGCTGACCCTCAACCTTGCAGATGATGAATATGTCTTGCCCCTATGGTCAGAACAAAGCGATTGGAGCGGCGGCGAGAGCTGGCCATCCATCAACATCCATGCCCGCGCCCCAAGCGAAGGCGGTGGCGATCCGCTGGTGGTCAGCCTGAGCTTCGAAGCCTCTCGCTGGGAGCCCGCTGTCCCGGAACTGGACCTGACGCGCTACAAGGACGGCGCGGTGGTGCTCAAGCTATTTGCCCGAGAGGAAGCGGATCATGGCGCCCTGTCGGTCACCCTCGAGGGCCACGAGGTCGACGGGTCGATGCTCAGCCTTGCCGGCCGCTTCGAGGGGACCATGGGCACCTCGGACAATTTCGGGCGCGATATCGACCTGTCGGACGCGGTCCCGGTGAAGGGCACCTTCGAGGTCACGCTGGAAAACCTGGACTGAACGGGGAACCGACAGGATTGAGGACGGCCATGATGGAAGGCGGCATGACCTGACACCTGCGGTTCATCCAGTGACCCGCGCCTGACGCCGCGCGCGCCCGACATCGTCGACGTCACGCTCGACGGAGAACAGGGATCGGGTGCGCCGCCGGCGCGAATGGGAAGCCATTTCAAGAAGATCCGGAAATGCAACGCGCATCAAGGAAGGCGCGGATCCGCAGTCTGTACCGTTTGGCGCCGAAGCCACTTTTCACTTGCAGGGCTACGGGAATTCCGCGCGGCATCTGCACACACGGCCGCCACCTGTCCATTTTCCATTCCCGATCCCTTGCCATCCCCGCGCGCAGCAGCGGTCCATGCGTGCCAGACAACGCTTCGTTTCCAGTCAGGTCCTGCGCATTGCATCCGTGTCGACGGGCCCGCTTGCGGTCGTCGTATCCAGTTCCCCCATGGCGGTCAGGCCAGTCCGCGCGAAAGGCATTAGCCCTCGCCTGGGCGGTCGGCTATGGAGTGCGGATGAGCACGGATCAGACATTCGAGATTTTCCTCGTGGCCACGCCGGGACTTGAGCCGACGTTGCGGGCAGAGGCGGTGGAGGCGGGATTCGCGGACCCGGTCGCGGTGGCCGGCGGTGTCACGGTGCGGGGGGGCTGGACCGAAGTCTGGCGCGCGAACCTGCGCTTGCGGGGCGCGAGCCGGGTGCTGGTGCGGATCGGCGGCTTTCGCGCCATGCATCTTGCGCAACTCGACAAGCGGGCGCGCAGGTTTCCGTGGGGCGAGTACCTGCGTCGCGACATTCCGGTGCGGGTAGAGGTCACAAGCCGTGCGTCGCGCATCTATCACGCAGGCGCCGCCGCGCAGCGGATCGAGACGGCCCTTCGCGAGGAGCTGGGCGTGCCGGTGGTGGCCGAGGCCGCCGAGGCGGGCGTTCGGCTGAAGGTGCGGATCGAGGATGATTTCTGCACCTTCTCGCTCGACACCTCGGGCGAGCCGCTGCACCGCCGCGGCCACAAGGAAGCGGTCGGCAAGGCGCCCATGCGCGAGACGCTGGCTGCCCTGTTCCTGCGCGAATGCGGCTACACGGGCGGCGAGCCGGTGATCGATCCGATGTGTGGCTCGGGCACCTTCGTGATCGAGGCGGCGGAAATCGCGCTGGGGCTGGCGCCGGGCCGGTCGCGCAGCTTCGCCTTCGAGCAGTTCGCGGGCTTCGACGCCGCCGGCTGGGAGGCGATGCGCAAGACAGCGGCCACGCCGCGGGCCGTGGATCTGCGCTTCCGGGGCTTCGACCGGGATACGGGCGCAGTGCGGATGGCCGCGGGAAACGCCGCCCGCGCAGGCGTGGAGGATGTCACCGAGTTCGCCCACCAGGCGGTCAGCGACCTCCAACGCCCCGAGGGGCCGCCGGGGCTGGTCATGGTGAACCCGCCCTATGGCGACCGGATCGGGCAGCGGCACATGCTGCACGCGGTCTATGGCGCGCTGGGCAGGACACTTCTGGAGCGGTTCTCGGGCTGGCGCGTGGGCCTGGTCACGACCGAGCCGTCGCTTGCGCGATCGACCGGGCTGCCCTTTGGCCAGCCGGGGCCGCATGTGCCGCATGGCGGACTGAAGATCCGGCTTTTCAGGACAGGGCCCCTGCCCTGAGCGCATGAAAAAGGCCCGCCTCGGGGCGGGCCTTGAAGTCTGCGGCAGATGCGCGGATCAGGCGGCGCGCTCGTCCAGCAACTCGCCAACGCGCTCCTGCGCCTTGAACTCGTCGATACCGCTGACGGCAGCCACCTCGCGGGTCAGCCGCTCGAGCGCGGCTTCGTACAGCTGCCGCTCGGAATAGGACTGCTCGCGCTGGTCGTCGTTGCGGTGCAGGTCGCGCACCACCTCGGCAATCGAGATAAGGTCGCCCGAGTTGATCTTCTGCTCGTATTCCTGTGCCCGGCGCGACCACATCGCGCGCTTGACCCGCGCCCGGCCCTTGAGCGTTTCCATCGCCTTGCCGACGATGTCCGGCGTGGACAGGGACCGCATGCCGACCGATGTCGCCTTGTTCGTCGGAACCCGCAGCGTCATCTTGTCCTTTTCGAAGGTGATGACGAACATCTCCATCTTGATCCCGGCAATCTCCTGCTCGTCGATCGAGACGATGCGACCGACGCCGTGGGCCGGATAGACCACGAAATCGTTGGGACGGAAGTCGGCATTCTTCTTGCTTTTGGTCATGCGCACTCTCGCTTACTGACGGCGGAACGGTCGCGGGGCTGCCCGTCACGCGACAAAAACGCCTCGAACCGCGTCAGCGGCCCCGGGCCTGAATGTCACAATGATGGGCCGGCGCATCCCTCTGTTCTGCTGTGGGATGCCTCCCGTCCGGCCAAGATATGACAATCATATAGCAGATATGGGGGCGATTTTAAAGATTGCACACTGAAATAGGCACATCTCGCGTGGTGATTCCCGATGGAATCCCGGCGGATTCTTCGCCTCTCCGGCCAAAAGCGGTGCGCGTGGCGGCCTGACCTAGTCCAGGCCGAATCGGGTCAACCGCCCTGACCCGGTTTGTCGGAGAAGTATTTTTCCAGCTTGCCGGTCTCGCCATCATACTTCTCGGCCTCGGGCATGGGGTCGAGCTTCGTCACGATCACGGGCCAGGCTTCGGAATACTTGCGGTTGAAATCGACCCATACCTCCATGTCCGGCTCGGTATCGGGCCGGATCGCGTCGGCGGGGCACTCGGGTTCGCAAACGCCGCAATCGATGCACTCGTCGGGATGAATGACCAGCATGTTCTCGCCCTCGTAGAAGCAGTCCACGGGGCAGACCTCGACACAATCGGTGTATTTGCAATTGATGCAGTTGTCGGTCACGACATAGGTCACGGCGCGGGCATCCTTCTAGCGGTCATGGGCTGTATCTGCCTTCGTGGTCCCGCGAGTTCAAGGGGCAAACCGCTTGAACCCGTCAAGCGCGCGGCGGTCCTTCTTCTCGGGGCGCCCAGAACGGTCGGCACCCGGCGCGGGCGGCTCGGGGTCGGGGGGCGGCGGGCTGCGATCCTCGTAAAGCGCCTGTGCCTCGCTGGCGGGGCCGCGGCGGGTACCGAACTCGCGCACGATAACGACCCGCACCCGTCCGCCCTGCGCGAATGTCAGCCCGTCGCCCAGGCGCAGGGTGGTCGCCGGTTTCGAGACCCGCGCACCGTTGACCCGGATCCCGCCGTCGGACACGACCTTTGCGGCAAGGCTGCGCGTCTTGAAGAAGCGCGCCTGCCAGAGCCACTTGTCCAGCCGGATCCCGGCGGCGGGCGTTTCGCTCACATCTTGCCCTTGAGTGCGAGAAGCGCGGCGAAGGGGTTGTCGGGATCCACGGGTTTTTCCGCGCGCGGCGGGCGCGCCTGCGCGGTCTTGGGCGCGGCGTCGCGCGGCGGCTTGGGCCCCTTGCCCTTGCCCTTTGGCTTGCCCTGCCGCTCGCCCCGGGGCGGCCGGTTGCCCTGACGGCCCTCGGGCTTGCCACCCTCGCCCCCGGCCCCCTGCTGGCGACGCGCTCTCTGCCGGGGCGCCCAGGTGAAGGTATAGAAGACCTCGATCTCGGGTTCGGCCGGCGGGGTCGCCTCGGCGGTCTCGGCTTCCGGGGCGGGCGCGTCGGCTTCCTGGGCGGGAACTTCCGCCCCCTCTGCCGGAGCATCGGCTTCCGCACCCTCGGCGGGTGTCGCCTCGGGTTCGGCGGTTTCCGCCTGCGCGGGCTCGGTCACCTGAGGTGCAGGCTTGGCTGCGGGCTTCGGGCGCTCGCCGCGGGCGGCGGCGTAACCCATGCCCGCCATCAGGTCGGCAAACTGTTCCAGCGTGAGCCCTGTGATCGACAGCATATCGGCGGTCGCCTCGAAGCCGCCGCGGCTGTCCTGGCCGCGCAGCATGTCGGCCAGGCGCTCCAGCATGTCGATGCGGATGGCGCGCTGCCCGGCCAGCCTGTAGCCGGCGTTGGGATAATAGCCCTCGGGCGCGTCGCTGAGCGCGGGCACCGTCACCAGCCCCGGCGGCGGGGCCGAGGGGAACTCGTCCAGCCCCTTCGACAACGACCAGAGAACCAGCCGCAGCCGCGTCGCCGCGGGCTTCAGCAGCAACGGCAGGAAAACCGTATACTGACCGAATCGGACGCCATGCTTGCGCAGCGCGCCGCGCGCATCCTGATCCAGCGCCTTGACGTCATCGGCCACTTCGGCGCGCGGCAGCACGCCCATCGATTCCACCAGCCGATAGGCGATGCCGCGGGCAAGCCCGGTCAGCGCCTCGTCGTTCCTGAGCGCCATCAGCGGCTCGAACAGGGCGTTGATACGGCGGTCGAGCCAGTGCGACAGGCGGCGGCGGACGCGCTCTGCCACCTCGGCGCCGGCCTCGTCATCGACGAAGACGACGATCTCGGGCGACAGCGGATCGGGGCCCGCCGAAAGCCGCCCCACGGCAGAGTCGCCCCACATCAGCCCGCCCTGTTCGGTCAGATCGAACTCGGTATCGGGGGCGTTGTAGAACTTGTCGGCGCGCAAGCTGAAGGCCGGGGCCAGCGCCTGAAGTGCTGCGGCACGCAGCGTCTTGGCTTCCTCAGCGCCGGCGCTGGGGTCGAGCCGGAAGCGGAACCCTTCGAGGCGGCCCACGAACTGGTCCTCTACATGGACCTCGCCCTTGTCATTCACTTGCGCCACAAGGCTCTCCTTCTGCTTCAACCGCCGCATCAGCACGCTTGTGCGGCGATCGACAAATCTCTGGGTCAACGCGCCGTGAAGCGCATCCGACAGGCGGTCTTCTACCGCACGGGTTTCATTCCGCCAATGGTCTGTATCCTCGACCCAGTCCCTGCGCTGCGCGGCGTAGGTCCAGGTCCGGATGAAGGCGAGACGCTTGCTCAGCGTGTCGATGTCGCCGGCGGTCTTGTCGATCCGCTCGATCTGGCGCGCCAGCCAGTCGGTGGGGATGCGCCCGCCCTCGTGGATGAACTCGTAGATCCGCTGGCACAGGGTGTCATGCTCGGCATGGCTGATCTTGCGGAAGTCGGGGATCTGGCAGACGTCCCACAGCAGCCGCACATCCGGTCCGCCGCGCACCCGGTCGCGCATCGCGGGCAGGGCCCAGAGCGCCTTGAGCGTGCGCAGGTCATCCGCCTCGCGGGCGCGCATCAACTCTTCATGTCCCGGCGACTGTTCGAGGCTGGCGATCAGCCGGTCGGGATTGCCGAAATCGAGCCGGGAACTGCGCCATTGCAGCAGGCGCAGGGGCGTGAAGCGGTTGTTCTCGATCGCATCGACCACCTCCTCGTCCAGTGGGGATGCCTCGCCGGTCACGCCGAAGGTGCCATCGGTGGTGTAGCGCCCGGCACGGCCCGCGATCTGCGCCAGTTCGTTCGGGGCGAGTGGCCGGTGCCGCCGCCCGTCGAATTTGGACGTGCCGGCAAAGGCGACATGGTCGATATCGAGGTTCAGCCCCATGCCGATCGCGTCGGTCGCGACCAGGTGGTCCACATCGCCGTTCTGGTAAAGCTCGACCTGCGCGTTGCGTGTTCGCGGGCTGAGCGCGCCCATGACCACGGCCGCGCCCCCTTTCTGGCGGCGCAGCAGTTCCGCGATGGCATAGACGTTCTCGACCGAGAAGGCGACGATGGCCGAGCGTGGCGGCATCCGGCTGATCTTGCGGCTGCCGGTGTAGCTGAGCTTCGAGAAGCGTTCCCGCGTCATGAAGGTGGCGCCGGGAACAAGGCTCGCGATGCGCGGGCGGATCGTCTCGGCGCCAAGGAACAGCGTCTCGGACAGGCCGCGCGCATTCAGCAGACGGTCGGTGAAGACATGGCCACGGTCGGCATCGGCGCAGAGCTGTATCTCGTCTATGGCGACGAACTCGGCCCCGATATCAAGCGGCATCGCCTCGGTCGTGCAGACCCAGTAGGCGGCGCGCGGCGGGACGATGCGCTCTTCGCCGGTAACGAGGGCGACGACGGACGGGCCGCGCAGCTTGACGATCCGGTCATAAACCTCGCGCGCCAGCAATCGCAGGGGCAGGCCTATCACGCCATTGCGATGGCCGAGCATCCGCTCGATGGCGTAATGCGTCTTGCCCGTGTTGGTCGGGCCGAGAACGGCCACGACCCGCGCAGTGTCGGCCATGCGGAAACTTTCCTAGAGGCTTGCCTCGCCGAGGCGATATTCGAGGCGGGCGATTGCCTCGGCTATATCCGGCTGGTGGGGGTTCAGATCCTGTGCCAGCCGCAGGGCCCGCACCGCTAGTGCGTCGTGGCCCATTTCCTCCAGCAGCGTGCCAAGCCCCATCAGCGCGCCGAAATGCTGCGGGTTCAGCGCGAGCGCGCGTTCGAGGTCACGCATCGCGAGGCCGAATTCCTCCAGCCGGTAGAAGGTGGTGGCCCGGACGTACCAGCCTTCGGCGAAGTCGGGCGCGTGGTCTGTCAGCGCGGTCAGATGGTCGAGCGCGGTCAGATACTCTTCTTCCTCGATCAGCGTTCGGGCGCGAGAAAGCAGGAAGTCGACCGTCTCCGAGCCGGAGCGGGACCAGACGCCGATCAACCGGTTCTCGGTCGCCTGCGCGGTGCGCAACTCGGGATCGGACAGCTCGGCCAGAAGGCGCTCTGCCTCGGCCTCCAGCTCGGCGCGGTCGGACAGGCTTTGCGACAGGCCCGGCCCCGCGGCCAGCAGGACCGCAAGCGAAAGGACGGCAACAGGGTTTTTCATCCGCATCATGCAGACTAGATTAGCACGCGTTCCATCAAATGCGAGGGCCCTCGCGGCCCTGTGCGACCGGCACCGGAAAGGATCACGATGAGCGACATTCTGAAAGCCGCCCACGAGGCTCTCTCGCGCAAGGTGGGGCCGGGGCAGCTCGACTTTTCGGTCAAGGTGATGATCGAGAACGAGGGCGCGATCCGGCTGGACGCGGACGGCGCCACCGTCGATGATTCGGATGCGGATGTGACGCTGATCGCGGACGCCGACACCTTTCGCCAGATCAGCGAGGGCGCGCTCAACCCCACCACCGCCTTCATGTCCGGGCGCATGCGGATCGAGGGGGACATGGGCCTCGCGATGCGGCTGGGGTCGGTGCTGGGCTAAGCCGTATCAGCCGGGCATGCGGGACAGGATTTCCAGCGCCTGGGCGTGAACGCGCGCATCGCCCGCCGCCAGCACGCGCCCGCCGCGATGCGCGGGGCGCCCCTGCCAGTCGGTAACGACGCCCCCCGCCCCCTCGATCACGGCCTGTGGCCCCTGCACGTCATAGGGCTGGAGCCCCGCCTCGATCACCAGGTCGATCTGGCCGGCGGCCAGCAGCGCATAGGCGTAGCAGTCGGCGCCGTAGCGCGTGAGCCGCACGCGCGCGGCGACCGCCGCGAAGCCCGCCCGCTCATCCGGGGTGCCGACCTCGGGAAAGGTGGTGAACAGCGTCGCCGCCGACAGATCGGCGCAGGGCCGGGTTCGGATTTCCACCGGCGCCTCGCCGCGGCGCCGGAACTGCGCCTGGCCGAAGCCGCCGGTGAAGCGCTCGCCGGTATAGGGCTGGTCGATGACCCCAAGCACCGGGCCGTCGCCCGCGTCAACCGCGACCAGCACACCCCAGACGGGCATGCCGGACAGGAAGGACCGTGTGCCGTCGATCGGGTCGATGACCCAGGTCAGGCCGGTGGTACCGGGACGGGCGGCCTCTTCCTCGCCAAGGATGCCATCGTCGGGACGAAGGGCCGCGAGAATGTCGCGCATCGCCCGTTCCGTCTGCCGGTCGGCGATGGTGACGGGGTCGAAGCCGGTTTCGCCGGCCTTGTTCTCGGCCGCCAGTCCAACCCTGCGGAAATGCGGCAGCGCGGCCTTTCCGGCGGCGTCGGCGACGCGATGTGCCACCGCCAGAAGCTCTTCGCGCAGGGCGTGCGGGATCGCTTTTGGCGATGGAACGGAGGTCATGGGTCTTCGGTGTTCCCGATCAGGCAACGTCGCTCAGCACGCGCGCCAGGTCGAACAGCCTGCGGCGCTGCGCTTCGGGAATCGCGTAATAGCTGCGGATAAGCTCCATCGCTTCCTTGTCGGCCATCAGGTCGCGCGGCATCTCGCTGCCGGCGGCCTCGTGCTCGGCCGCCTCGGCGCCAAGCCCCTCGAAGAAAAAGCTGACATCCACGTCCAGAACGCGCGCGATGTCCCAAAGCCGCGAAGCGCTGACGCGGTTCATGCCGGTCTCGTATTTCTGGACCTGCTGGAACTTGATCCCGATCGCATCGCCCAGTTGCTGCTGGGTCATGCCCATGAGCCACCGGCGGTGCCGGATCCGTTGTCCGACATGCGCGTCCACAGGATGTTTCATCTTGTCCCCCAAAGCATGAACCGTCTTTTTCACGGCTTACTGTTTACTCGACGCATTACCTTACGTCAGACGAAAGCTTATCTTACAACCAGGGCGATAGTCCAGCCAACTTAGTACTATCCCTGTCAGCAAGCAGAGACAATATATAAATAACTGAATGTACCCCCCCGGGGGGAGCGGGGGGATGGGGGTATCAGCTTGCCGCCTTGGCGGCCCGCTTGCGCTCGTGGGGGTCGAGGTGGCGTTTGCGCAGGCGCACGTGATTCGGCGTGACCTCCACCAGCTCGTCGATGTCGATATAGGCGATCGCCTCTTCGAGGCTCATGCGCCGCGGGGGCGTGAGCCGAACCGCCTCGTCCGTACCGGAGGCGCGGACGTTGGTCAGCTTCTTGCCTTTCAGGGGGTTCACCTCGAGATCATTGTCGCGGCTGTGCTCGCCCAGGATCATGCCCTGGTAGACCTCTTCACCGGCGCCGATGAAGAAATGGCCGCGATCCTCCAGGTTGAAGATCGCATAGGGTACGGCCGAACCGCTCTCCATCGAGATCAGCACGCCCTGCCGGCGGCCGGGGATCGGACCGCGGTCGGGGGCCCAGCTGTGGAACACCCGGTTCAGGACGCCGGTGCCGCGGGTATCGGTCAGGAATTCGCCATGATAGCCGATCAGCCCGCGCGACGGCACATGCGCCACGATCCGGGTCTTGCCGCCGGTCGCGGTGCGCATCTCGGCCAACTCGCCCTTGCGCTGCGAGAGCTTGTCCACGACCACGCCGGAATAGGCCTCGTCCACGTCGATGGTGACTTCCTCGATCGGCTCGTGGCGGATGCCGTCGATGTGGCGGAACAGCACCTGCGGGCGGGAGATCGACAGCTCGAACCCCTCGCGGCGCATGTTCTCGATCAGGACGCCCATCTGCAACTCGCCGCGGCCCGACACCTCGAAGGCGTCGCCGCCCGGGGTGTCCTTGACCTGGATCGCCACGTTCGATTCCGCCTCGCGCATCAGACGCTCGCGGATCACGCGCGACTGCACCTTGTCGCCGTCCCGGCCGGCAAGCGGGCTGTCGTTGATCGAAAAGGTGACAGAGATGGTGGGCGGGTCGATCGGCTGGGCCGGGATCGCCGCACCGACCGTCAGATCGCAGAGCGTGTCGGCAACGGTTGCCTTGGCCATGCCGGCCAGCGCCACGATGTCGCCCGCCTCGGCCATCTCGATCGGCTGCTGGGACAGGCCGCGGAAGGCCAGGATCTTCGAGACGCGGAAACGCTCGACTTCCTTGCCGTCGCGGCTGAGCGCGCGGATGGTCTGGCCCGGCGTCAGGCGGCCCTGCTCGACCCGGCCGGTCAGGACGCGGCCCAGATAGGGATCGGCCGCCAGGGTGGTTGCCAGCATCGCGAAGGGCTTGTCCCGCTCGGCCAACTGCTTCGGGGCCTTGACGTGGGACAGGATCATCCGGAACAGCGCCGACAGGTCCTGGCGCGGGCCGTCCAGCGTCTCGTCGCACCAGCCGGACCGGCCGGAGGCATAGAGCGCGGGGAAATCCAGCTGCTCCTCGTCCGCGTCAAGGCTGGCGAACAGGTCGAACACCTCGTCCAGCGCGCGGTCGGGTTCCGCGTCGGGCTTGTCCACCTTGTTCAGGACCACGATCGGGCGCAGGCCAAGCGCCAGCGCCTTCGATGTCACGAACTTGGTCTGCGGCATCGGGCCTTCGGCTGCGTCGACCAGCAGCACCACGCCATCGACCATCGAAAGGATTCGCTCGACCTCGCCACCGAAGTCGGCATGGCCGGGGGTGTCCACGATGTTGATGCGCGCGCCCTGCCATTCGACAGAGGTGGCCTTGGCGAGGATGGTGATGCCACGCTCCCGCTCGAGATCGTTCGAGTCCATCGCCCGTTCGGCCACGGCCTGATTTTCGCGGAAAGAGCCAGACTGGCGCAGCATGGCATCCACCAGTGTGGTCTTGCCATGGTCGACATGCGCGATGATCGCGATATTCCGAAGTTCCATCCGGGGACACCCTTGTCAGAAATGGGGGTTGCGCCCAAGCGCATTCCGCCGGACGTTCTGGCGAGGCACATAGTATTGTGCGGTGCGAAAAGCAACTGGCGTGATCGGCCGGAGGAAACCATGCGCGCGATGTGTGTCCACGAAACCGGCAGGGGCATGCGGCTGGAGGATATCCCCGACCCCGCCCCCGGTCCCGGCGAAGTCCTGGTCGCGATCCATGCCTGCGGCGTGAATTTCGCCGATACGCTGATGGTCGAGGGGCGCTACCAGGAAAAGCCGCCCCTGCCCTTTACCCCCGGCATGGAGATCTGCGGCACGATCCGCGCGCTCGGCCCGGGCGTCGCGGGGCCAGCGCCGGGAACGCGGGTCGCGGCTTTCACAGGCTCGGGCGGGTTCGCGCAACTTGCAACGATCCCGGTCGAGCGCTGCGTGCCAGTGCCCCCATCCATGACCGACGCCCAGGCCGCGGGTTTTCTGGTGGCCTATGGCACCAGCCATCTTGCCCTGTCCCACCGCGCCCGCCTGCAACCGGGCGAGACGCTTCTGGTGCTGGGGGCCGCGGGCGGCGTCGGGCTGACGGCGGTGGAACTGGGCGCGCTGATGGGCGCGCGGGTCATCGCCTGCGCGCGGGGTCGGGAAAAGCTGGCGGTCGCGCGCGCGGCGGGCGCGCATCACCTGATCGACAGCGACACCGCCGACCTGCGGGCCGAGGTCAAGGCGCTGGGCGGCGCGGATGTCTGCTATGACCCGGTCGGCGGTGCGCCTTTCGATGCGGCCCTGCGCGCGATGCGGCCCGAGGGGCGGATCCTGCCTGTCGGTTTTGCCAGCGGGGCGGTGCCGCAGATCCCTGCAAACATCCTTCTGGTCAAGAACCTGACGGTGATCGGCTTCTACTGGGGCGCCTATGCCAGCCTGCGCCCGGATCTGATGGCCGAAAGCCTGCGCCAGCTTTTCGCGTGGCATGAGGCGGGGCGGCTGCATCCGCATGTCAGCCATGTCCTGCCGCTGACGCAGGCACAAGAGGCGCTGGACCTGCTGCGCTTGCGCGCCGCGACGGGCAAGGTCGTGGTGCAGATCCGGGACGCATCCGGCAGCACTCTTTGACTGCCGCCGTTTAGGCGATAGGCTTGCGCCCGGTGAACGGGCGGAATTTTCGCGCCCCTGGAAAGCGATGGAGGACAGCATGAAGACCGCAGGAAAATACCTCGAAGAGGCGCACGCCATCGTCGAGCGGATCACGCCCGAGCAGGGCATCGAGCGGCACGGCGCCGGGAACGCCCTGTTCGTCGACGTGCGCGATTCGGCAGCGATCGAGAAGTCGGGAACCATCGCGGGCGCCCTGCGCATTCCGCGCGGCTTTCTCGAATTCGCGGCCTGCGACACCTCTCAGTACTACAACCCGGCGATGAAGCGCGACGCCGAGATCGTGCTGGTCTGCGGCGCGGGCGGCCAGGCTGCCCTGGCCGGCAAGACCCTGAAGGAGATGGGCTACGCCAAGGTCTACAATGTCGGCGGCATCGGCGATTGGGAAAAGGCCGGCGGCCCGATGGAGAAGTGACAGGGTGGCGGGGGTGCTGGACGCATCCCCGCCCGCCTATTGCGCCGCCACGGCCGCGAAACGCGGCTGATAGGCCTCGCGGACGAACTTCGCCACCGCGTCGGCCAGCGGCGCCTCGCCATTGGTGGAGGTGTACATGTTGATGGCCACCACCGGCAATTCCGGCAACGCCCCGCCATGGTCGATTATCTCGAGGTGCGGAACGGCGTTTCCGGCCAGGTTGGCATGGATCGCCAGATCGGCCGACACGACCGCGTCGACCGTGCGCGTGCTGTCAGAGTTCACCACCATGTCCCAGGCGATGCCGGCGTCGTCCAGCAGCCGCTGCACCGTGGGCCGGAAGATGCAGGCCGTCTCGAAGGCCAGCCGCAGCGGGCGCTGCCGCCAGGCGCTGCCAGCGGGCGCGCCGACCCACATGAGCGGCACGGTCTGAAGCGTCTCGCCACCGCGATCCACACCCTGTTCCGTGGTCAGGATCAGATCCAGTTCGCCACGGGCGAACTGTTCCTTCAGCGAGCGGGTGAAGGATGAGATCAGTTCCACCCGAAGCCGCGGATACTCGGCCGCCACCCGCTGGAGCACCCCCGGCACATGCGGATAGACGATGTCGTGGGGCACGCCGATCCGCAGTTCGCCCTCGAAGGCGTCATCGCGCATCAGGCCCCAGACCTCGTCGTTGAGCGACAGCATGCGCCGCCCGTAGCTGAGCAGCTGCTCGCCCTGCGGCGTCAGCGCGACGCCCCGGCCGCGCCGGTTCAGAAGCGGCTGACCAAGGCTTTCCTCTAGCCGTTTCAACTGCATGGACACGGCGGACTGGGTCAGGTTCAGCTGCCCTGCGGCGCGGGTGACGCCGCCGGTTTCGGCAACGGTCACGAAGGCACGCAGCGCGGTCAGGTCGAGGTTGCGGGGCATATCAACACCTGTGAACTGTCACTTATGAATCATTCATTTCACTTATGTATTCCGAAAGCGCATATGGATCAACGTTCGCGATGAGTTGCGGGCTTTCATCAATTTTCTGAATGGAGAACATCATGGAACATGTTGTCACGGCAATGCCCGTGGTCAGCGCGCAGCGGGGCTCATGGCTCAAGCGGCTGCTGGCGGCGGTGATCGCACAGGACGAGGAATTCCGGCAGGGCCGCGCCTTCAACGCGCTGGACGACCACCTGCGCCAGGACGTGGGCCTGCTGCCCCATGCCAACCTGCGCCCTGCATCCTGGGATGCGCCGCTGCCGATGACCTTGCGCTGATGGCGGCGGGCCGAAGCCACCGACGGCGCAAGCCCTGAGCCGGGCGCGGTACCCTCAGTCCCGCGCCCGCTCGACCAGTTCGGCCACGAAGGGGCCGATATCGGCGACCATCGCCGCCACACCTTCGGCATTCGGATGGATCCCGTCCGGTTGCATCAGATCCGCGGCAGCGCCAGGATCGGTCCCCATGCCAAGCCCCTGAAGGAAGAAGGGGTAGTAGACGGCATCGTACCGATCTGCCAGTTCCGGATACATCGCGTCGAAATCGCGCTTGAACTCGGGGCCGTAATTGCCCGGCGCGATCATGCCCGCCAAAAGCACCGGCAGCCCGCGCCCCGTCACCTCGGCCAGGATCGCCTCGAGGTTGGAGCGTGAGTTCGCGGGGTCGATGCCGCGCAGAAGGTCGTTGCCGCCCAGCGCGACGATCACCCCGTCGACATCGTCGGTCAGCGTCCAGCCGATCCGCGACAGCCCGCCCGCGGTCGTGTCGCCCGAGACACCGGCGTTCAGCACCTCGACTCCCTCGTGGCCGTTCGCGGCCAGCCAGTTCGCAAGCTGCGGAACGAAGCCCTCTTCGGGAGGCAGGCCATAGCCCTGGGTCAGGCTGTCGCCAAGCGCGGCGATCGTCACCGTGGCATCCTGCGCCTGCGCGGGAAGCGTCGCCATCGCCGCGACTGCGACGATTGCCAGCTTGTGACGCGCGGCGCGTGCCCCATATCCAAGGCCAGTACCAAGCGAGGAAAGAGATTTCATGACCGAACCCGTGATTTCCCTGAAAGATGCGCGCCTGTCCCTGCCCGGCAATGCCGGGATCGTGGACATCCTGAACGGGATCAGCCTGGATGTGGCCCTGGGCGAGACGCTGGGACTGGTCGGGCCGAGCGGGTCTGGCAAGTCGTCGCTCCTCATGGTCATGGGCGGGCTCGAGCGCGCCACCGGGGGATCGGTCATGGTCCTGGGCCGCGACATGACCGCCCTGGGAGAAGACGACCTGGCCCTGTTTCGCAGGGACAATATGGGCGTGGTGTTCCAGTCTTTCCACCTTATCCCGACGATGACCGCGCTGGAAAACGTGGCGGTGCCGCTGGAACTGGCCGGCGCGCGGGATGCCTTCGACCGCGCTGCGGAAGAGTTGCGCGCCGTGGGGCTGGGCGACCGGGTGGACCATTACCCGAGCCAGCTTTCGGGTGGCGAGCAGCAGCGCGTGGCGCTTGCCCGTGCCGCGGCACCGCGGCCGCGCATCCTGCTGGCGGACGAGCCTACCGGCAACCTGGATGGTGCCACGGGCGATGCGATCATGGACCTGCTGTTCGGGTTGCGCGACCGGCATGGCGCGACGCTGGTGCTGGTGACACATTCGCGTGAGCTGGCCGACCGCTGCGACCGGGTGATCCGGCTGCGCGACGGTCGCCTCGATACGCTGGCGCAGGCCGCGGAATGACCGGGGGCGAGTTCCGGACCGCCGCCCGGATCGCGGCGCGAGAGCTGCGCGGGGGACTGCGCGGCTTTCGCATCTTCCTCGTCTGCCTCGCCCTGGGCGTGGCGGCGATCGCCGCCGTCGGCTCGGTGCGCAGCGCGATAACATCGGGGCTGGAACAGGAAGCATCGGCCCTTCTGGGCGGAGACGCCGAGATGCGCTTCACCTACCGCTTCGCCTCGGACGAGGAACGCGCCTGGATGGACGCGAATGCCGCGCGCGTGTCCGAGATCGTGGATTTCAGGTCGCTTGCCACCGCGGAGGTGGATGGCGAGCGTGTCCGCGGCCTCTCGCAGGTCAAGGGCGTGGACGGGGCCTATCCGCTGTACGGAACCGTCCGGCTGGAGCCCGAGATCCCGCTCTCCGAGGCGCTGGCGGGCCGCGACGGCCTGCCGGGCATGGTGATGGACCCGGTGCTTGTCGCCCGCATGGGGCTGAAGGTCGGGGACGCGGTGCGGCTTGGAACCCGGGACTTCGCCCTGACGGCGGCGCTGACGGCAGAGCCGGACGGCATAACGGCGGGCTTCACGGTCGGGCCGCGGATCATCGTCCTGACCGAGGCGCTGCGCGGAAGCGGCCTGCTGGCCGAAGGCACGCTGTTCGACAGCGCCTACCGGCTGGCCACGGCGCCCGACACCGATATCGCGACGCTGGAGCGCGAGGCGCGGGGCCTGTTCCGCGACACCGGCATGCGTTGGCGCGACAGCCTGAACGGCACGCCGGGCGTATCCCGCTTCGTGGACCGGCTGAGCGCGTTTCTCGTGCTGGTGGGCCTTGCCGGTCTTGCCGTGGGCGGCGTCGGCGTTTCGGCCGCGGTGCGCAGCTATCTCGAGGGCAAGACGGAAACCATCGCCACGCTCAAGACGCTGGGCGCGCGCGGCGACACGATATTCGCGATTTACCTGATGCAGATCGGCGCGTTGGCGCTGGTGGGCGTGGGCATCGGCCTGGCGCTCGGCGCGGCCGTGCCCCTTCTGGTCGCGCCGCTGATCGCGGACCGGCTGCCGCTTCCCGCGGATTTCGGCCTTTACGCGACCCCGCTGCTGGAGGCCGCCTTCTACGGGCTGATGACCGCGCTGGTATTCACGCTCTGGCCCCTGGCACGGGCGCGCGATGTCCGGGCGGCGGGGCTGTTCCGTGAACTCGGCGGCGGCGGCGGCTGGCCTGCGCGGCGCTTTGTCCTGCTGCTTGCCGCGATCGTCGCGCTGTTCGTGGCGACGGTGATCGCCCTGTCGGACGTGCCCAGGCTGGCAAGCTGGTCGGCCGCCGGTATCGTCGCTGCGCTTGGCGTGCTCCTGCTGGCCGCGCGTGGGGCGCGGTCCCTTGCGCGGCGCGCGTCCCATGGCGGCGCGGCGCGCGGCCGGCCGGCGCTACGGCTGGCGCTGGGCGCGGTCGGCGGTCCGGGCGGAGAGACGGCTTCGGTCACGCTGTCGCTGGGTCTTGGCCTGTCGGTGCTGGCTGCCATCGGCCAGGTCGATTACAACCTGCGCAGCGCGATCCAGCAGGATCTGCCCGAAATCGCACCCGCGTATTTCTTCGTCGACATCCAGCCCGACCAGCTGGACGGCTTCATGGCCGCGAACCGTGAGACCGATGGCGTGGGCGAGGTCGAGACCGCGCCGATGCTGCGCGGCGTCATCACCCGCATCAACGACCAGCCGGCGGCTGAGTATGTGCGGGCGCAAACGGGGGACGGCCACTGGGCGCTGCGGGGCGACCGGGGCGTGACCTATGCCGCCACCCCTCCGGCGGGAACGCAGATCGTCGAGGGCGAATGGTGGCCCGAGGACTACGCAGGCCCCCCCGTGATGAGCTTCGCCGAGGAGGAGGCCCGCGAAATGGGGCTGCGGCTGGGCGACCGCGTGACGGTCAACATCCTTGGCCGCGACCTGACGGCAGAACTGACCAGCCTGCGCGTGGTCGAATTCGACGACATGGGGATCAACTTCCTGATGGCGCTGAACCCCGGCGCGCTGGCCGGCGCACCGCACACGCATATCGCGACCGTCTATGCCGAGCCGTCGGCCGAGGCACCGCTACTGCGGCGCGTGGCGGACGCCTACCCCAACATCACCGCGATCGGCGTGCGCGACGCCATCGACCGCGTGGCCGAGGCCCTGGACGGCATTTCCGCCGCCACCCGATACGGCGCGGCGGCGACGCTGCTGACCGGCTTCATGGTGCTGATCGGCGCCGCGGCGGCAGGCGAGCGGCGGCGGGTCTTCGAGGCGGCAGTGCTCAAGACGCTGGGCGCGACCCGGGGTCGCATCCTGCAAAGCTTCGCCCTGCGCGCGGCGATGCTGGGGGCGACTGCCGGCATGGTCGCAATCATCGCCGGTGCGCTGGCCGGTTGGGGCGTCACCACCTTCGTGATGGAGACGGAGTTCCGTTTCGCAGCGCTGCAGGCGGTTGCCATCGTGCTGGGCGGCGCGACGGCCTCGCTTCTGGCCGGGCTGGCCTTCGCGCTCAGGCCGTTGCGCGCGCGGCCGGCACGGGTGCTGAGGGCGCAGGACTGAGCGGGTCACAAACACGCAAGCGGGCCCGGTTTTACTTGAACTGGCATCACCCGTCCCCAATATTACGCCCATGAGGCGGGCCAGGAACGGCCCGCCCACCGGCTGACGCATGGAGGGATATTCATATGGCCGAGTTTTCAACTGTCCGGCGCACGGCTGCTGGGGTCCGCACCGCTCAGATTGACGAGGGCCTGCGCGCGCACATGAACAAGGTCTACGGGCTGATGTCGATCGCGATGGTCGTCACCGGCGCCGTGGCGTGGGGTGTCGGCACGACGCCCGCACTGTTCTCGCTCCTGCGCGATCCCGTGACGCTGTCGCCCAACATCCTGGGCTGGGTGGTGATGTTCGCCCCGTTGATCATGGTCTTTGCCCTTGGCGGCATGATCAACCGCCTGTCCGAGGCGGGCGCCCAGTTCATGTTCTACGCCTTTTCGGCCGTGATGGGCCTGTCGATGAGCTGGATCTTCCAGGCCTTCACCGGCATCTCCATCGCGCAGACCTTCTTCGTGACCGCGATCGCCTTCGCCGGCCTCAGCCTTTACGGCTACACCACCAAGAAGGACATTTCCGGCTGGGGCAGCTTCCTGATCATGGGCGTGATCGGCCTGATCGTCGCCTCGATCGTGAACATCTTCCTTGCCAGCCCGGCGATCCACTTCGCGGTCTCGGTGCTCGGCGTGCTGATCTTCGCCGGCCTGACCGCCTATGATACCCAGCGCATCAAGGTGCAGTACCTTGAAATGGTGGGTGCGGGTGCGCAGGACTGGCTGGGCAAGGCCGCCATCATGGGCGCGCTGAGCCTGTACCTCGACTTCATCAACATGTTCATGTTCCTGCTCCAGTTCCTCGGCAACCGCGAGTAACACCGAGCGGCGTCTCAAGACCGAAGGGCCGGCCCAGCGCCGGCCCTTTTCATTTGGCCGGCAATATCAGGGGACGACGCGCTCCATCCGCACGGCGGGAAAGCGGATACCCGGTTGCAGCTCGATCTCGACATCGGCCAGGGGCACGAAGCCTTGCGACGCGTAGAAGGGCACCGCGGTGCGGGTGGAGTAGCACAGCATCCCGGTCATGCCGGCCGCCCGCGCCTCGCGCAGGCATCGGTTCATCAACGCGCGCCCGATGCCCCGTCGGACCAGGTCCGGATCGGTGGCAAAATGGCGGATGCTGGCAAGGCTGTCCTCGGCGCGACCGGTCGCGGGATTGTGCCGCGTCCAGCCGCCGGCACCGATGATCGTGCCATCGGCCAGCTCTGCGACGTAATAGGTGCCACAGGCGACCAGCGCGGGCTGGGCCCGTGCGATCAGCGGAATCGCCATGACCAGCGCCGAGGGGGCATAGTCCGCCTTCAGCAGGCGCGGATAGCTGCGCGCCAGCAGCGAGTCGACGCCGGGCACGTCATCTGGCCTTCCGGGGCGGATGAAATATCCGGTGTCCGCGGTCATTTCCCAAAGCGCTCGTCAGTAATGCAGAAGGGCCGCGCAGTTCCCCGCGCAGCCCCCGATCAGCTTCGGAATGGCAGATCTTACTTGATCTTGCCTTCCTTGTACTCGACATGCTTGCGCGCCACCGGATCGTACTTCTTGACGACCATCTTTTCGGTCATGGTGCGCGCGTTCTTCTTCGTCACGTAGAAATGGCCGGTATCTGCGGTCGAATTCAGCCGGATCTTGATCGTGGTGGGCTTTGCCATCTGTCGTCTCCTCACCGGCGGGCCGGCGGCAGGTGTGAAATCTTGAAGCCCGGGTTCTACACGTAGCACCGCTCATGTCAAGCGCAGGGCACCTGCTCAGAGCGCGCGAAACCGTGAGTGACGTTCCGTGTGGTCGAAGAAGGGCACCGGACGCGACCGGGCGGCCGCCTTGGCATGGGCCTCGACCTCGGACAGGACCACGCGCGTGATGAACGGCAGGTCCAGATTGCGCGCCTGTGCAAGCGGTAGCCAGTGCAGGTGGCTCAACTCGTCATCGGCCGCCGAAAAGTCGTCGGGATCCCCCAGAAGCGCGGCCGCGTCGGCAAGGAAGAACCGCGCGTCGAACCTGCGCGGGCGGCCGGGCGGGGTGATCGCGCGAAAGACGAAGGACAGGGACGACGCGTCGGGCACGAGGCCCGCGTCGAGGAACCCCTCCCAACCCGGCGGCACGTCGGTCGCCGCGCTGGCGCCGGGGCGCGCCAGCCTGAGCCCGGCCTCTTCCCACAATTCGCGGATCGCCGCTGCCGCCAGCGCCATGGGCGAAACGGCGGAATGAAGCGCCAGGCGCGCCGCGACGCCAGCATCCAGGCCCGGATCGAGCGGCACGCGCGCGTCGGCGTCGTCCACCCGACCGCCGGGAAACACGTATTTCGAGGCCATGAAGACCGCCCCCGCCCCGCGCTGGCCCATGAGCACATGCGGGCCATCGGCCATCTGGCGCAGCAGCACCAGACTTGCGGCGTCGCGGATCGGCTGGTCGGCGTGGGGGGATTGCGTGCTCATCGGCGCGACTATGATCCGGCCCGACGCGCCTGTCTAGCGCGCCTCGTGCTCGGGTTCGGCGCCGAAGCCGTGCATCCGCCGGGCCCATTGAAGGCCCACGAACATGCCCTTGATGCGTGGAAGCAGATAGAGCGCCATCAGCGTGAAAAGGCCAGAGAAGACCAGCGCCATGAGCCACCCCTCGGGGCGGAACATCTCGTAGACGGTCAGCATGAGCGGCGCCATGATATGGCCTGTGATCAGGATCGTCGCCCAGGCCGGGCCGTCATCGGCGCGGTGATGGTGCAGTTCCTCGCCGCAGACCGCGCAGCCCTCGCGCACGGTCAGGTAGCCCTGCATCAGCGGCCCGGCACCGCATGAAGGGCAACGCCGTCGCCAGCCACGCAGAAGCGATCGGCGCAGGTCGCGCTCGGGTGCGTCGGCGGTCATGTCCGGGGCAATCGGGGTATCGCGCATGTCATGCTCCCACGGTTTCAGGACGAGAACATAGTGGCTTGCGGCATGGAATGCGCTGAGACAGCCTGTCTTGCGGCGGGATGTCGCGCCTGACGCGGTTTTCGTGCGACGGAAGCCCGCGTGCGGGGCGTAGAACCCCGTGCAAACCGAGAGCGGAGCAGACGCATGGGCGGACGGCACGGACACGGCACAAGGGGCGGCGGACATGGCACAGGCGCGGGATGAGGCCATCCGCGTATCCGGTCCGGGCCTTGCGCTGAGCGCCGCCCGTGGCAGAGGCCGGGGATCCCCAGCGGCAACGGGACGCCGCATTGCTTGCCGCCTGGGCGGCCGGGGAGCCGGATGCCGCCCGGCGGCTGGTGGATCTCCATGCGCCGCGCGCCTATCGGCTGGCGCTGCGGATGCTGCGCGATACCGCAGAGGCAGAGGAGATCACCCAGGAGGCGATGCTGCGGCTCTGGCGGATCGCGCCGCAATGGCGCGCCGGAGAGGCGCGGATCGACACCTGGCTCTACCGCGTGACCGCGAACCTGTGCACCGACCGCCTGCGGCGTCCACGGCCCGAGAAGATGCCCGAGGGATTCGAGGCGGCCGACGGCAGCCCGGGCGCAGAGGCGCGGTTGCAGCAGGATGCACGGGCGCAGGCGCTCGACGCGGCGCTGGCCGCCTTGCCGGAACGCCAGCGCCTTGCCATCGTGCTGCGGCATCTGGAGGAACGATCGAACCCGGAGATCGCCGCCGTGATGGAGCTTTCGGTCGAGGCGGTGGAAAGCCTGCTGTCGCGCGGACGGCGCGCGCTGCGGGCCCGGCTGGAGGGGGCCCGCAGCGCCCTTGGATACGAGGAATGATCCGATGACACGCGACCGGAACGACCGTGACAACCCTCTGGACCCGGCCTTTGCCGCGCTGCGCGCGCGGCAGCCGCAGCCACGGCCGGACTTCATGGCGCGGCTCACGGCCGAGGCGCTGGCGCTTCAACCGCCCCGCCCCAAGCCGGTGCGGGGCCAGCCCTGGTGGCAGGCGCTGGCCAGCAGTCTGGGCGGCTGGCGGGCGGGCATGACCCTGGCGGGCTCGGCTTTGGCGGGGGCGGCGCTGGGCTATTTCCAGCCGATGCTTCTTGATCCGCTCTATGCCGCGGCGCTGGGCGACGGGGTGATCATGGTCTCGGACATGGGCGAGGATCCGGTGGAAGCACTGCTCGAGGAGATCGGGTCGTGAGCGCGCCAGACAAGCCGCGTTCAGGGCGCTGGCTGAAGCCGGCGCTGATCCTGTCGCTGGGCCTGAACCTGGCTGTGGTGGGCGTTGTCGCGGGTTTCCTGCTGCGCGGCCCGGCCACGGGCCCCGCCGGCTGGAACGGTCCCGGCGGCGTGCCGCATCTGCTGGGGGCCCTGCCGCAGCAGGAGCGTGCAGCGTTGCGAGAAGATCTGCGCGATGGCCGGGCGAAGTTCCGCGCCGCCCGGACCGAGATACGCGAGGCTCGGGCGGCGCTGGTCGAGGCCCTTCTCGCAGAGCCCTATTCCGAGGCAGCGCTCAGCGCCGCGCTCGACCGGCAGGAGACGGTCTGGCGCGAGATCGGCGACCGCACCCGCGCCGTGCTGCTTGCCCGGATCGCCGCGATGACGCCAGAGGCCCGCCGCGCCATGGCCGAGACGCTCGAATCGCGTTCGCGCGGTGACTGGCGCGACCGGGGCGGCAGGGACCGGGAATGACTAGGCCGCGCGCGCGGCCAGCATGACCCGGTTGCGCCCCGCCGCCTTGCAGCGGTAAAGCGCGGCATCGGCATCCTGCACCAGCGCCTCGAGGGTGTCGCCAGGCCGGGCGACGGCGATGCCCGCGCTGACGGTCACGGTCAGCGGCCCGGTGGCGCGCGCGGCCAGCACGGGCGTCCGCTCGACCGCGCGGCGCAGCCGCTCGGCATGACGCGCGGCAGCCGCCTGGTCCCGGACGGGAACCGCCACCAGGAATTCCTCGCCGCCCATCCGCGCGAGCAGCGCCGCATCGCCCGAGGCAAGGCGCAGGCGCGCCGCGACTTCCGCGAGCACCCGGTCGCCGCAGGCATGTCCATGGCGGTCGTTCACACGCTTGAAGCGGTCGATATCGAGCAGGATCAGCGCCAGGCATTCGCCCGCCGCCTTCATCCGGGCCAAACGCGCGGGCAGCAGGGTCTCGACCATGCGCCGGTTGCCGAGGCCGGTCAGCGGATCGGTGTGGGCAAGCGCCAGCTCCTGCGCTAGGGCCGCGCGCAGGGCGTCGGCCCGGTCCGCGCGGCGCAACAGCGCGGCATGGCGGGCGGCGATCTCTGTCCAGGGGGTGTCGATCGTCACCGCCTCGCCGGCGCCAAGCGCCAGCGCCTGCGCCGCGCGGTGCGGGTCATCTGGCGGGCAGAGCGCGAGGATCGGGCTGTGCCGGGTGATGGTATCGTGCGGCAGGCGCGCGATCAGGCGCAACCCCGCCTCGCCGCAACGGGGCTGGCCAAGCCAGACCAGAATAGGCGCACCGGGCGCGGCGGCGCCTGCCTGGGCCGGGCTGGACAGGATGCCCGCGCGCAGCAGACCGGACAGAAGCGCGGGCTGCGGCGCATCCGAAGGGCTCAGAAGCACTGGCGCCGGCCGCCGGGCGGAAAGCCCCTCCACCTGCGGGAGCCTGCGGTGCGGCAGATCGCGGGCGGCCAGGCTTGCCGCGATCAGCCGCCGCAGCCGCGCGAGCGCCAGCGGACCGGATGCCGCATCCTCGCGGCTGACAACGTCGTCCGCCCCCAGCCGGAAGCATTCGGAAAGCACCGCGCGCGGGTCGTCTTCCGGGCGCAGGGTCGCGATGATCGGTACATGCCGCGCCCCCTGCCGTCGGGCGAGCCGGGCCATCAGCGCACGCCCCGAGGCGCCCGAATCGATGAAGGCCAGATCGGCGCCATCGATCAGCGCCTCGGCCGCCGGATCGGCCGGGTCGGCCAGAGTGGCGACCCTGTGGTATTCCTCGGTCAATCGGGCCCTGAGCAGCAGTCTTGCCCCCAGGTCCGGTTCTATGATCGCGATCTGCCCTGCCATGGGCTTGCCCCGTCCTTGCAAACCAGGCGGAGCTTTCTCCGCCCTTCTTGGCAAGGCTGGTGCAACAGGCTTAACAAATCCTTGCACACACCCAATCCGGAGGCCCCGCCCATGCTGCCGATGCGACGCGACGATGCCGAAACCCTGGCGCTGGGGGCGCTGGGGTGGATCGCCTCGGACCCCGACCGGGCCGGGGCGTTCCTGGGCGCAAGCGGCGCGAGCGTGGAAGACCTGCGGGACCGCGCCGCCGATCCCGACTTCCTTGGCTTCGTTCTGGATTTCCTGCTGATGGACGAAGCCTCGGTCCTGGCCTTCGCCGAGTCGCTGCCCTGCCGCCCCGAGGATGTCATGCGCGCCCGGGCGGGTCTTCCGGGGGGCGATCTGCCGAACTGGACCTAGGCCACCTGCAACCGCGCCAGCGCGCTGCGGAACGGGTCCGGCAGTGAAACCGGGCGGCGGCTGTCGCGGTCGACATAGACATGGACGAAGCGCGCTTCCGCCGCCGCATGATCCGCGCCGCCGCGAAACAGGCCGACCTCGTACTGGACGGACGAATTGCCGATGCGGGCCACCCGAAGTCCCGCGTCCACCGGATCGGGCCAACCCAGCGATTCGTGGAACACGCAGGCCGATTCCACTACCAGCCCGACCACCGGCCCATGGGGAATGTCGAGTTCCCCCGAGCCGATGATCCAGTCGTTCACCGCCGCGTCTACCAGTTCGTAGAAAACCGCGTTGTTCATGTGGCCGTATACGTCATTGTCGCGCCAGCGGGTGGTGTGGCGGGCGAAATGCGCGTAGTCGGTGCGGGTCTTGCGCGGGCGGGGCATGGTGCGGGCCGGGCTCCGTTCCTATCTCTGGGCTTGCGGGACGGTAGCAACTCACAAGGTGAACTCAAGTGGCCAGCATTCAGGCGATCATCTTCGACAAGGATGGCACCCTCTTCGACTTCAAGGCGACCTGGGGCGCCTGGACGGGGCGCTTCATCCGCGACATCGCCGGCCCCCATGACCGGGTAGAGCAACTGGCCGCCGCGGTGCGCTTCGATCTTGAGGCGGATCAGCACCTGCCCGACAGCCCCTTCATTGCCGGAACGGTGGACGATTGGGTGGAACTGGTGATCGAGGTGCTGCCGGAGCTGGGGCCGGACGAGCTGCGCGCGATCGTGCGGGAAACTACCGGCACGGCGGTGCAGGTGCCCGTGGCGCCGCTCGATCCGCTGATGGCGGGGTTGCGGCAGCGCGGCCTGCGGCTGGGGGTCGCCACCAATGACGGGATCGGCCCCGTGACGCACCATCTGCACGAGGCGGGCATCGCGCACCATTTCGACTTCGTCGCGGGCTATGACAGCGGGCACGGCGCAAAGCCCGGCCCGGGCATGCTGCTGGCCTTTGCCGAGGCGACGGGCATCGACCCGGCGGCGACCGTTATGGTGGGCGACAGCCGGCACGACCTGGAGGCCGGGCGCGCCGCCGGCATGCGGCGGCTTGCGGTGCTGACCGGGCACGCCACGGCGCCCGAACTCTCCCCCCATGCAGAGGCTGTGCTGCCTTCGATCGCGGCGCTGCCGGGCTGGCTGGATGGGCTCGGGGCCTGACCGCACGCCCGCCCATCCGGCTTGCGCGGGGGGCGGCAAACTGGCACTTCCTCATGCCATGACCTTGACGCAAACGCCCCAGGCCCGTCCCCGGCAGACCGCATCCGTCTCGGACGACACGATCTTCGCCCTGCGCCGCGCGCGGGGCGCCACGGATCTGTGGCAGCCGCTCGACCGGCTGTACGGAACCCATCCCGATTTCGCCGCCTTCGGCCGCGCGCTGGAAGCCCTGCTGTCTGAGGCCTTCGCGGCCCGCCCCGCGCCGCTGCGCGCCCTCGACCTGGAACGCGATCTGAACCCCGACTGGTTCCTGTCACCCCGGCAGGTGGGATACGTCTTCTATATCGACCGCTTCGCCGGATCGCTGACCGGGGTGCTGGACCATGTCGGCTATCTCAAGGAACTGGGCGTCACCTATGTCCATTTCATGCCCTGCCTCATGCCGCGCGAGGGCGCGAATGACGGGGGCTACGCGGTCCGGGACTACACCCGCTTCGATCCGCGCCTGGGCACGATGGAGGAATTCGAGACGGTCGCCGCGGCGCTGAGGGCAGAGGGGATCGGCGTCTGCCTCGACATGGTGCTGAACCACACTGCGTCGGAACACGCCTGGGCCGAGGCGGCGCGGGCGGGCGATGCGAAGTACCGGCGCTTCTACCATGTCTTCGACGACGAAACCCTGCCCCGCCAGTACGAGGAGTCGCTGCTCGAGATCTTTCCCGACGATGCGCCCGGGAACTTCACCTTCGACGAGGCGATGGGGAAATGGGTCTGGACCACGTTCCACCATTTCCAGTGGGATCTGAACTGGTCGAACCCATGGGTTTTCCTGGAAATCCTGCGCGTGATGCTGGCGCTGCTGAACCGCGGGGCCGAAACGCTGCGGCTGGATGCCGTCGCCTTCATGTGGAAGCAGATGGGCACCATCTGCCAGAACCTGCCCCCGGTGCATGACATATTGCAGGCGCTGCGGGCGGCCACGCGGATGGTTGCACCCGGCACGATGCTGAAGGCCGAGGCAATCGTCTCGCCGCAGGATCTGGTGCCCTATCTCGGGACCGGCACGCATACCGGAAAGGCGTCGAACCTGGCCTACCACAACAACCTGATGGTGCAGTTCTGGTCCTCGCTCGCCAGTCGCGACGTCGGCATGATGACGCATGTGCTGTCCACGCATTTCCCCTCGCGGTTTCCGAACGCGACCTGGGGCACCTATCTGCGCTGCCACGACGATATCGGCTGGGCGGTGACCGACGAGGATGCAGGCGCCGTGGGCCTGAACGCCCATGCCCATCGCAACTTTCTGGCGGATTTCTACGAGGGCGTGTTTCCGGGCAGCTTCGCCCGCGGCGGGCTGTTCCAGTACAACCCCGCCACCGGCGACAAGCGGAACAACGGCACCTGCGCCTCGCTCGCGGGGCTGGAGCGGGCGCTGGAACAGGGCGATCCGGGTCTGATCGACGACGCCATCGCCCGCATCCTCATGGGCCACGCGCTGATCGCAAGCTTCGGGGGAATCCCGCTCATCTACATGGGCGACGAGCTGGGGCTCATGAACAACTACGCCGACCACCGCCTGCCCGACGGATCGATCGACAGCCGCCGGATGCAGCGCCCCGACATGGACTGGGAAGCGGCGGCGCGCAGGCGTGATCCCGCCACGATCGAGGGGCGCATCTTCGGCGGGGTGCAGCGGATCATGGCGCGGCGCGCGGGGCTGCGGCAACTGCATGGCGGCCACCCGACCGAGATATTGCCACCGCCCACGCCCTCGGTCCTTGCCTTCCGCCGCGCGGCGCCCGGCGAGCCGGTCGTCTGCCTGTTCAATTTCCGCGAAACAGAGCAATGGGTTCCGGCCAGCTGGCTTCAGGCGCAGGGCGTGACGATCTGGCGGGATCGGCTGGGCGAGCAGCCGCTCGATCCGGCGGCAGGAGGCGTTCTGTTGCCGCGCTACGGAGCCCTCTGGATCGGCTGAGCCGAAGGGGGCTATCCGCCGGCAGGCCAGCGGGTTATCTGATGGGGCATTGAAAAAGGAATTCGAGACATGCCCCCGATTGTCGAGATACGGGACCTTACAAAGACCTATGCATCCGGCCACAAGGCGCTCAAGGCGGCCAGCCTGAGCATCGAACAGGGCGAGATCCTTGCCCTGCTGGGGCCGAACGGCGCGGGCAAGACGACGCTCATCTCCATCGTCTGCGGTATCGTCACGCCGACCTCCGGCAGCGTGGCGGTGGCCGGCCATGACGTGTTGCGCGACTGGCGCGCGGCGCGCACCGCCATCGGGCTGGTGCCGCAGGAAATCGCGCTTCAGCCCTTCGACAGGGTGCTCGATACCGTCGCCTTCACCCGCGGCCTGTTCGGGATGCCCGACGACCCGGCGCTGACCGAGCGGGTGCTGCGGGCGCTGTCGCTGTGGGACAAGCGGCAGGCGCGGATCACCGAGCTGTCGGGCGGCATGAAGCGCCGGGTGCTGATCGCCAAGGCGCTGATCCACGAGCCGCGGGTGCTGTTCCTCGACGAGCCCACCGCCGGCGTCGATGTCGAGTTGCGCCGCGAGATGTGGGAACTGGTCGAGGAATTGCGCGCCAAGGGCACCACGATCATCCTGACGACCCACTACATCGAGGAGGCGGAGGCCATCGCCGACCGGATCGGCGTCATCTCCGGCGGAGAGATCCTGCTGGTGGAGGACAAGGCCAAGCTGATGAAGCGGCTGGGCCGCAAGGAACTGGAGATCGAGTTGCGCGCGCCGCTGGCGGACGTGCCGGCAAGCCTGGGGGAATGGAGCCTCGAGCTGTCGTCCGACGGCGAGCGGCTGACCTACAACTACGACACCCAGGGCGAGCGGACCGGCATCGCGCGGCTGCTGTCGGACCTGAGTGCCGCGGGCATCGTGGTGCGCGATTTGCGCACGAAGCAAAGCTCGCTGGAGGAAATCTTTGTCGACATGGTGAAGGAGCGGCCATGAACCTGCGCGCGATCCTGGCGATCTACAAGTTCGAGATGGCGCGCACCCTGCGCACGCCGCTGCAAAGCGTGATCTCTCCGGTGATCTCGACCGTGCTTTATTTCGTCGTATTCGGCTCGGCCATCGGCAGCCGCATCGAGTCGGTCGAAGGGGTCGGCTACGGGGCCTTCATCGTGCCGGGCCTGATCATGCTGTCGGTGCTGATGCAGTCGGTGTCGAACGCCAGTTTCGGGATCTACTTCCCGAAATTCGTCGGCACCTTCTACGAGCTCCTGTCGGCGCCGGTCTCGTATCTCGAGGTGGTGATCGGCTATGTCGGCGCGGCAGCCACGAAGTCGCTGGCGATCGGGCTCATCATCCTCGTCACCGCCAGCTTCTTCGTCGAGCTGCGGATCGCCCACCCGGTCTGGATGCTGGGCTTCCTGATCCTGACCTGCGTGAGTTTCGCGCTTCTGGGATTCATCATCGGCATCGTGTCGCGCAATTTCGAGCAGCTCCAGCTGGTGCCGATGCTTGTGATCACGCCGCTGGTGTTTCTTGGCGGCAGCTTCTACTCGATCTCGATGCTGCCGCCGTCCTGGCAGACGGTGTCGCTGTTCAACCCGGTGCTCTACCTGATCAGCGGCTTTAGATGGAGCTTCTACGAGGTGTCGGACGTGGCCGTGGGCGTCAGCCTGGCGGCGATCGCCGGGTTCCTCGCCGCGTGTCTGGCCATCACCTGGTGGCTGTTCAGGACCGGCTACCGCATCAAGAGCTGAGTTGGGCGGGCCGGGCCAAGGCCCGGTTTCGCAGCGCGGGATCGCGGTTTCGGGAACACTCTGCCAACGCCGGAAACCAGCGCAATCAGATGCCTGATTGCGTTTGGTTTCAGCAGCTTGTCTGGAAAATTGGAGCGGGCGATGAGATTCGAACTCACGACCCTTACCTTGGCAAGGTAATGCTCTACCCCTGAGCTACGCCCGCGCTCCGTTTCGTGAGGCCGTGTTATAGAGATTCTCCGGGGGCCTGCAAGCGGAAAATCAGACCTTTTCGACCGGACCTTCATCCGGATTTTCCGATGCCCCCTCGGCCGGGTTTTCGGGTGCCGGCCCGGTCTCGGACGGGGGCTCCGTGATATCGCCCTTGGGGTTCAGGACCAGCGTCTGCGGGGTAGATGTGGCCACCAGCGGGCTGGCCTTGAAGGCGCCCTTCTGGTCAGCCGGTACCGCCGAGCGCCGGCGCATCCGCCACAGCCCGAACAGGATCAGCGCCACATGCGCGACAAGCGACGTCAGAAACAGGCCCGAGGGCCCCATCGCGCCCATGACGACACCCGCCGCCAGCGGGCCGATGATCGAACCGATGCCGAACAGCAGCAGCAGCCCGCCGCTGGTCAGCAGGAAATAGTTCTCGGGCGCGTGGTCGTTCGCATGGGCCACGATTACCGGATACATTGCATAGACCGCAGCGCCGAAGATGCTGGCCACGACCAGCACCACCATGGGCTGCGTTGGCGCGAGAAAGACGAAGATCGCGTCGGCCACGGCCGCCACGAAGGTCAGGGCAAGAAGCACCTTGCGCCGGTCGATCCGGTCCGAAAGCCAGCCCACCGGCACCTGCAGCGCGGCCCCGGCGACCACCGCGATCGACATGAAGATGGCGATTGTCGATGTCTCAAGCCCGATCCGGTTGCCATAGACCGCGCCCAGCGTGCCGAAGGCGCTGTTGGATACGCCCACCAGCAGAACCGCCGCCACCGCCAGCGGCGAGTTGCGCCACAAGGTGGGCAGGTCCAGCTTGGCCGCGACCATCGGCTGCGGCGCGCTCTGGCGCGTGATCGCGGTGGGCAGCAGGGCCATGGCATAGAACATCGCCGCCAGCACGAAGAACGCGTAGCCTGCTGGATCGCCCAGCGTCAGCAGCATCTGCCCGGCCGTGGTCGCGGCCAGGTTCACCATGGTGTAGATGCCGAAAACGCGCCCGCGCAGATGCGGCGCGGTCCTCTCGTTCAGCCAGCTTTCGACGATCATGGCGGCGCCGGCAAAGCAGAAGCCCGCCACCGCGCGCAGCACGATCCAGGCCGGGGCATGGATCAGCAGCAGCGACGCAAGGATCGAGATCGCCGCAAGCCCGGCCATCGCGGAAAAGCCCCGGATATGCCCGACCCGTCCGACCAGACCCGGCACGATCAGGCAGCCGCCGACATAGCCCACGGCCCAGCCGGTGCCGAGCAGACCCAGCGACAGCTCGGAAAAGCCCTCGATGCTGCCGCGCAACGGCAGGATCAGGGCGTTGATGCCACCCGCGAACAGGAGTGCTGCCGATCCGACCAGCAGCGCCCCGATCTGCGAAATCTGCCCCTTGGTCTGGGTCATGGTCTCAGGCCTCGAATTCCACCAGCAGGTCCTTTGCATCGATCTGCGCGCCGGGCGTGACATGGACGGCCTTCACCACCGCGTCGCGGTCGGCATAGATGCCGGTTTCCATCTTCATCGCCTCGATGGTCAGCAGGAGCGTCCCCTCGGACACCTTCTGTCCCGGCTGCGCCGCGACAGTGGCAACGACGCCAGGCATCGGCGCACCCAGATGGGCGTTGTTGCCCGCCTGCGCCTTGGGCCGCGCCGCGCTGCTGGCGGCAACCTTGCGGTTGGGCACCCGGATCGTGCGCGGCTGGCCGTTCAACTCGAAGAAGACGCGGACCTGCCCCTCCTCGTTGGTCTCGCCGGCGGTCTGGAAGCGGATCTCCAGCGTCTTGCCCGGATCGATCTCGACCGAGATCTCCTGCCCCGGCTCCATCCCGTAGAAATAGACCGGGGTCGGCAGGGTGCGCACGGGGCCATAGACCGCGTGCCGCTCCATGTAGTCGGTGAAGACCTTGGGATACATCAGGTAGCCGCAGAGATCCTCGTCGTCGATCTCCACCCCGTCGAACTTGTCCGAGATTTCCCTGCGCTTCTCCTCAAGGTCTATGGGCGCCATGTGCGCACCGGGACGACCGGTTTCCGGCGTCTCGCCCTTCAGCACCTTCTTCTGGATGCCGGCAGGCCAGCCGCCCGGCGGCTGTCCAAGCTGGCCGCGCATCATGTCCACGACCGAGTCGGGGAAGGCAACGTCGCGGTCGGGATTCTCGACATCCGACCGGGTCAGGCCCTGGCTGACCATCATCAGCGCCATGTCGCCCACCACCTTCGACGACGGCGTCACCTTCACGATATCGCCGAACATCCGGTTCACATCGGCATAGGTGCGCGCGACCTGCGGCCATTTCTCCTCGAGCCCCAGGCTGCGCGCCTGCGCTTTCAGGTTGGTGAACTGCCCGCCGGGCATCTCGTGCAGATAGACCTCGGACGCGGGGGCCATCAGCCCGCTTTCGAAGGCGGCGTACTGCTTGCGCACCCCGCCCCAGTAATCCGAAACCTCGCGGATGGCGGCGGGGTCCAGCATGGTGTCGCGCGGCGTGTGGCGCAGCGACTCGACGATCGAACCGAGGCAGGGCTGGGACGTGCCGCCGGAAAAGGCATCCATCGCGGCATCGACCACATCGGCCCCCGCCTCGCAGGCGGCCAGCACCGTGGCACCGCTCAGCCCCGAGGTGTCATGGGTATGGAAATGGATGGGCAGCCCGACTTCTTCCTTCAGCGCCCGGACCAGCACCGTGGCCGAGGCAGGCTTCAGTAGCCCGGCCATGTCCTTGAGGCCGAGGATATGCGCGCCCGCGTCGCGCAACTCCTTCCCCATCGAGACGTAGTATTTCAGGTCGTACTTGGACCGGGCCGGGTCGAGGATGTCGCCGGTATAGCAGATCGTCCCCTCGCAGATGCGACCGGTGGACAGCACCGCGTCCATGGCGACGCGCATGTTCTCCACCCAGTTGAGGCTGTCGAACACGCGGAACACGTCTACCCCCGAGGCGGCCGCCTGTTCCACGAACTTCACGACCACGTTGTCGGGATAGTTGGTGTAGCCGACGCCGTTCGCCCCGCGCAGCAGCATCTGCGTCAGCAGGTTGGGCATCCGCGCGCGCAGGTCGCGCAGCCGCTGCCAGGGGCATTCCTGCAGGAAGCGATAGGCCACGTCGAAGGTGGCGCCACCCCAGCACTCGACCGAGAACAGGCCGGGCAGGTTATGGGCATAGGCATCGGCGATGCGCACCATGTCGTAGCTGCGCATCCGGGTGGCCAGCAGGCTCTGGTGGCCGTCGCGCATGGTCGTGTCGGTCAGCAGCACCCGCTCCTGCCCCAGCAGCCATTCGGCCACCGCCGCGGGTCCGTTCTCGTCCAGCAGCGTCTTCGTTCCGGGCGGCGGCGCATCGGCGCGCAGGGGCGGCACGGGGGGCAGCGCATCGGCGCGAACCGGGCGCTCGCGGCCCTCGGTCTCGGGGTGGCCGTTCACGGTGATGTCCGCGATATAGGTCAGGATCTTGGTCGCCCGATCGCGCCGCTCGTCGAAATGGAACAGCTCGGGCGTCGTGTCGATGAACTTCGTCGTGTAGGTGTTGTTCAGGAAGGTCGGGTGCTTCAGCAGGTTCTCGACAAAGGCGATGTTGGTCGACACGCCGCGGATCCGGAACTCCCTCAGCGCACGGTCCATGCGCGCGATGGCCGTCTCGGGCGTCGGCGCCCAGGCGGTCACCTTTTCCAGCAGCGAGTCGTAATAGCGGGTGATGACCGCCCCCGAATAGGCGGTCCCGCCGTCAAGCCGGATGCCCATGCCGGTCGCGCCCCGATAGGCGGTGATCCGGCCGTAATCCGGGATGAAGTTGTTCTGCGGATCCTCGGTGGTGATGCGGCACTGGATGGCATGGCCGTTGAGGGTGATGTCCTCCTGCCGCTCCTTTCCGGTGGCCTCCTGGATCGTCTTGCCCTCGGCCAGCAGGATCTGGGCGCGCACGATGTCGATGCCGGTGACTTCCTCGGTCACGGTATGCTCGACCTGCACGCGGGGGTTCACCTCGATGAAGTAGAAGTTGCCCGTGTCCATATCCATCAGGAACTCTACGGTGCCGGCGCAGTGATAGCCGACATGGGCGCAGATCTTGCGGCCCAGAGCGCACAGTTCCTCGCGGCTCTCCTGGTTCAGATAGGGGGCGGGGGCGCGTTCGACGACCTTCTGGTTGCGCCGCTGCACGGAACAGTCGCGCTCCCACAGGTGGTACATGCCGCCATACTGGTCGCCCAGGATCTGCACCTCGACGTGGCGGGCGCGGAGGATCATCTTCTCCAGGTAGCCCTCGCCGTTGCCAAAGGCGTTCTCGGCCTCGCGGCGGCCTTCGAGGACCTTTTCCTCCAGTTCCTTGTCGCTCATCACCGGGCGCATGCCACGCCCGCCGCCACCCCAGCTGGCCTTGAGCATGAAGGGATAGCCGATCTCGGCGGCCATGCGCCGCACCTCGTTCATGTCGTCGGGCAGCACTTCCGTGGCGGGGATCACCGGCACGCCCGCCTCGATGGCGACCCGTCGCGCGGAGGCCTTGTCGCCCAGCTTGCGCATCGTCTCGGCCCGCGGCCCGATAAAGGCGATGCCCGCTTCGGTGCAGGCATCCACAAGCTCGGGGTTCTCGGACAGAAGGCCATAGCCGGGATGGATCGCGTCGGCGCCGGACATCTTCGCCACGCGAATGATCTCGGGGATCGAGAGATAGGCCGCCACCGGACCAAGCCCCTCGCCGATGCGATAGGCCTCGTCGGCCTTGAAGCGGTGCAGCCCCAGCTTGTCCTCTTCGGCATAGACGGCGACGGTGCGCTTGCCCATCTCGTTCGCCGCGCGCATGACGCGAATGGCTATCTCGCCGCGGTTCGCGATCAGGATCTTGTTGAAGGATGTCATGGGCGGCCCTCCTGCCGGGGTATTGCAGCGCGACGCTACAATCCCGCAGCGCAGCAAACAACCAAGCAATCCGGCCATCTTCATCCGGATCGCGTCTGTCAGGGCCTCGGGCGCCTAGATACCGCATTCTGACGCAAGGGCAACCGTCTTAGCCGGGACCATCCCCGTCAGGGTCGGTCTCCGTCGCAGCGGCGGGATCGCGCGCGACCGTGCCACCCTGGGGCGGCGGCGCCCAGGCGCGGTCCCACCCGTCCCTTGCCGCAAGGCCCTCTCCCATCATCGCGGCGTTCACCCGGCGGTTGATCTCGCGCGCCCGGGCGGCATAGGCCTCGTTCTCGAAGACGGGGACATCGGGATCCCAGAGCTGCGCCAGCTCAGCCAGGTCCGCGCGATCCTGCCGGACATAGGCGCGCGCCGCGCGCTCGGCCTCGTAGGGATGAAGACCAAGCGCCCGAAGGGTATAGCGCCCCGCGCGCACCGAACTGTCAAAGGTCTCGCGCACGATGTCGCGCGCCCCGGCCGCATAAAGCCGATAGACATGCTCGCGGTCGCGCGCACGGGCGACGATATGCACATGGGGGTGCTCGCGGCTGACATATTCGACCATGTGCACGGCCTTGTCGGTATCGTCCATCGCGATCACCAGAACGCGGGCGTCACGGATCCCGGCGGCAAGCAGCAGATCAGGGCGCGAGGGATCGCCGAAGAATGCCTTGACCCCGAACCGCCGGAGCCCCTCGATCACGCCGTTATGGTAGTCCAGGACGACCGTCTTGTGCCCGTGCGACAGAAGCATCCGGTTGACCACCTGCCCGAACCGGCCAAGCCCCGCGATGATCACCGGCCCGGCCTCGTCGATGTCGTCATCGGGCAGCGCCTCGGTATCGACCCGCGCCGCGATCACCCGATCGTAGAGTATGAACAGAAGCGGCGTCAGCAACATCGACAGCGCGACGATCAACTGCAGCGTCTGGCCAAGCGCGACGGGGATCACGTCGTTCTGCGTGGTGAAGCTGAGCAGCACGAAGCCGAATTCCCCGGCCTGCGAGAGCGCGAGCGCGAAAAGCCAGGCGGCCGCCCCGCGCAGGCCGAAGACCTTGGCGAGGGCGAAGAGCACCATGAATTTCGCCAGCATCAGCCCGAGCGTCAGGCCGACCACCTGAACGAAGCTGCCGGCGAGGATCTGGAAATCGATCCCGGCGCCGACGGTGATGAAAAAGAGCCCCAGCAGCAGCCCCTTGAAGGGTTCGATGTCGGCTTCGAGTTCGTGGCGATACTCGCTGTTGGCCAGCACCACCCCGGCAAGGAAGGTGCCGAGCGCCGGGGAAAGTCCCACGACGGTCATCAGCAGCGCGATGGCGACGACCAGCAGAAGCGCCGCTGCGGTGAATATTTCCGGCAGGCGGGCATGGCTGAGAAAGCGGAACATCGGCCGCGTCAGGAAATGCCCACCGCCGACGATGGCCCCGACCGAGGCGAGAAGCGCCAGCGTGACGACCCAGCCCGGCTGCCCCTCGAGCAGGCTGCCGCCCGTGCTTGCGGCGAAACGGATGTCACTCACGCCGCCCCAGTCCGCGCCCATCAGTTCCGGCGCGGCCAGCAGCGGGATCAGCGCGAGCATCGGGATCACCGCGATATCCTGGGCCAACAGGACCGAAAAGCTGGCCCTACCGCCATCGGTGCGGATCAGCCCCTTTTCGCGCAGCGTCTGCATGACGATGGCGGTCGAGGACAGGGCAAAGGTCAGCCCGATCGCAAGCGCCACCGTCCAGGCCTGCCCCAGCGCCATCGCCACCAGCGCGATCAGCGCGGTGCTGAGCGCGATCTGGAGCCCGCCCAGCCCCAGCAGCCGAAGCCGCATCGCCCAGAGCACGCGCGGCTCCATCTCCAGCCCGATCAGGAACAGCATCATCACGACGCCGAATTCGGCGAAATGCTGAAGATCCTGCGTCTCGGCCCCCACCAGCCCCAGGATCGGCCCGATCACCACGCCGGCGATCAGGTAGCCAAGGACCGACCCCAGCCCCAGCCGGTTGGCAAGGGGAACCGCGACGACCGCCGCCAGAAGGTAGATGAAGCTCTGCGCAAGTACGCTCTCCATGCCTCAGCCCTCCGCGCCGAGGGGATGCGTCGGCGGGATGAGCCGGTCGGCCCCGGTGGCCACAGCAACGTCAAGCCGTCCGGCCACGATCGCCGCCAGCAGGGTCTCCCAGGCGTCGACATGGGCCTGCAACCGGCCCTCCTCTCCGGCCGAACGGGCGCCGTGCAGCACGAAGGGCGGCAGCCAGGTCATGCCGCACAGCCGCGCCGTCTGTTGCAGGGGCGCCATCAGGTCGCGCAGGGTGAAACGGTTGTAGCCCTCCGGTCCGTAGGCGCTCTCCGGGGCGGCGGTGCTGCAGGCGGAAAAGAACAGCTTTCCCTCCAGCGCGGTGCCGCCCTGGCCATAGGCAAAGCCGTATTCCAGCACCAGGTCCTGCCACTCCTTCAGGATCGACGGCGTCGAATACCAATAAAGCGGATGCAGGAAGATCACCGCGTCATGGGACCGCAGCCGATCCTGCTCGCGCGCGATGTCGATGTCGAAATCCGGATACTCGGCATAGAGATCGACCAGCGTGACCCCCGGCACCCACTCGGCAACCTTTGCCATGCGGGCAATCACCCGCGAGCGCCGCTGCACCGGATGCGCCATCAGGACCAGCACGCTGTTCCGCAGCCCGCTTTCCGCCTGTTCCGTCATGCGCCGCCCGCCCCGTCCTGCCATTGCCTCGGGGCAGAGTATGACCGCCCGGCGCGGACTGCGCGACAGGAACATCCAGCGAACACACTTTCCATCGGCGCGCCGGGGCGCTACATCTGGATGCCATGAGCGATTGGGAAATGGATGAATCGTCGGCATTCGACGGATGGGAACGGCGCAGCCTGTCGCAGCGGGCCATGCCGGCGCGCCCCACGCCCTATCTCGACGGGCTGAACCCGGACCAGCGCGCCGCGGTCGAGACGATCGACGGGCCGGTACTTGTTCTGGCCGGCGCGGGCACCGGCAAGACGCGGGCATTGACCGCGCGCATCGCCCATCTGCTGAACACCGGCCGCGCGCAGCCGAACGAGATTCTCGCCGTCACCTTCACCAACAAGGCCGCGCGCGAGATGAAGGACCGGATCGGCCAGCTGGTCGGCGGCCGGATCGAGGGGATGCCCTGGCTCGGCACCTTCCACTCGATCTGCGTCAAGCTGTTGCGCCGCCACGCCGAGCTGGTGGACCTGAAGGCGAATTTCACCATTCTCGATACGGACGACCAGATCCGCCTGCTGAAACAGCTGATCCGTGCCGAGGATATCGACGACAAGCGCTGGCCTGCCCGGATGCTGGCGGGGCTGATCGACCGCTGGAAGAACCGCGCCTGGACCCCCGACAAGGTGCCCGCCTCCGAGGCCGGGGCCTACAACAACCGCGGCACCGAATTCTACGAGCAGTACCAGGAACGGCTGCGCATCCTGAACGCGGTCGATTTCGGCGACCTGCTGCTGCACGTCGTGCGCATATTCCAGGAAAACCCGGACGTGCTGGAAAAGTACCAGCGCTGGTTCCGCTACATCCTGGTGGACGAGTACCAGGACACCAACATCGCCCAGTACCTGTGGCTGCGGCTGCTGGCCGGGGGGCACAAGAACATCTGTTGCGTGGGCGACGACGACCAGTCGATCTATGGCTGGCGCGGCGCCGAGGTGGGCAACATCCTGCGCTTCGAGAAGGATTTCCCGGGCGCCACGGTGGTGCGGCTGGAACAGAACTACCGCTCCACCCCGCATATCCTGGCCGCCGCCTCGGGCGTGATCGCCGCGAACGAGGACCGGCTGGGCAAGACGCTGTGGACCGATGCGGCCGAGGGCGAGAAGGTGCGCTTGATCGGTCACTGGGACGGCGAGGAAGAGGCGCGCTGGATCGGCGGGGAGATCGAGGCCTATCAGCGTGGCACACGGGGGCTCGCCCCCTATCCGCTGGACGACATGGCGATCCTGGTGCGCGCGTCCTTCCAGATGCGCGCCTTCGAGGACCGGTTCCTGACCATCGGCATGCCCTATCGGGTGATCGGCGGCCCGCGCTTCTACGAGCGGATGGAGATCCGCGACGCCATGGCCTATTTCCGCGTCGTGGTCAGCCCCGATGACGGGCTCGCGTTCGAGCGGATCGTCAATGTCCCCAAGCGCGGGATCGGCGACAAGGCGCAGGCGGCGATCAACCAGGTCGCGCGGCTGAACGGCGTGTCGCTGCTGGAAGCCTCGCGCATCCTGCTGGCCGAGGACGGGCTGCGCGGCAAGGCGGCGGGCGAATTGCGCGCGCTGATCGACAGTTTCGACCGCTGGAGCGCGCTGTTGCAGCAGGGCGAGCTGAACCATGTCGAGCTGGCCGAGGTGATCCTCGACGAAAGCGGCTACACGGAATTCTGGAAGAACGACAAATCGACCGAGGCACCGGGCCGGCTGGAGAACCTCAAGGAACTGGTCAAGGCGCTGGACGAGTTCGAGAACCTGCAGGGTTTCCTCGAGCATGTCAGCCTGGTGATGGAGAACGAGCAGGAGGAAGGCACCCCCAAGGTGTCGATCATGACCCTGCACGGGGCCAAGGGCCTCGAGTTTCCCGTGGTCTTCCTGCCCGGATGGGAGGACGGGCTGTTCCCCTCGCAGCGCTCGATGGACGAGAACGGGCTCAAGGGCCTCGAGGAAGAGCGCAGGCTTGCCTATGTCGGCATCACCCGGGCCGAGCGGCACTGCACGATCAGCTTCGCCGCCAATCGCCGCGTCTACAACCAATGGCAGTCCTCGCTGCCCTCGCGCTTCATCGACGAATTGCCGCCCCAGCATGTCGAGGTGCTTACCCCGCCCGGGCTTTACGGCGGGGGCTTCGGCGCGGCGGCGCCGGCGGCCGAGGCGATCCCGGGGATCATGCGCGGCTCGGATCTCGAGGAGCGGGCCACGCGGGCGGATGTCTACAACTCGCCGGGCTGGAAACGGATGCAGACCCGCGCCCAGCAGCCGCGCGGCATGGCGCAGCCGCGCGAGGCGCGCAACATGGTGATCGACGCCGAGGCCGTGTCCGCCTTCGAGATCGGCGAGCGGGTGTTCCACCAGAAATTCGGCTATGGCGCGGTGGTCGGGATCGAGGGCGACAAGCTTACCGTCGATTTCGAGAAGGCCGGCACCAAGAAGGTCGTCGCGAGCTACCTGAGCGCCGAGGACTCGATCCCCTTCTAGGCACCGGATGGCGCGGAAATGAAAAACCCGGCAGGTATGCACCTGCCGGGTTTCTTGTTGTCCCTCGATCTGGTTCCGCGGATCAGCGGCCGTAGACGCTTTCGCGCGCGATACGGGCGATCTCGCAACGGGCAATGCCCAGGTCGCTCAGGTCGCGGTCGCTCAGCTGCGACAGCTCGTCAAAGGTGCGACGGAACTCGCGCCAGTCGGCGGCGCGGCGCACGAGTGCGGCAAAGATGCCGGAGGCGCGCTCGCCCAGGGTTTCGGTGTGGGTCAGGGTTTCGTTGATATTCGCCATTTCATCCATCCTTCCGTCCGCGTCATGCGGAACAGGTCATTTCATTTCTCGAAGGCGGCCTTGCGGGCCAGCACGTCCAGCGCGCTCCGCTCAAGTCCCAGGTCACGCAGCGTCGCGTCGTTCAGTGCGTTCAGCTGCGCCAGGTTCCGCCGGTATGCGGCATGACGCTTCGCCCGCTTCAGCAGGGCGTTGAACGTCGCAGTCATCCTCCCCGTGAGGCTGTTCTCAGACGGCGCATATGCTACATGCGTCATGTCGTGGTCCTCTCCGGTTGTGGGCATAGCCCGGGTTTCCATCCTTGTGCACCGCAACATACGAACTGATCGCGGGGTTACAACGCATCGCGTGGAAAAGCGGTTATGAGCGGAACGCATAGCGGAGAGACGACTGGCCCGAATGGCCAGCAGGATCCGGAAGGCAGCGGCAACTCCTTGAAAGTCAACGGCAGTCTGGCAGCCATCCGGTCGCCGGCCTTTCGTCTTTACCTGATGGGGAATGCCTTTGCGTTGCAGGCGACCTGGATCCAGCGCATCACGATCGCGTGGCTGGCCTGGGATCTGTCCGCTTCGGCCAGCTTCGTCGGCTGGATCGCCTTTCTGGGCTTTGCGCCAACCCTGGTCAGCGGGCCGGTTTTCGGCGCCCTCGTGGATCGCTCGCCGGTCAGACGGGCGGCGACCATCAGCCAGGCGGCGATGTTCGCGCTTGCGGTCCTTCTGGCCCTGACGCACTGGGCAGGCGCGCTTGGCCAGACGGCGCTGGCCGGATTCGCGCTTGCCATCGGCATCGTCACGTCGGCGCATCATCCGATCCGCATGAGCCTTGCGCCGCTGCTGGTGCCGGTCTCGGCGGTAGGCTCGGTCGCGAACCTCGCGTCGATCAACTTCAACCTCGCGCGCAGCGTCGGGCCGGCAATCGGCGGCTTCCTGATCGCCAATTTCGGGATCGGCACGGCGATGTGGGTGACCGCCGCCTGCCTGCTGCCCTACCAGATCGTGCTGCCGTTCCTGCGCACCCGCGACCTGAGCCTGTCGTCCCCGCCCGAGACGACGCTGCTGCGCGGGCTGGCCAGCGGGTTCCGCTTCGCCTGGCGGACGGGGCGGATCCGGGCGATCCTGCTGGTCACGCTGATCGCGGCGGTGATCGGGCGCGGGATGCTGGAACTGCTGCCCCTGATCGCCGACGGCATCTTCGCGCGCGGCCCCGCGGGGCTTGGGCTTCTGACGTCTGCCGCGGGGATAGGTGCGCTTGGCGCCGCGCTGATGGTGCTGATGCTGCCGGTGCCCCGACCCGGAGAGGTGCCGCCCGCGGGCCTGGTCGCGTCCTTCGCAAGCATCGGGCTTTGCGGCGTTCTGGCGATCAGCCAGAGCTGGCCGCTGACGGTGGCCGCGACCGGGCTTCTGGGCGGAACGGCGACGGTGATGGGGATATCCATGCAGGCGGCGCTGCAACCAGCGCTACCCGACGACTACCGCGGCCGAGTGATGAGCCTGTGGGTGATGACCGGGGTCGGCGGATCGGCGCTGGGGGCTCTGTTCCTTGGGGCCATGGCGGAAATCGCGGGGCTCAGGGCAGGCACGCTTCTGCCCTGCGCCGCCGGTGTCGCGCTGCTGGTCCTTGCCGCGCGCCGCGGGCGGTAGACGGCGATCCGATCACCCTTGCGCGAAACAGCCGAGCGGCTATGGTCGAGCGGTCGAATCCGGGCGCAGGCCAACCGCCCCCCGGATCAAACGTCTAGGAGGAATTCATGAAGAAGTTTCTGCTCGCCACCGCGGCCATCGCGGGTCTTGGCACCAGCGCCCTGGCCGACGCCCACGCCGTCAAGGTCGGCGTCATCCTCGGCTTCACCGGTCCGCTCGAGTCGATCACGCCCAGCATGGGCGCCAGCGCCGAACTCGCGTTCAAGGAAATCTCGGACAGCGGCCTGTTCCTCGATGGCGCCGTGATCGAGCCTGTGCGCGCCGACAGCACCTGCATCGACGCCGCAGCCGCGACCGCCGCGGCCGAGCGCCTGGTGAGTGCCGAGAACGTGGTGGCGATCATGGGCGCCGACTGCTCGGGCGTGACCACCGCCATCGCAAGCAACGTGGCGATCCCGAACGGTGTCGTGATGGTGTCGCCCTCGGCCACCTCGCCGGCGCTGTCCACGATCGAGGATAACGGCCTCTTCTTCCGCACCGCCCCCTCGGACGCGCGCCAGGGCGAGGTTCTGGCCAACATCCTGGCCGACCGCGACATCAGCGAAGTGGCCGTGACCTACACCAACAATGACTACGGCAAGGGCCTTTCCGACAGCTTCGCCGCGGCCTTCACCGCAGCGGGCGGCACCGTCACGATCAACGCCGCGCACGAGGATGGCAAGGGCGACTACTCGGCCGAGGTCGGCGCACTGGCCGCGGCCGGCGGCGACGTTCTCGTCGTGCTGGGCTATGTGGACCAGGGCGGGGTCGGCATCATCCGCACCTCGGTGGACACCGGCGCCTTCGACACCTTCGTGCTGGGCGACGGCATGTTCGGCCAGAGCCTGATCGACGCGATCGGCCCGGATCTGGACGGCACCTTCGGCACCGCCCCCTGGAGCCAGGGCGACGGCGCGGAAGCCTTTGCCGCGCTGGCGCAGGCCTCGGGCCTGGACCCCGACAGCACCTACACCCGCGAAAGCTATGACGCGGGCGCGCTGATCGCGCTGGCGATGGCCAAGGGCGGCGAGGCCACCCGCGAGGCGGTTGCGGCCAACCTGCTCGATGTCGCGAACGCCCCCGGCGAGCCGATCCTGCCGGGCGAACTGGACAAGGCGCTGGAGATCCTCGCCGGCGGTGGCGACATCGACTATGTCGGCGCCACCAACGTGGAACTCATCGGCCCGGGCGAAGCCGCCGGCACCTATCGCGAGTACGAGGTGAAGGATGGTGCGTTCGAGACGGTGACCTTCCGCTGATCGCATAGCGACGAAACGATCGGCCCGGGGCGACGCGATTTCGCCCCGGGCCTTTTTCCATTGAAAAGTCCATCCGTTTTCGGGATACCCCGGCGCCATGATCCGTGTCGAAAACCTTCACATGCATTTCGGGGGCATCCGCGCCGTGAACGGCGCCAGCCTCGAGATTGCAAAGGGCTCCATCACCGGGCTGATCGGCCCGAACGGGGCGGGCAAGACCACGCTCTTCAACGTCGTGGCCGGGCATTACAGGCCCACATCCGGGCATGTCTACCTGGATGGCGAGGAGATCACAGGCCTGCCGCCGCACGAGCTGTTCGGCAAGGGGCTTCTGCGGACATTCCAGATCGCGCATGAATTCTCGACCCTCACGGTGCGCGAGAACCTGATGACGGTTCCCGCCGGCCAGGCGGGAGAGCGGATCTGGGACGCCTGGTTCCGCCGCGGCGCGGTCGCCGCGCAGGAGCGCGACGTGCGCCGCAAGGCGGACGAGGTGATCGATTTCCTGGAAATCGGCCATGTCGCGGACGAACTGGCGGGCAACCTGTCGGGCGGCCAGAAGAAGCTGCTGGAACTTGGCCGCACCATGATGGTGGACGCGAAGATCGTGTTCCTCGACGAGGTGGGCGCAGGCGTGAACCGCACCCTTCTGAACACGATCGGCGACGCGATCCTGCGGCTGAACCGGGAACGGGGCTACACTTTCTGCATGATCGAACATGACATGGACTTCATCGGCCGCCTTTGCGACCCGGTCATCGTGATGGCCGAGGGCACGGTGCTGGCCGAAGGCACCGCCGAAGAGGTGAAGGCCAACGAGCAGGTGATCGAGGCCTATCTCGGCACCGGGCTCAAGAACAAGCCCGCGGTGCGGGCATGACGGCGACAAGGGCGTGCCGACGCGCCCCGGGCCTGACCCGGGGCCCCGCAGCCGGCTGCGCGCGGGCGGTCCCGGGTCAGGCCCGGGACGCGAAGCGCCGCCTTGCGCGCGCCGCGACAGGAGACGCGCGATGCCCTTTCTGATCGGCGAGAACATGACAGGCGGCTATGGCGGGGCCGATATCCTGCACGGCTGCACGATCTCGGTCGACAAGGGCGAGATAGCGGTGATCGTGGGGCCGAACGGCGCCGGCAAGTCGACCGCGATGAAGGCGGTGTTCGGCATGCTGCCGCTGCGCGAGGGGCGCGTGACGCTGGACGGGCAGGACATCACCGGCCTCTCGCCGCAGGCGCGCGTCGCGGCCGGCATGGGTTTCGTGCCACAGACGAGCAACGTGTTCACCTCGATGACCGTGCGCGAGAACCTCGAGATGGGGGCCTATCTGCGCCAGGACGATTTCACCGACACGATGGAGCAGGTGTTCGACCTGTTCCCGATCCTGCGCGAGAAGGCGGCGCAGCCCGCGGGCGAGCTGTCGGGCGGCCAGCGCCAGCAGGTCGCCGTGGGCCGGGCCCTGATGACGAAACCCTCGGTGCTGATGCTGGACGAACCCACGGCGGGCGTGTCGCCCATCGTCATGGACGAGCTGTTCGACCGCATCCTCGAGGTGGCCCGCACCGGCATCGCCATCCTGATGGTGGAACAGAACGCCAAGCAGGCGCTGAACATCGCCGACAAGGGCTTCGTGCTCGTGCAGGGCGCGAACCGCTTCACCGACACCGGCGCCGCGCTTCTGGCGGACCCGGAAGTCCGCCGCAGTTTCCTGGGAGGCTGAGCCATGCATGACGTGCTGAACGCCTTCGTCCTGTTGTCGAATTTCGTGCTGATCCCCGGCCTTGCCTATGGCGCCCAGCTGGCGCTGGGGGCGCTGGGCGTGACGCTGATCTATGCCGTGCTGCGCTTCTCGAACTTCGCCCATGGCGACCTGATGGCCTTTGGCGCGATGTGCACGATCCTGGTGACATGGGCCATGCAGGGTATCGGCATCAGCGCGGGACCGCTGCCAACGGCGCTGCTGGCCCTGCCCTTCGGGATCCTCGGCGCGGTGGTGCTGAGCCTTGCGTTCGACCGCAGCGTCTATCGGTTCTACCGCAAGCAGCGTGCGGCGCCGGTCGTGTTCGTGATCGCCAGCGTCGGCGTCATGTTCATGATCAACGGCATCGTGCGCCTCGTGATCGGGCCCGACGACGTCCGTTTCGACGATGGCGAACGCTTCATCATCCGCGCCCGGGACTTCGAGGCATGGAGCGGCCTGAACGAGGGGCTGGCCCTGCGCAGCACCCAGGGCATCACCATCGTCGTGGCATTTGCCGTGATGGTCGCGCTGTTCTGGTTTCTCAACCGCACCCGCATGGGCAAGGCGATGCGCGCCTATTCCGACAACGAGGATCTGGCCCTTCTTTCCGGCATCAACCCGGACCGCGTGGTGTTCTGGACCTGGGTGATCGCGGCAGCACTGGCGACAGCGGCCGGAACGCTCTATGGCCTCGACAAGAGCTTCAAGGCCTTCACCTACTTCCAGCTGCTGTTGCCCATCTTCGCTGCCGCCATCGTGGGCGGCATCGGCAATCCGCTGGGCGCCATCGCCGGCGGCTTCGTCATCGCCTTTTCCGAGGTGACGGTGACCTATGCCTACAAGCGGTTCGTGGGATACCTGGTGCCAGAGAGCTGGGCGCCGGAGGGGCTCGCCCAGCTTCTGTCGACCGACTACAAGTTCGCGGTCTCCTTCGTGATCCTCGTGCTGGTGCTGCTGATCCGGCCAACCGGCATCTTCAAGGGGCGGATCATATGAAGAACTTCCTTCTCTTCGGCGGCATGGGCGCCGCGCTGGTCGCCGTGGGCCTGTTCCAGAGCTGGAACGTCGCGCTCGCGATCCTGAACCTGCAACTGATCTCCGCGATCATGGCGCTAGGCGTGAACATCCAGTGGGGCTATGCGGGGCTTTTCAACGTCGGGATCATGGGCTTCGCGGCCCTTGGCGGCGTCGCTGCGGTCCTCGTTTCGATGCCGCCGGTCGCAGAGGCGTGGCGCGCGGGGGGCAGCGGCGTCCTGCTGGCGGGTCTCGCGGTGGCCGCGACCGTGGCTGCCTGCGTCCTGATCTACCGCAAGCTGTCGGGAAATGCGCGCAAGCTCGGCCTGTTCCTTGCCGTCGTGGCGGGCTACTGGATCAGCCGCGCGCTTTACGATCCGGCGGTCGGCGCGATCGAGGCGGTGGACCCGGCCGCGACCGGATACCTGGGTGGACTTGGCCTGCCCATCGTGCTGGCCTGGGGCGTCGGCGGCCTGCTGGCGGCGGGGGTCGCCTGGATCGTCGGCAAGATCTCTCTCGGGCTGCGGTCCGACTACCTGGCCATCGCGACGCTCGGCATTTCCGAGATCCTGATCGCGGTGATCAAGAACGAGGACTGGCTCACCCGCGGCGTGAAGAACGTGACCGGGCTGCCGCGCCCGGTCCCCTACGAGATCGAGCTGCAACGGCAGCCCTGGTTCGCGGACCTTGCCACAGGCCTGGGCATCCCGGTGGCCGAGTTTTCCGGCATATACGTCAAGGGGCTCTACGCGCTGCTGTTCACGGCCGTGCTGATCCTTGTATACATGCTTTCGCAGCGGGCGCTTCATTCGCCCTGGGGCAGGATGATGCGTGCCATTCGCGACAATCGCGACGCGGCCGCCGCCATGGGCAAGAACGTGACCAGGCGCCATCTTCAGGTGTTCGTCCTGGGCTCGGCCGTCGTGGGTATCGCCGGGGCCATGCTGACCACGCTCGACGGTCAGTTCACGCCGGGCACATACAACCCGCTGCGCTACACCTTCCTGATCTGGGTGATGGTGATCGTCGGCGGCTCCGGCAACAACACCGGCGCCATACTCGGCGCCTTCGTGATCTGGTTCCTGTGGATCCAGGCGGAACCGGCGGGCCTGTGGCTGATGGACACGATCACCGCCCGGATGCCAGCCGACTCGCCGATCGCCGCGCATCTTCTGGATGCCGCCCCGCATCTGCGGCTGTTTCTCATGGGCCTTATCCTGCTGCTGGTGCTGCGCTTCAGTCCGCGGGGCCTGATACCCGAGCAGCGCGGCTGACAGCCCCGGCGCAAGAGCGCCAGACCAGCACCGACCCGGTAGCGACCAGCCCTGCCATGACCAGCGTCATCGGCAGGGCGGTGTGGTCGTAGAAATGCGCCGAAAGCGCGCCCGCAAGCGCCGCCGCCGACAGTTGCAGCGACCCGAGCAGGGCCGATGCCGGACCCTGCGGTGCATCGCCCGCCGCGTTCAGCACGACCAGCGGTCCGGCGGCCAGCACCAGCGCGAGGCAGATGCCGTAAAGCGCCATCGCCCCGAGCACGAGCGGGATCGACAGAAGACCAACGGCGATCGGCACGACGAGAACGACCATCGCCATGACCATTCCCAACGCCGCAAGTCGCAACAGCGCGCAGGCATCCCTGTTCGCGCTGGCGCGCGAGGCAAGGATATTGCCCAGGATGAAGGCCGCGATGATCGCCAGGTGCGTCAGGCCGTAGCGCTCTGTCGGCAGGCCCATGATCTCGATGAAGACGACGGGCGCCGTGGTGATATACGCATAGAACGCACCGAACATCAGGGACACGCCCAGCGCCGCGCCCATGTATCCCGGCGACTTCAACAACGCCCCGTATGCCGAGACGGATGCCCCGGGACGGAAGGGCCTGCGCTGGGCCAGGCTTTCGGGTACGACCAGCCAGACCAGCAACCCGACGCCCAGCGCCAGCGCCGCGATCAGCCAGAAGCCGGCCGACCAGCCGAACCAGACATGCAGGTAGCCGCCGATCAGCGGCCCTGCCGCCGGTGCGACTCCCAACGTCGCGCCGTAGAGCGCCATGACCTTCAGCGCCTTCTGGGGGTCGTACAACTCTCGAATGATGAGGATGATGACCACCGACGGCACGCTGGAGGCGAGCCCCTGCAGGAAGCGCCCGGCAAGAAGCGTCTCGATGTTCGGGGCCAGGGCGCAGAACACCGAAAACCCTGCAAAGACGACAAAGGCCAGTACCAGAAGCATCCGCCGCCCGATGGCATCGGCAACCGGCCCATGCACAAGCTGTGCAAGCGCGTAGGCGGCAAGATTGACCCCCACCGTCATCTGCGCAAGCGATATGCTGGTGCCGAAGGCTTCCGGCAGGTCCGGGATGCTGGGCGTGATAAGATCGGTGGACAGCACGCTGATCGCGGTGCAACCCGCAAGGATAAGGGGCACGGCCCGGCCGGGCCGTCCCTGCTCGCCGCCGATCATTTGGCGGCCTCAGCCGATGTCGCGGAGGTAGTCCGTCGAAAAGCTGAAGCGACCCGGCTTGTCCTGCCAGTGCCGACTGTCGAAATCCTTGAAGGCGCTTGGATGTATGAATTCGTCACGGAACCATGGGTATTTCGCGGCATCGAACGCGCCGATGAGCCAGTCTATCATTGTCGCCACACGCGGCGTCCTGCGCGCATCCGGGTGATAGGTCATCCAGATATCGATACGGTGGTGAATGCCGATATCGATTGGCACGAGATCGTTGAACAGGGCCGCGCTGTAGGTCGGCAGGCCGCCGATGCCGGCCCCGCCATGGACGGCCGAGAAGTGTCCGGCAGAGGAATTGGTGCGGATTCCGACCACCCCCTCGACATCCTCGATCCCCAGGTAACGGGGCCAGGCACCCTGGTCGAGTTGCGGCCCCACCTGGTCCACCAACCGGTGGTCCAGCATGTCCGCCCGACTCTGGGGCGTGCCATACACTTCGAGATAGCGCTGCGAGGCGAAGGGATAGATATGCAGCGAGCAGAGCCTGCGGCGCATCACATGCGGGTTGGTCGGCTCTTCGAACTGGATCGCGACATCCGCCTCCATCCGGGAGACGTCCACCACCGTCTCGGAGGCGCGCAGATCGATCACCATCATCGGGTTGCCCCGCTGGAAGTCGATCAGCCGCGGCATCAGCCAGTAGGTGCCGATACCCTCGGTCGAGGAGATGCGCACGATCCCGCGCTTGTTCGACTCGAAGGTTTCGATACGGCGCCGGAAGTCAAAGGCGCCCTGCTCGATCTGGTTCGCACTGGAGACCAGCCGGGCGCCTTCGCGCGTCAGTTGCACCCCGTTGGGCAGCCTGTCGAACAGCTGAAACCCCAGCTCTGCCTCGAGCGCACTGATTCGCCGGACAACCGTGGAGGAAGTCAGCCCGAGATTCTTCGCCGCGGCACGAAAGCTGAGCGACCTGGCGCAGGCCAGGAAAACCTTCAGATCGTCCCAGGACGGGTCAGCAACTGCCTTTTTCATGGATCCCCGCTGCATATGCGCATCAGGCCGCTGTCGATTCTATGCCCTGCCAAGATGCCAGCGGGCAGGTACCTTTTCCACTTAAAAGTGAGTTTCTGGTGGCACCTCCGCATGTGCTTGCCTGAATTAGGCGAGTGAAACAGTGACATGAAGCACTACACGAAGGAATTTGACGCCCTCGACCCGACGCTCGCGGCGCGACGGGTCAGCGTCGCGCGGGCGAGCGCCGAGGAACTCGCGCAGATTTATCCACAGGTAGCTGCGTCATTCATGCAGCAGGTGGCCAGTCTTGCGACCTGCCAGGACATCCGGCGGCGGCATCACGACAACATCTGGGCGATCCGCCACCGGCGCGACGGTGCCCTGATCGGCCTTTACGCTATGGTCATGCTTTCGCCCGAGGGGCATGCCGCCCTGCTGATCGGGGATTTCGACGCCCCCGACCCGCGCCTCAGCCATGTGGCGGCGACGGGCGATCCGGTGGCGGCGATCTACCATTGGGGCGTCTACGCGCCCGGCATCGCCGCGGCGGCCATCCCGCTCATGGCCGAACGGCTGAGCAGCCCCGATTACCGGCACCTCGATCTGTATGGCAACGGCTCCACGCCTGCGGGGCGCCGGATCATGAAATCCCTGGGGTTCCACCGGGTCGAAGACCCGCGCACCCCACAATTGTTCAAGTACGAGCGGCTCGCCCGGCGCGGTCTGTTCGAGATTACCGGGTACTCCCTGTAAGGGCCCTCAAACTCATAACGGAGACCTTCCCATGCCCGACGGCCAGATTCACTTCAACAGGGACGGCGCGAACGAAAACGGCCAGAAACGCCGCCCCGTGCTCAAGGTGACCACGGTCAAGACGATCGAGGACATGATGCGCGTCACCTCGATCCGCGCTGCCGTGTACATGGCGGAACAGGACTGCCCCTACGAGGAGGAGTTCGACGGCAACGACTTCTGCGCAACCCACCTGATCGGCTGGGTCGATGGCGAGCCTGTCGCCTGCCTGCGGCTGCGCTGGTTCGGCGGCTTCGCCAAGATGGAGCGCGTGGCCGTACGGCCCCGGTTCCGCAAGACCCGGATCGCCTTCAAGATGATCCGCTTCGGGATCGAGCATGCCCACCGCAAGGGCTTTTCCCGGATCATCGGCCATGCCCGGGACGAGCTGATCCCGCTTTACCGACTGTTCGGGTTCCGTGTGGACGAGGATGCCCGATCGCTGGTCTTCTCCGACTACTCCTACACCGAGATGGTGCTTGACGGGGACCTGCCGGAGAACGCGATCACGCTGCGCTCCTGCCCCTATGCCCTGATCCGCCCCGAGGGAGACTGGGATCGCCCGGGCATCCTGGAGAAGTCTGTCGACCGCACCAAGACCGACACAGCCTATGCGATGGCCGCCGAATAGGAGGAGTGATTGAGCATCATCATCCGCCCCTCTCAGGGGGTGTTTCAGCGGACCATGCCTCTGGTCGTTGTGTTCGGCGCATGGCGCAGCGTCGATGGTGACACGCCGCTCGACGCGGCGGATCACGATACGATCACGAGGTGCGTGTCCGTGGCGCGGCGACTGCAGATGCCGCTTGCGTTCAGCCGCGCCATGAAGCCGGAGCGGGACAGGCGCGCGGGGGGCGTCTGGCTGCCCGAATGCCGCCCGAGGGTTACCGACAGGGTGTTCGACCACCCGCGGGGATCCTGTTTCGAGAACCGCGATTTCGAACATGTTTTCAGAAGCATCACGCAGCGCGACATCTACCTCGTGGGGCCCAGGTTTGATTCGTCGCTGCGCGCCACATTGCGCGACACGAGGGGCCATGAACGCCCGGTGAAGGTGGTCATCGCTGCGCATCCGCTGCAAAATTGCAGCACGGCACCCGAATTCCGTGCCGCGATCTTCCGCGCCACAGCCGTGTCGGACGCGGATCGCGACATCTGCGTCGAAGATTGGGAACGCAGCTTCTGCTCTGTAGAGCATCTGATGGCGCAATAGTTTTAATGGGATCAATTCTTTTTGAAAACGGCCATCAATCGGGCCGGTAACAAAAGGGTAACAGAAGGTAAAACCGAAAAATTCAAAAATATCTTTTTTATTTATGAATTTTTTTGGAAATCTTGAAGCCAGCTATTCCAACCTATACATTCCGGCTTCCAGAAAATCATCCATAATAAAATATTAAAGCTCTGAATTGGGCAATCAATACCCGCTGCAAATTTGCACATTCTGGCGCCCGCAGCGGCGCCGGCTATACTGATCGCGTCTGGTGCAGGTTGTTGGTCATCATGGCAGCGTCGCTTGGGGGAGCACCCTGCGATTGGCCGACACACCAGATGGGGTGGTCACGTGTATTGTGTGCCATACCCCGAGTAGAGAGTGCAAAGGCCAGATAGTGGATACTGGCCGTGTAGTATCAGAGTTCAGGCTCGCAAACGAATTGAAGACCTCGGGTCTCGATCCTCGGATCAGACCCGGTGGACCTGGCGGAAGGTGGGGGCTGGATGCCAGATCCAGAAGGAACAAGGGGTCGCACCCAGTGGATATCGCCTTATGGCAATCTGCCGGACAACCCTACTGGACCGTTGCGTAGGGAGCATTGATTTGCGTTGCTCCGTGTAGAACCAGGTTCCGAAGGGCCGGAAACGTTCGATGCGTGAACTTGCAATAGGCGCCGGGTCAAGGGCTGACCTGGCGCCTTTTATATTGCGGCACCCTAGTCGAGCCGCAGTTCCACGCCGGCCCGTGCGGCATGCCCGAACCGATCCAGCACCGTCACGGTTACATGGCCGGGACCGTCGGGCGTCCAGACGAAACTGCGCGCCATCGGATCCCAGGGAACGACAGCGCCGTCCACCATCCAGGTGAATGGCGCGCGACCGTCCTGTACCTTGGCGACCAACCGGGCGGCAGCGCCCCGTCCGGACAGCACCAGCACCGCCCCATCGGGCGGATAGACCAGCGCAAGCGGCACCGCGTCCGCCTTGGCGGGCCGCCGAACCGGCCCCAGCTGCCGCAAAGGCGCGGGCAGCTCGGCATGGCTGACCAGCAGCACATCAGATGGCGGCGGCGGCAACGGCACAAGCCCGCCCTCGATCCGCGCAAAGACTTCGAACATCAGGGGTGCCGCCGTCTCGAAACCGGAAAGTCCCGGCACCGCGGCAGCGTCGGGACGGCCCGCCCAGATGGCCACCACATGCGCACCGTCATGGCCGATTGCCCAGGCGTCGCGGTAGCCGTAAGAGGTGCCGGTCTTGAACGCGATGCGCCCGGAAGGGGCGAGCCCGGGCACAGGCGCGCCCCGCAGGATATCCGATACCTGCCAGGCCGCGGCGGCCCCCAGCAGCCTGTCGCCGCCCCCATCCACGCCCCCGCGCGCAAGAACCGCGTAAAGCCGTGCCAGATCCTCAAGCGAAAGCCCCAGGCCCCCCAGCGCGGCCGCAAGCCCTGGCGCCGCGTCGCCAGCCGTCCGCGGCACAGCCCCGGCGCGGCGCAGAAACGCGGTCAGCCGGGCCGGGCCGATCTCGTCCAGCAGGGCGACCGCGGGCACGTTGAGCGAAAGTTGCAGCGCCTCGCGTGCCGACACCGCGCCGCGATACCCGCCGTCGAAATTGACCGGGGCGTACCCGCCGAAATCCGTTGGCCGATCCTCCAGCCGGGTTTCGGGATGGGCACGCCCATCGGCGAAGGCCAACGCGTAGACAAAAGGCTTCAGCGCCGATCCGGGCGAGCGTACGGCCCGGCTCATGTCGATGAAGCCGCCCCGCGCGGTCGCACCCGGCAGTGCTGCACCCGCATGAGCGACAAGCCGGCCGCTGCGATGGTCGATCACGATACCCGCCGCCGAAACACCGGGCGGCAGCCGGCCGGCAGCAGCGGCCAGCACATGCTCCAGCCCGATCTGCATCTTGAGATCCACCGGCAGCCGGTGGACCGGCGCTGCCGGATCCTCCGCCACGGCCCGCCCCGCCAGGTGCCAGGCATGTTCGGGAAACGGGGTGCGTCTGCGCGGCACCGGCTCTGCCATCGCATGCGGCAGCACCGTTGGGTCGAGAACGCCCAGCGCCGCAGCGCGGGCCAGAACACCGTTTCGCGCCCGCTCTGCCACAAGCGGCGCGCGATCCGGGCGCCGCGCCTCGGGGGCCTGCGGCAGCGCCACCAGCAGCGCCGCCTCGCCTGGCGACAGCCGGTGCGCGTCCTTGCCGAACCAGCTCATGGAGGCAGCGCGCACGCCCTCGATATTTCCGCCATAGGGGGCGCGCGTCAGGTAGATCTGCAGGATCTCGGCCTTGGACAAGCGCCGCTCCAGCGCCAGCGCCAGCCGGATCTGCCGCAGCTTTCCGCGCCATTGCCCGGTGCCGCCCCCATCGATCAGGCGGGCGACCTGCATCGTCAGGGTCGAGCCGCCCGACACGATCCGCCCAGCCAGCAGGCTGTCCAGCGCCGCCCGCGCCAGCGCCAGCGGATCGACCCCGGGGTGCGACCAGAAGCGCCGGTCCTCATAGGCGATCAGTTGCACGAGAAAGCCCGCATCCACGCGCTCGGCGCCCACGGGCAGGCGCCAGCGGTCATCCGCGGCCAGGAACACCCGCAGCGGCGCGCCTTCGGCATCCGTCACCACCGTCGAGAACGGGGCCTCTAGCGGCGGCAAATCGGCGGTGTCGATCCAGCGGTCGAGTGCGAAGCCCCCGACCGCAAGGCCGATCGCCAGCCCGGCCGCGATGCGCCGCCCCCGCATGTCAGGGGGCGATCACGGCCTGCCCTGTCGCGCCACGGGCGCGGAAGGCGGGGCGGTACATGTCCTCGACGCTGGCTGCCGGGTGGTGGAACACCCCGGCCGATATCGCCCGCACCGCATAGGCCAGCCGGATCGGCTGCCGCCCGCTAGCATCGACGGCGGCGGTATAGCGCATCGTCTCGGCCGCGGTGTGGCGGGCGATGTCGGGCAGGTCGATCCAGTCGAGCCCGGCCACATTCCCGGTCGAGACGAGCGCGGGGTTGTCGATCTCGAAGCCCGCTGGAAGCGGATCGGTGATCATCAGCCGCGCCGCGCCGTCGCGCTCGGGCGTGACGGTCAGCACCACCACGATCCGGTCGTTCCGGCGGATCGACTGCGGATCCACCGGCGCGCCCTCGGGCGTGAAGAGCTGCCGCTCGATCCGGTAGCCGTTGCCTTGAGCGGGTTCGGCCGCCTCGGGCGTGCCGAAGACGGTCAGCACCACCGGCACCGCCAGCGCCCCGTCATTCGCGATGCGGCGCGGGGTGGCAAGGTCCTGCCCATCAAAGGCCTCGGCCAGCGGACCGGCGGGGGCGGCCCCGTCAAGGGTGAGGCCCGGCTCGGCCCCGACCGCGCCCAGCGCATGGGCGGCAAGCACCGTCCAGAGCTGTTCCTGCGTGGACGCGCTTCGCCCGGGCCGCGCGTCCCGCACCACCGCCTCGGTCAGATCCGCCCGGTCCAGCGCCTGGCTTCCGGCCTCCACCGCCAGCGTCAGCACCGCCGCCCGGTCGCGCGCCGCCGTTCCGTAATCGGCGCGCCAGCCGCTGTCGGCCTCGCCCTCGCCAAGCCTTGCAGCCGCCGCGCGGAACATCGCGTCGGCCCGCGCCGGATCGCCATAGGCGGCCAGCCCCGCACCCAGCTGCGCCAGCGCCAGCGGCGTCGCGAAGGCATCCGCCCGGCTGTCGGCATAGTAGCGCAGATCCCCGATCGAGGCGCGGCCCTCGCGCGCCAGCACCATCAGCGCATAGGCCAGCCCCTCGCCGCCATTCTCGAAATCGGGCGCGGCATTCACCGCGTTGGCAAGGTTGCGCAACGCCGCGTCGAAGGCGCGCTCGGACACCGGGTGCCCCTCGGCCCGGGCGCGCGACAGGAAGTCGGTGACATAGGCATCGAGCCAAAGATCGCCGTCGCCCGGCCGCCAGAGCCCGAAACTCCCGTCCGATGCCTGCCGCCCCAGCACCGAGTTCAGCGCATCGCGCATCCTGGTATCCAGCCTTTCCTGCCCCAGCAGGTCCAGCGAGGCCGCCATCTGGTCGTAGTAAAGCAGCGGCAGCGCGCGCGACACGATCTGTTCCGTGCAGCCGAAGGGATAGGCGTCGAGCGCGGCCAGCAACCCAGGCACGTCGAACCGCGCCAGCGCCCCAGCCGAGACCAGCACCCGCCCGGTGCCGGGAACCAGCCCCGCCAGCAGGTCGCCCGTCAGGTCGAGCGATTGCCCCGGCTCAAGCGTCAGGCGCGACTGGCGCGCGATCCCCGGATCGTTCGCCCGTATCCCCAGCGCCAGCTCCTTGGTCAACACCTGACCGTCGGGCGTGGTGAGCTGCACGACAAGCCCGTTGTCGCCCACCGCCCCGGCAGTTATCGGCACCGAAAGCGTTGCGCGCCCTCCAGCCTCGAGGCGCGCGCTCAGGGCCACGTCGGGCAGCGGCAGCGCATCGGTGCCGGTCAGGGTCACGCTCACCGGCCCGGCGGGGCCGGACACATGGGTCAGGTCGAACACGATCTCGGACCGGTCGCCGGGCGCAAGAAAGCGGGGCAGCGTGGCGCTCAGCACGACCGGGTCGCGGACCAGAAGCTCCTGGCTGGCCGATCCGACACCGCTCGCGGACCAGACCACCGCGTCGAGCCGCACCGTTCCGTTGAAGTCCGGCAGGGGCACGGGAACGCTTGCCCTGCCTTCCGCATCCAGCGTCAGCGGCCCCGAGAACACGGCCATCAGCCGCTCGGTCGGCGGTGGGCCGGCCAGCGACGCGGCCCCGCCATCGCCGCCCGAGCGCAGGCGCCCGGGGCTGCCCTGCATGCCGTCGATCAGCCGGCCATAGAGATCGCGCAACTCGAAGCCCAGCCGCCGCTGACCCAGGTAATGCGCCGCCGGATCGGGCGGCTCGGATCCGGTCAGGTTCAGGATGCCCAGATCGACGGCCGAAACCGTCGCGAAAACCGTCTCGCCCGGCTGTGCACCCGTCACCGCAAGACTTGCCATGTGCACCCCGCGCGGTGCCGCCTCGGCCCGGGAAGTAAAGGCCGCTTCCAGCCTGCGCGGCCCCGGCTCGATCCCGACCCAGCCAAGCCCGATCGCCCGCGACGGGTTGCGCCCGGCGGCACGCTCCAGCGGGCGGACATGGCTTGCCACCACATAGGCGCCGATCCCCCAGGCATCGGTCACCGCCAGATCGACCTCCACCGGGGCGGTGTCCGTCACCGTCAGGCTGCGGCGCTCGATCAGCCCGTCGGCCAGCACCATGACCTGTATCTCGCCGGGCAGGCGCGGCGCGATGCGCAGCCGCGCGGTATCGCCGGCGGCATAGCTCTCGCGGTCGAGCGAGACCTCCAGCAGGTCGGGCGTCTCGGTCCCGGCATCGGCGGCATACCAGCCCGCATCGAAGGCCGTGACCGTGCGCGCATAGCCCCCCGAGGCGCCTGCGACCGACAACTCGTAGCGCCCCCAGTCGACACCTGCCTCGATCCGCACGGGCGCATCGGCCAGCGTGTCGATCGTGCCGTCCGCGATGCGGTTGCGGCTTTCGATCCGCTCGAAATTCCACCGGCCGTTCAGTTCGTACCACTGGTAGTCGGTCTCGACGCGGACCAGCTCCCAGCGCAGCCCCGGCATCGCGACCTGCGCGCCGCCCGCGCCCAGCGCGATCACGTCGAAGGCGGCGCTGCTGCCTTCGGGGACATCCCCGTCGAACAGCGGCCGCACCCCGATCAACGGCGCATCCGGGCGGACCGGGCGGGTGATCCGCCGCTCTACCGGTCGGCCCGAAGTGTCGGCCAGCCGCACCACCGCCGTCAGTTCCAGCGGGCGATCCGCCATCTCGGGACGGCTGGGAAAAAGCGGCAGCGAAAGCCTGCCATCGGCGCCCGTAACCAGCGGGCGCTCGGCAAGCGGGGCATATTGCGTGGAAAACTGGCTGTCGGTCGGCCCGAAGCGGTAGCCGGGGAAGCCCGCGACACCGTCCGTGGCGGATACCAGCAGGTCGCCATCGACCGTCAGCCCGGCACCCGGGGCGCCGAACAGGAACCGCGCCTCGATCCCGAGCGGCGGCAGCGCTGACAGATCCACCGGCCCCTCGGGCAGGTCGAGCGTGAAATCGATCCGCTCTGGCACGAAATCCTCGACCAGGAAGCCGGCATCGGCCAGCGCCGGCGCCTCGGGATCGGCGTGGACGCGCAGCCGCCACGGTCCGCGCATCGCGCCATCCGGCAGGTCGAGCGCCAGCACCCGCCCCCCGGCCCCTGCGTCCGTCAGGGTCTGACGACCATGCTCGACCCCGTCGGGGCGCAGGATCACCGCCGTCAGCGGCAGCCCCGCGATCCCGCGGCTTGCCGGATCACGGGCCAGGATCGTCGCGTTCAGCCGCTCGCCTGGCCGATAGGCGCCGCGATCGGTGGCGATGAACACGTCTACCGGCGGCGGCGCGGCGCGTCCGGCAACCCCGCGATCGCCCAGATCCATGGCCGCCTCGGTCAGGTCCAGAAAGGCGTAATCCCCCTCGGCGCCGGTCGCGGTCAGAAGCGCGGGCGCAGATCCCCCGGTGCCACGGGCCAGCCCCGGAGGAAAGACGGCGTAGCCCCCGGCATCGGTCACGGCCCGCCCCAGCGCCGCGCCGTTGCGCGCGACAAGCGCCACCTCTACCCCCGGCCGGGGCGCGGCCGAGCCGAGCCCGCGCACGAAGACATGCACCCCATCGGGGCCGGACAGGGTGGACAGGCCCAGATCGGTCACGATGAACCATTGCGTCGCCGCACGCTCCCAGTCCTCGGCGCCGGGAAGCCGGGCGGTCATGGCATAGACGCCCGGCACGAAGTCCTGCACCGTCTCGCCCAGGGGCAGCGTGGTGGTCACGTCGCGGTTCAGCTCCATCCCGAGTTCCGCGACGCCGGACCAGACCGGCGTGCCCAGCTCGTCCGCCAGACGCTCCTCGTCGTAGCCCGCCAGCGGGCTGCCCACGATACCGTCGCGCAGCGCCGCGCGAAGCCCCGCATCCGGGATCGCATGGATCGCCACCTCTGCCCGCGGGACATTGACGCCGATCAGCGGAATCGCCGCATCGGCGCTGCGCGGCAGGACATAGGCGCGCCCCGGAAAGCGCAGCGAAGGCGTGCGGTCGCGGACATAGAAACTCTGGTCCACGGCGCGGGCCAGCACCTCGCCGCTTTGCGCGGGCAGGCCCGGGCGCAGGGTCAGCGCCAACTCGCTGCCATGCGCCATCCCCTCGATGCACAGATCCCGCCCGTCGGCGGTCACCGCAAGTCCCGGGGAAGGCAGGCTCAGGTAATCCGCGTAATCCACGGCCCCGGCAACCAGCGGCTCGGAAAAGGTGATGCAGACGCGCGGGGTGCCGGCATCGCTGTCGACGCGGCTGTCCGATACCCGAAACCCGTAGAGCCCGACGACCCGATCCAGCGCCGCAGACAGATCCGCGCGCGGCCCCTCGGCCAGCGCAAGGCGCAGCGCATCGATACTGGCGCGGCCCTGTGCATTGGCCTCCAGCGCCACGGCCAGCGCTGCAAGCGCGTTCTGCAACTCTGCCCCGTCAGGTGCCCGCAGGACCGATGCCACAGCGGCGTTCAGCGCGTCGCGCCGCAGGTTGGCGCGTTCCTCGCCGTCATTGGTCCTGACCGCCAGCGCGTATTCGGAATAGGCCGCCCATGTCTCGGCCCGGTCGGCCAGGGCTGCCGCCATCCCGGCGCTGTCCATCGCGGCGCGGAAATCACCCGCCCTCGCGCCCTGCCGCGCCTCGGCCAGCAGCGCACCGGCATCCGTCCCGCCAGCATGGCCGACGACAATCCTCTCGACGAAGTCCCCTGCCTCGCCGATGGCGCCGGGGGCAAGGAAGTCCAGCGCGGCTGCCCGCCGCGCGGCGCGGGCCCGGATCTCGGGCGGGATCGGCAGCATGACGGCGGATACGGCCCCGACATAGGGGTCGCGCCGCTCGACGCCGGTCTTCAGAAAGCACGACGCCGAGCGGGTGTTGTAGGTGAAGGCCTGGCACTGCGTCTCGGCATCGCAGGCCGCGCGGCAGAACTCGGGCGTGGTATCGAAGATCGACCGCAGATCACCGCCGTAGAAATCGGTGTCATGCTCGTAAAGCGGCCGCTTCAGCGGCAAGGGATCGGTCTGCGCGTGAAGCGGCAGGACCGTCAGGAGCATGGCGACGAAGGCGATGAAAATGCGGGCCATGGGGCCTCCGGCTGAAATTCGATCCTATCATCCAGGGCCGACGATGGGGGTTGCGTCGATTCCCGGCAACCCGGCAACGCATGTTCAGAGCCGTTTGTTGAACGAGACTGAATGCGCTAACGTCCTATCTGTGGCGTGACTGGCGACCATGGGCGGAAAGCGAATGACGACGCGCGATGGCGAAAATCTATCCGGACAGCGGCAGGATCCGCAGCATTCGGATCACCATCTCCTCCGCATCCGGCGCATCCTCGAACATCGTATCGCGCCTTCCCTGATGCTCGATCCGGCGCTGATCCTTCCATCCGGCCGGAAGTCGGGCCAGGACGAGGGACTGTCCGACACCATGGTCGCCATGGTTCTCCAGGGCCGCGAGGACCAGGCCCGGTCCGAGATCCGCGCGCTGCACCGCGGCGGCATGAGCTTCGAGCAGTTGCAGCTGGGCCTTCTGGCCCCCGCGGTGAAGAAGCTGGGCGCGCTGTGGGACAACGACAATGTCAGCTTCGTCGACGTGACGGTCGCGGTCGGCACCCTGCAGCGCCTGATGCATTTCGTGTCCGTCGAACTGGAGGGGGCGCCGATCATGCTGGCGAACCCGCGGTCGATCTGCATCTTCCCCGAGCCGGGCGCGATCCACACTTTCGGGCCGGCGCTGGTCGCCGAGTATTTCGAGCATGCCGGCTGGCAGGTCCACTATGTTCCCGACGCCGACCGCAACCAGCTGCGCGCCATCGTCGAGGGCAGCGATGTCGATGTCCTGGGGCTGTCGCTCGGCCGGGCGGAAAAGGCGGACGCGGCGGCGACCCTTGTCGCAGAGCTGCGCGCCGTCTCGCGCAACCGGCGGATCCTGACCGTCGCGGGCGGCCCCGCCCTTGTGCGGGACCCCCATCTGATGATGCAGCTCGGCGTGGATGCTGTGCTGGCCTCGATCGATACGGCGCAGATCGCAACGGCCCGGATGGTGGATCACCGCCGCGCCGACAGGGCCTGACAGCCCGGAACAGCGCCGGCGACGCCCCCCCGCAGACAATCGGTCGCCCTTGGCAATCCTGCCGCAGCGCTTACCCTCTGCGCGGAACACCCTGCGGGAGCGGTCATGCTGCATGTCGAGAACCTGTCGAAATCCCATGGCGCCCTGCGCATCCTCGACGGCGTGGACCTGGCGCTGGGCCAGGGCGAGACGCTGGCGCTGACCGGCGAGTCGGGCAGCGGGAAAAGCACGCTTCTGCATCTGATCGCGGGGCTGGACGCGCCCGATACCGGGCGGATCGTGCTGGGCGGGCAGGATATCGCCGCACTGGACGATGCCGGCCGCGCCGCGTTGCGCCGGGACCGGGTCGGGCTGGTGTTCCAGCAGTTCAACCTGGTCCAGAGCCTGCCGGTCGCGCAGAACGTGTCGCTGCAGGCGCGGCTTGCCGGGCGCCACGATGCCGCGCGGAACCGCCGCCTGATCGAGCGGCTGGGCCTGTCGGGGCTGGAAGACCGCTATCCGGAACAGCTGTCAGGGGGCCAGCAGCAGCGCGTGGCGATCGCCCGCGCGCTGGCGGCGGCGCCCCCCCTGCTGCTGGCTGACGAGCCGACCGGCAACCTGGACGAGGCGACCGGCGATGCCGTGCTCGACCTGATGCTGGACCTGGTGGCCGAGGCCGGAATGGCGCTGATCCTGGTCACCCATTCGCCGCGCCTGGCCGCACGGCTGGGGCAGGTGCGGCTGCTTCGCGCGGGCAGGCTGGCATGACCATGTCGCTTGCGATCCTCGCGACGCTTGTCAGCCACTGGCGGCGGCGGCCGGGGCAGTTGCTTGCGCTGATCGCGGGGCTTGCCGTCGCGACCGCGCTCTGGTCAGGGGTGCAGGCGCTGAACGCCGAGGCGCGCGCGTCCTACGACCGGGCCGCCGCGGTGCTGGGCGGCGACCAACTCGCGGCGCTGGTCGCCGCGGACGGCGGTGGCATCGCGCCCGAGGATCATGTCGCCCTGCGCCGCGCGGGCTGGCGCGTCTCTCCCGTGATCGAGGGGGTCTGGCGCCCCGATGGCCAGCGCTTCCGCCTGCTGGGGGTCGATGCGCTGAGCCTGCCCCCCGCGGCGCTGGGTGGCGCGGGCTTCGAGACGGCGGGCGACCTGGGCGGGTTCCTGACGCCGCCCTACCGGGTCTTCGCCAGCGCCGGGACGATCGCGCGGCTTGAGGCGGTTCCGGGCGCACCCGGGGCGGTACTCGCACCCGACCTGCCGGCGGGCGTGCTGATCGCGGACATCGCGCTCGCGCAACGGCTTCTGAGCCGGGATGGCCGCCTCGACCGGCTGGTGATCGCCCCGGGCCAGAAGCCGGGCATCCCACCGATCACCGCCATCACCGGCGATCGGCTGGAAAGGGTCGCGCCACAGGAAGAGCCGGAACTTGCCCGGCTGACCGACAGCTTCCACCTGAACCTGACCGCCTTCGGGCTGCTGTCCTTCGTCGTGGGCCTCTTCATCGTCCACGCCACCATCGGGCTTGCCTTCGAGCAGCGCCGACCGATGCTGCGCACGCTCTGCGCCATCGGTGTCTCGCGGGGGCGGCTGGGTGGAATGATGCTGCTGGAACTGGGACTCCTGGCCACGATCGCCGCAGCCATCGGCATGAGCCTTGGCTACCTGATGGCGGCAAGCCTTCTGCCGGATGTCGCCGCCTCGCTGCGCGGGCTTTACGGCGCCGAGGTCGCGGGGCAGCTCAGCCTCAGGCCCGGCTGGTGGGCCGCCGGTTTCGCGATGACCCTGGCGGGAACGCTGGTCGCCTCGGCCGGGGCGTTCTGGAAGCTGCGCGCGCTGCCGGTGCTGGCAACCGCCCAGACCGAGGCATGGCATGGCGCGCAGTCCCGCACGTTGCGGCTACAGGGGATAGCGGCGGCCCTGCTGGCGCTGGCAGCGGTTGCGCTTGCGGTCGCGGGCAGCGGGCTGATCGCGGGGTTTGCCCTGATGGGCGCGGTGCTGATCGCCGCGGCGCTTGCGCTGCCGGGCGCGCTGGCGGGGGTGATCAAGCTGCTGCGCGGGCAAGTGCGCGGGCCCGTGGCAGAGTGGTTCGTCGCCGAAAGCCGCGCCCAGATCGGCGGGCTGTCGCTGGCGCTCATGGCGCTGCTGCTGGCGCTGTCGGTCAATATCGGCGTGGGCGCGATGGTCAGCAGCTTCCGCACCACCTTTCTCGGCTGGCTCGACCAGCGGCTGGCGGCAGAGCTTTACGTCCGCGGTCGCGACGGCACCGAGGCGGCAGAGATGGAGACGTTCCTCCAGGCCCGCGACGACGTGCTGGCCGTGCTGCCCGTCCAGCACACGGACATGGTGGCCGACGGCTGGCCCTATGAGCTGTTCGGCATTCGCGATGATGCGATGTATCGCGAGAACTGGCCCCTGGTCGACGCGACCCCCGACGCCTGGGACAGCGTGGCGGCAGGCGACGGCATCCTTCTGAGCGAACAGTTCGCCCGGCGGCTCGAGCTCGGTCCCGGCGACGCCTTCCAGCCGCAACCCGGATGGGAGGCGCGGGTCGTGGGGATCTACCCCGACTACGGCAACCCGCTCGGGCAGGCGATCACCTCCGAGGCGGAACTGAACACCCGCTGGCCGGACACGCCGCGGGAAAATTTCGCCGTCCGCCTGGTGCCCGGCGCCGCGCCGGGGCCGGTGCTGTCGGCACTCGAGTCCCGCTTCGCGCCGGACCCGCAACAGGCGGTGGACCAGGCGGCGCTCAAGTCCTTCAGCCGCGACATCTTCGAGCGGACCTTCGCCGTCACGCTGGCGCTGAACGTGCTGACCTTCGCCGTGGCGGGGCTGGCGCTGCTGACCAGCCTTCTGACGCTGGCCGGCATGCGGCTGCCGCAGCTTGCCCCGCTCTGGGCGATGGGGCTGACGCGGGCGCAACTGGGCCGGCTGGAACTGCTGCGGGCGCTGTTCCTGGCACTTCTGACCGCGATCCTTGCGATCCCGCTCGGCATCCTCGTCGCGTGGATCCTGCTGGCCGTGATCAACGTCGAGGCTTTCGGCTGGCGCATCCCGCTGCGGCACTATCCCGGCCAGTGGGCGGCGCTGGTGGTCCTTGCCGTTCTCAGTGCCGGCATCGCCGCGGCCCTTCCCGCCGGGCGCCTGCGCCGCACGCCGCCCGCCCTGCTGCTGAGGGTGTTTGCCGATGCACGCTAGTCTGACCGCGATCCTGATGTGGCTGCTTCTCGCGCCCGTTGCGGCGGCGCAGGGCTATGCCGGCCTCGGCAGTGCCGCCGAGGATTACGCACAGGTGACGCCCGGCCGCAGCTTCGCGTTTCCCGCCGATCACGGGCCACATCCCGACTACCGTATCGAATGGTGGTACCTGACCGCCAACCTCGAGGCCGCAGACGGCACGCCCATGGGCCTGCAATGGACGCTTTTCCGCCAGGCGATGCGTCCCGACGCCGGGTTGGGAGAGGGCTGGGCCGCGGAACAGGTCTGGATGGGCCACGCGGCCGTGACCACACCCGGGGACCACCACCTGTCAGAGATATTCGCCCGCGGCGGTATCGGACAGGCGGGCGTGACCGCCACGCCCTTCGAGGCGTGGATCGACGACTGGCGGATGCTGGGCACGGCCCCCCAGACCGCCGATCCGTTCGATGCCCTGCACCTGACCGCCCGCGGCGACGATTTTTCCTATGACCTCCGCCTCACGGCCACCGGGCCGGTGGTGCTGCAGGGCGAGCGGGGCTTTTCGGTGAAGTCGGATGCCGGGCAGGCCTCCTACTACTACAGCCAGCCCTTCTATACGGCCGAAGGCACCGTCACGCTTGACGGGCGCGAGATCGCGGTGACGGGGCGCGGCTGGCTCGACCGGGAATGGTCCTCGCAGCCGCTGACGTCAGGGCAGACCGGCTGGGACTGGTTCTCGCTGCATCTGCCCGGCGGCGATAAGCTGATGGCCTACCGCCTGCGCAACGCGGACGGCACGGCCTATGCACCCGGCACCTTCATCGCGGCCGATGGCACGCCCACGCCCCTGCCAGACGGCGCGCTGGTGATGGAACCGCTCGGCACCGAAACCGTGCTGGGGCGCGAAATCCCCGTCCGCTGGCGCGTGGCGTTGCCGTCGCGCGGCATCGACCTTGTGACCGAGCCGGTCAACGCGCAAAGCTACATGACCACGGCCTTCCCCTACTGGGAAGGGCCGATCCGCTACTCCGGCACCCATCAGGGGGTCGGCTATCTTGAAATGACGGGGTACTGACATGACACGACCGGTTCCAGGACAGATACCTTCCGTGAACGTGCTGGGCGGAGCGCTTTCGCCCTGTTCTACCGAGCCGCTGACCGGCTTCTGGCGGGATGGCTGCTGCAACACCGGCCCGATGGACCGCGGCACGCACACGGTCTGCGCGGTGATGAGCGCGGGCTTCCTCGCCTTCTCGAAGGAGCGGGGCAACGATCTGAGCACGCCGCGCCCGGAATTCGGCTTTCCGGGGCTGAAGCCCGGCGACCGCTGGTGCCTGTGCGCGGGGCGCTGGGCCGAGGCGCTGGCCGCGGGCATGGCGCCCCCCGTCGTGCTGGAGTCGACGCACCACGCGACGCTGGCCGTCGTGAGCCTCGAAGACCTCAAGGCCAACGCCATCGCCTCGCGCGCCTGAGGGCGTCAGCCCCAGCGGGGCCTGCGCTTTTCCAGAAAGGCGGCGATGCCCTCCTGCGCCTCTTCCCCTTCCCAGCAATCGGCCAGAAGGGCGACGGTTTCCTCGATCAGGGCATCGTCGATCACCGGGCCGAGGCGGCGCGCCAGCCGCTTTGCCGTGGCCACGGCCCCGGGCGCGGCGACAAGGCAGGGCGCGATCTCGGCCTCGACGGCCGCGTCCAGCGCGTCGGGTGCTACCACGCGGGCGGCCAGCCCCAGCGCAGGCAACTCCTCGGCACAGAAGACGCGCCCGCTCATGAACACCCGCCGCGCCGGCCCCTCGCCCATCCGCGCCAGCACATAAGGCGAGATGGTCGCCGGGATCAGCCCCAGCCGCACCTCGGAAAAGCCGAAGCGCGCCCCGGTCACGGCGACAGCGACATCGGCCACCGACATCAGCCCCAGCCCACCGCCCATCGCGGTGCCGTTCACCCGCGCGATCAGTGGCTTCGGCATCAGGTTCAGGTCGCGCAGCATGTGCGCGATGCGCCGCGCCTCGTGCATCCGTGTGGCGCGGTCCGCGGCAAACTGCGCGCGCATCCATTCCAGGTCGCCCCCGGCGCAGAAGGACGCGCCGGCCCCGGTCAGCACCACCGCCCGCACCGCGGGGTCCGCGCCCAGCAGCGCCGCAGCCTCGGCCAGTTCCGCCACCATGCGCGCGGACAGCGCATTGTGCCGCTCAGGCCTGTCCAGCGTCAGCGTGGCGACGCCGCGGGCATCGGTTTCAAGCCGGATCTGTTGCCAGACCATCGTGATCCTCCCTCAGGCTGCGCGCGAAATCGGCCGCCCGCTCCAGCCCCCCCTCGTCGAGGCCGGTCCCGAAGCCCCGCTGCGCGAGGAACCGCGCAACGGCCTCGGTCGCGACATTGCCGGCCGCGCCGGGTGCATAGGGACAGCCGCCCAGCCCACCGGCGGCGGCATCGAACACCCGCAACCCATGGGCCAGCGCCACGTCGATATTCTCCAGCGCTCGTCCGGCGGTGTCGTGGAAATGCCCGGCCAGCCGGTCGACAGGCACCTCGTCCAGCACCGCCGCCAGCATCGCGTCAACCTGCTCGGGCGTGGCACGGCCCAGCGTCTCGCCCAGCGACACCTCGCCCGCGCCCATCGCGATCAACCGATGCGCCACATCGGCCACCGCGGCAGGCGCGACCGCCCCCTCGTAGGGGCATTCCGTCACGCAGGAGACATAACCCCGCACCGGGATGCCGTCGGCGCGCGCCGCGTCGATCACCGGCGCAAAGCGTGCGAGGCTTTCGTCGATGCCCGCATTGATGTTGCGGCGGGAAAAGCTTTCCGAAGCGGCGGCAAAGACCGCGACGGCGTCCGCGCCCGAAGCGCGCGCGGCCTGGTACCCCCTCAGGTTGGGGGTGAGCGCCGAATAGACCACCCCCGGCCTGCGGGCGATCCCCGCCATGACCTCTGCCGCATCGGCGAGTTGCGGCACCCAGCGCGGGCTGACGAAGCTTGTCACCTCGATCCGGGTCAGGCCGGTGGCAGACAGCAGGTCCACCAGCGCGATCTTGTCGCTGGCCGGGATCTGCCGCGCCTCGTTCTGCAGGCCGTCGCGCGGCCCGACCTCGACCAGCGTGACCCGCTCAGTCATCGGCCACTTCCAGCCGCAGCAGCACGGCATCCTGCGCAACCTGCGCGCCCTCGGTCACGGTCACATCCGCGATCACCCCGTCACGGGGCGCGCGCAGCACATGCTCCATCTTCATCGCCTCCAGCACGACCAGCAGATCCCCCTGCGCAACCCGCGCCCCGGGGCTGGCACGCATCTGCGTTACCAGCCCCGGCATCGGGGCGCGCAGCACATCGGCGCCGCGTTCTTCCAAGCCAGCCGCCAGCGGATCGGGCCGCCCGAAGATCAGCGCCTCGCCGTCCTGCGCAAGGGTCACGCGGTCCGGCCCCGGCGCGACCCAGGTCCGCCGGCGATGCCCGTCGCGACCATGGTGCCACACCTCGCCGTCGCGCCGGACATCGCTCAGGCGCACCCGGCCCTCGGGCGTGTCCACCTCGAAGGCGTCCGGCGCGGGCTGCCGAAGCGTCAGGTCGACCCGCTTTCCCTGCCACTCCAGTGTGACCGGCAACGGCAACGGCACCCACAGGTGAAAGCCCGTGGCCCCCGCCCGGGGCAGGTCGCAGGCGGCCAGCGCGGCCAGGGCCCAGCTATCCCCAAGGGGCACGGGCGGCGCGGTCAGTGCCACGGCGTCGCGCTCGATCAGGCCGGTGTCGATCCGGCCCGCAGCGAAGTCGGGATGCGCCAGCAGGCGCCCCAGGAAGCCCATGTTGGTCACCGATCCGGCGACCACCGACCGCGCAAGCCCCCGCCTCAGCGCGGCCATGGCCGCCGCCCGGTCCGGTCCGGTCGCGATCAGCTTCGCGATCATCGGGTCGTAATGCGGCGTGATCGCGTCACCCGCGCGCACGCCGGCCTCGACACGCAGGCCGCCGTCGAAATCGACATGGCTCAGGTGCCCGGTGGCGGGCAGGAAGCCGTTCGCCGGATCCTCGGCATAGACCCGCGCCTCGATCGCGTGGCCGCTCAGGCGCAGATCCTCCTGCGCCAGCGGCAAAGGCTCTCCGAAGGCGACGCGCAGCTGCCATTCCACCAGGTCGATGCCCGTCACCGCCTCGGTCACCGGATGCTCGACCTGCAGGCGGGTGTTCATCTCCATGAACCAGAACCCGTCGGCGCGCAGCGGTCCGGCACCGTCGGCGATGAACTCGACCGTGCCCGCACCGGCATAGCCGATCGCCCGGGCCGCACGCACCGCCGCGGCGCCCATGGCGGCGCGCAATTCGGCGGTCATGCCGGGCGCCGGGGCCTCCTCGATCACCTTCTGGTGCCGGCGCTGAAGCGAGCAGTCGCGCTCGAACAGGTGGATGGCCGCGCGCCCGTCGCCGAAGACCTGCACCTCGATGTGACGGGGCGTGTCGATCCATTTCTCGATCAGAACGTCGCCATTGCCGAAGGCGGCCAGCGCCTCGCGTCGGGCGCCTTCCAGCGCCTCGGCGAAATCCTGCGGCACGGCCACCCGCCGCATTCCCTTGCCGCCGCCGCCCGCGACGGCCTTGATCAGCACCGGGTAGCCGATCTCCTCGGCGCAACCGGCCAGGAAATCCGGCTCCTGCCGCGCCCCGTGATAGCCGGGCACGACCGGAACGCCCGCCTCGGCCATCAGCGCCTTGGCCCGGTCCTTCAGCCCCATCGCCCGGATCGCCGCGGCCGAGGGGCCCACGAAGACCAGCCCCGCCGCCTCCACCGCATCGACGAAATCGGGGTTCTCGGACAGGAAGCCATAGCCGGGATGGATCGCCTCGGCGCCGCTCGCGCGGGCGGCACGCAGGATCGCCTCGCCGTCGAGATAGCTCTGCCGGACCGGCGCAGGGCCGATCCGCACCGCCTCGTCCGCCATGGCGACATGCAGCGCGCCCGCATCGGCGTCGGAATGAACGGCGACCGTCGCGATGCCCATGCGCCGCGCGGTGCGGATGATCCGGCAGGCGATCTCTCCACGGTTGGCGATCAGAAGCTTGCGGAACATCGCGCCTCACATCCTGAACAGGCCGAAGCGCGTCTCCGGGATCTCGGCCCCGGCGCAGGCCTGAAGCGACAGCGACAGCACCTGCCGCGTGTGGCGCGGGTCGATCACGCCGTCATCCCAAAGCCGCGCCGAGGCATGAAGCGGGTGCGACTGTTCCTCGAACTGCCCGAGGATCGGCGCGCGGAACGCGGCCTCATCCTCCGCCGACCAGGTGCCGCCGCGCCGCTCGATCCCCTCGCGGCGCACGGTGGCCAGCACGCCGGCCGCCTGCGCGCCGCCCATCACGGCGATGCGGGCGATGGGCCAACTCCACAGGAAGCGCGGGGAATAGGCGCGCCCCGCCATGCCGTAATTGCCCGCCCCGTACGAGGCGCCGATCAGCACGGTGATCTTCGGAACCGCAACCGTCGCCACGGCGGTGACCAGCTTCGCACCGGCCCGCGCGATCCCGCCCGCCTCTGCCGCGCGGCCGACCATGAAGCCGGTGATGTTCTGAAGAAAGATCAGCGGCGCCCTCCGCTGCGCGCAGAGCTGGACGAAATGCGCGCCCTTCTCGGCCGCCTCCGAGAACAGGACGCCGTTGTTGGCCAGGATCCCCACCGGCCAGCCGTCCAGGTCGGCAAAGCCGCAGACGAGCGTGGTGCCGTAGCGGGCCTTGAACTCGTCGAAGCGCCCGCCATCCACCAGCAGCCGGATCACGCCGCGCACGTCATAGGCCTTGCGCAGATCGGCCGGCACCAGCGAGAGCAGCGCCTCGGGGTCGCCGTCCGGCGGCGCCGGACATCGCCGGGCGAGCGCCCCCGCCTGCGGGGGCCCGAGCGCGGCGATCGCCTGGCGGGCCAGCACCAGCGCGTGGGCGTCGTTCTCGGCCAGGTAATCCGCGACGCCCGAAAGCCGCGTATGCACGTCGCCGCCGCCCAGTTCCTCGGCGCTGACCTCCTCGCCGGTGGCGGCCTTCACCAGCGGCGGGCCGGCCAGAAAGATCGTGCCCTGCTCCTTCACGATGATGGACACGTCCGACATCGCCGGGACATAGGCCCCCCCGGCGGTGCAGGAGCCCATGACCACCGCGATCTGGGCGATGCCGCGCGCGCTCATGTTGGCCTGGTTGTAGAAGATGCGCCCGAAATGGTCGCGGTCGGGGAACACCTCGTCCTGGTTGGGCAGGTTGGCACCGCCGCTGTCCACCAGATAGACGCAAGGAAGGCGGTTCTCGGCGGCGATCTCCTGCGCGCGGAGATGCTTCTTCACCGTCATCGGGTAATAGGTGCCACCCTTCACGGTGGCATCGTTGCAGACGACCATGACCGGGCGCCCGTGCACCTGGCCGATGCCCGCGACCAGCCCCGCGCCGGGTGCTACGCCGTCATACATGCCATGGGCCGCCAGCGCGCCGATTTCCAGGAACGGGCTGCCCGGATCCAGCAACGCCGCCACCCGCGCCCGTGGCGCCATCTTGCCGCGCGCCGCATGGCGCGCCTGCGCCTCGGCCCCGCCGCCTGCCGCCGCAGCAAGGGCCGCCGCGCGGATCGTGGCGATCGCCTCCAGATGCGCCGCGCGGTTCGCCTGGGTATCCTCGACCCCGCTCATGGCTGCGCCGCCGCCTCGGCAAGCCTGCGATAGCGCACATCCGCCGCCGAAAGCGCGCAGCGTGCGGCCCGGTCCAGCTGCATATCCGCCTCGGTGCGCGCCACCGCCCGTGCACAGGACCGGGCAAAGGCCGCGCCAATCCCGCGCTGGATGCGTGCCGCATCGGCCCAAAGCGCGGGATCGGTCTGCGCAAGCGCCTCCAGTTCCAGCGCTATCCGGTGCTCGATTTCCTCGGCCAGCCCGGCACGACAGGACGGCCCCTCGCTGTCACAGGCCGCCCGCAGCAGCGCAAGACAGTCGCCACCCCCTGACTGGCAGGCGGCATAGCGGTCGATCACCTCTGCCGCATCCGCCGCACCCGTGCCCGGCAACCCAAGCATGGTCACCAACGCCAGGACCACCCTCATGCCGTGACCCGCATCAGCTCGCGCCCGATCAGCATGCGCCGGATTTCCGAGGTGCCGGCGCCGATCTCCATCAGTTTCGCATCCCGCAGGATGCGGGCCAGCGGGCTGTCGTTCAGATAGCCCGCCCCGCCCATGGCCTGCACCCCCTGCACCGCCATCTCCATCGCCTTCTCGCTGGCGTACAGCACGCAGGCCGCCGCGTCCTGGCGCGTGACCTCGCCCCGGTCGCAGGCGCGGGCCACCTCGTAGACATAGGCCCGGGCGGAATTCATCGTGGTATAGATGTCGGCGATCTTGCCCTGCATCAGCTGGAAGTTCCCGATCTTCTCGCCGAACTGCCGCCGCTCGTGCATGTAGGGCATGATATGGTCGAGGATGCTGTGCATGATGCCCACGCCGATGCCCGACAGCACCACGCGCTCGTAATCGAGCCCCGACATCAGCACCCGCACCCCCTCTCCCTCGCGCCCAAGCACGTTTTCGAAGGGAACCTCCACATCCTCGAACACGATCTCGGCGGTGTTCGAGCCGCGCATGCCCAGCTTGTCGAAATGCGGCCCGACGGAAAAGCCCTTCATCTCCCGCTCGATCAGGAAGGCGGTGATGCCCTTCGCGCCCGCCTCCGGGTCGGTCTTGGCATAGACGATCAGCACGCTCGCATCGGGGCTGTTGGTGATCCAGTATTTCGCCCCGTTCAGCACGAAGCGGTCGTTGCGCTTCTCGGCGCGCAGCTTCATCGACACCACGTCCGACCCGGCCCCCGCCTCGGACATGGCAAGACTTCCGACATGCTCGCCCGATATCAGCTTCGGCAGGTATCGCGCCTTCTGCGCCGCGTTTCCGTTCAACGCGATCTGGTTCACGCACAGGTTCGAATGCGCCCCGTAGGACAGGCTCACGCTTGCGCTGGCGCGGGCGATCTCTTCGACGGCAACCACATGCGCAAGATAGCCCATGCCCGCGCCGCCGAACGCCTCGGGCACGGTGATGCCCAGCAGGCCCAGATCCCCCATCTCGCGCCACAGCGCGTCGGGAAAGCGGTTCTCGCGGTCGATGTCGGCCGCGATCGGGGCCACGCGCTTCTGCGCCCAGCCATGCACCATCTCGCGCAGCGCCTCGACATCCTCGCCACAGTCGAATCGCATGGATGCGCTGAACATCGTCCATCCTCCCGTTTTCGGGAAAAATGAACACATGTTCAGTTCAAAATCAACCGCGCCGGCGTCAGCCTTCCTGAAGCGTATAGGACAGGCGGCTGGTGTCGTAGCCGAAGCGTTCCAGCACGGCGCGCGCCTCCGCCAGCGCCTCGTCCGAAATCTGCGGCTCGCGCGCCAGGATCCAGCCGAAATCCCCCGAGGGCACGCCCACCACGCTGACCGAATAATCCTCCGACAGCCCGATCACCCAGTAATCCCCCTCGAAGGGCAGCCACTCGACGAACTTCACCTTCAACTGCCCCGGCGCCGCGATCCTTGCGCTTCCCTCGGCCACCTCCAGCTCGCCGTCGAGCGTCCCCTGCCGGCAGGAATTGGTGACGCTGATGCGCCCGTTTTCGAGCAGCCCGTACTCCGCCGTCACCCCGACGCAGCCTTCCTCGAACCGGTTGGGAAAGCGCGCGATCTCGTACCACAGCCCGAGATACCGCTCGGTGTCGAGCTGCGCGACACTCTCCATCGGGATCGACGTGTCGCGGTAATTCCCGTTCAGGCCGCAGGCGGCAAGCGTCAGGACAAGGCAGGGCAGCAGGTAACGGCGCAACATCCGATGTCTCCTTCTCGGGCGGGGCTTTTCTCGGCTCGGGCCTGCCCCTATAAGCGCAGCGGACCAGAACGGGGGCCCAGGGCAATGCGCAAGGCGACCATAGAGCGGAACACCGCCGAGACAAAGATCCGGGTCGAGATCGATCTCGACGGCACCGGGCGCTACGACAACGCGACCGGCGTGGGCTTCTTCGACCACATGCTCGACCAGCTTGCGCGCCACGCGCTGATCGACATGACCGTCCGGGCCGAGGGCGATCTGCACATCGACGACCACCACACGGTCGAGGATGTGGGCATCGCCCTCGGAAAGGCACTGACCCGGGCCATGGGCGACAAGCGCGGCATCCGCCGCTACGGATCGTGCCTTCTGCCGATGGACGACACGCTGGTGCGCGCCGCCCTCGATCTTTCCGGGCGGCCCTATCTCGTGTGGAAGGTGGACTTCACCGCCGCAAGGATCGGCAGCTTCGACACCGAGCTGGTGCGCGAATTCTTCACCGCCTTCGCGATGAACGGCGGCATCACGCTGCATGTCGAGAAGCTCGACGGCCTGAACAGCCACCACATCGCGGAAGCCGCCTTCAAGGCGGTCGCCCGCGCGCTGCGCGACGCACTTGAGACAGACCCGCGCAAGGCCGATGCCGTGCCTTCCACCAAGGGGACGCTGACGGAATGACCACGGTCATCATCGATTACGAAAGCGGCAACCTGCACTCTGCCGAGAAAAGCTTCCAGCGCATGGCGGCCGAGACAGGCAGCGCCCCGGTCCGGGTCAGCAAGGATCCCGACGCGGTGCGCCGCGCGGACCGGATCGTGCTGCCCGGCGTCGGCGCCTTCGCCGATTGCCGCGCCGGGCTCGACGCGGTGCCCGGCATGGTCGAGGCGCTGGTCGAAAAGGTGACTGCCGGCACCCCCTTCCTGGGCATCTGCGTCGGCCAGCAGCTGATGGCGACCCTGGGCCGCGAGCATGGCCACGACGCGCCCGGCTTCGGCTGGATTCCCGGCGAATGCGTGATGATCGCGCCGTCCGACCCTGCGCTCAAGATCCCGCACATGGGCTGGAACGCGCTCGAGAACATCGCCCCGCACCCGGTCTTCGCCGGCATCGGCGAAGGCGATCACGCCTATTTCGTCCACTCCTACCACGTCCTGCCCGAGAACCCGGCGCACCGCCTCGCCACCGCCGACCATGGCGGGCCGATCACCGCGGCGATCGGGCGCGACACCATGATCGGCACGCAGTTCCACCCCGAAAAGAGCCAGAAGACCGGGCTCAGGCTGATCGCGAACTTCCTGACCTGGCGCCCCTGAGGACTGCCCTTTGCTTTTGCATCTCCCGCCGTGCTCCCCTATCAGGGCGCCAGTCAAAGCGGAGCTGACCCGATGATCCTCTATCCCGCCATCGACCTTAAGGACGGCAAATGCGTGCGCCTCTACAAGGGCGACATGGCGCAGGCGACCGTGTTCGGCGACGACCCCGCGGCGCAGGCCGCGAAATTCGCGGCCGCGGGCTGCCGGTGGCTGCATCTCGTCGATCTCGACGGGGCCTTCGCCGGCAAGCCGCAGAACGCGGCAGCGGTCGAGTCGATCCTCGCGCGCGTCTCGATCCCCGCGCAGCTCGGCGGCGGCATCCGCGACATGGCCACGATCGAGGGCTGGCTCGCAAAGGGCCTGGCCCGGGTGATCCTCGGCACGGTCGCCGTGCGCGATCCGGACCTCGTGAAACAGGCCGCGCGGACCTTCCCGGGCAAGGTCGCCGTCGGCATCGACGCCCGCGACGGCATGGTCGCCGTCGAAGGCTGGGCCGAGACCACCGACATCTCGGCCCTCGATCTCGCCCGCCGGTTCGAGGATGCGGGCGTCGCCGCCATCATCTACACCGACATCGACCGCGACGGCGCGATGCAGGGCCCGAACGTGGCCGCCACCGCCGCCCTTGCGAACGCCGTCTCGATCCCGGTGATCGCCTCGGGCGGCGTCTCGTCCCTCGACGACCTGCGCGCGCTCAAGGACAGCGGCGCGCCGCTCGACGGGGCGATCTCGGGCCGCGCCATCTACGAGGGCGCCCTCGACCTTGGCCAGGCGCTGGCCCTTCTCGCGGCCTGAGCCTTCCACTTTCCTCAAATATCCCCGCCGGAGGCATCCGGCGCCGCGGCACGCGTGCCGCGCTGGACAAGCGGGCGGGAAACTGGCATCCCGCCCTTGGCCCGCCAAAGGAACCGCCCGCCCATGCTGAAGATCCGCGTGATCCCCTGTCTCGACGTCAAGGATGGCCGCGTCGTCAAGGGCGTGAACTTCGTCGATCTGGTCGATGCCGGAGACCCGGTCGAGGCCGCCCGGGCCTATGACGCCGCCGGCGCGGACGAGCTGTGCTTTCTCGACATCGCCGCCACCCAGGAAAACCGCGGCACGATGTACGACCTCGTCAGCCGCACCGCCGAGCAGTGCTTCATGCCGCTCACCATCGGCGGCGGCGTGCGCACACCGGCGGATGTCCGCGCGCTGCTTCTCGCCGGCGCCGACAAGGTCAGCTTCAATTCGGCCGCCGTGGCCAACCCGGATGTCGTGGCCCAGGCCGCCAACAAGTTCGGCAACCAGTGCATCGTGGTCGCGATCGACGCCAAGACCGTGGCCCCGGGCCGCTGGGAGATATTCACCCATGGCGGCACCCGCGCGACCGGCATCGACGCCGTGGCCTTCGCCCGCGAGGTCGAGAGGAAGGGGGCCGGAGAGATCCTGCTCACCTCGATGGACCGGGACGGCACCAGGGCCGGCTACAACCTCGAACTCACCCGCAGCATTGCCGACGCGGTGCGCATCCCGGTGATCGCCTCGGGCGGGGTGGGCACGCTCGACCACCTGGTCGAGGGCGTGCTCGAGGGGCACGCCAGCGCCGTGCTGGCCGCCTCGATCTTCCATTTCGGCACCTACACCATCGCCGAGGCCAAGGCCCACATGGCCAAGGCCGGCATCCCGGTGCGGCCATGAGCGACATCCTCGCCACCCTCGCCGCCACCATCGATGCGCGGCGCACGGCCGAACCCGGCTCGTCCTACACCGCCTCTCTGCTGGCAAAAGGCCCCGCCAGATGCGCCGAGAAATTCGGCGAAGAGGCGGTCGAGGCCATCATCGCCGCAGCAAGAGGCGACCGCGAAAACCTGACGGCCGAGGCCGCCGACGTACTCTACCACCTTCTGGTCATGCTGACCGCCTCCGGCGTTACCCTCGAAGACGTCCTCGCCGAACTGCGCCGCCGCGAGGGCGTCTCCGGCCACGCCGAAAAGGCCGCGCGGTCGACGAAGTCCTAGCACCGCCGGCCGTTTGCCGATTGCCACCGGCGAACACCTCGGCTATACGCCCGCTCAGGCACCCGTAGCTCAGCTGGATAGAGCGCTGCCCTCCGAAGGCAGAGGTCACAGGTTCGAATCCTGTCGGGTGCGCCAAGCCTCAGTTCAAGCAGTTGTCTTGCCTCAGCTTTCTCGATGGAGAGGGCGGGCGTAGCACATGCTGGAGCACAAAACACCGAACCACAGCTTCTGGAAGAACGGCATCTTCTACTTCCGTAGACGCGTCCCTTCCGATCTGTCCCATCACTACAGGACGCCCCAGATCGCGTAGAGCAGACCGCGTGAGAGCGGCACACTACCGGATAGCGGGACTGCAAAGCTCCTCGACCTTCTGCACCGCCTGATCAAGTTCGGACTTTATCGCATCGTCATTCTCCCCGGCGTAGAACAGCCTTTCTTCGTATTCCCGAAACCTTTCGTTCTTCAGCGGGTCTTGGCCAGACTGGGTTGCGGCGAGAACTAGGCGTCGCAGCAAATTGGAGGAGCTGATGATACCTGCTTCGACCGACCTGAGAATAGCGAACGCTTCATCAATATCGCTGCCGAACAGTACTCTTGCCCGGTAGCGCCGCGCATGCAGGGAGGCCAGAGTCTCTCGACTATGGTTGATCCGAGATACAGGCAGATAGAAGGTCTTGAGGATCTCTTCGTAGTCGTGGCCCTCGACTGCACCAAGATCAATTTCGTCGTATTCGCTACCAAGCGCACCTGGGCTTCGCGCGCTCATAAAGATGTCTCTCGCCTCATAGAAACCTGCGATTAGGTCTTCAGCCAGTTCGGCCTTGCGACGGCCAATCATCTCCTGCCGCCAAGTCTTGAGGCCGACATAGGCAAACCCGGCAGCTCCTGCAGCAGCTACGGCTGTGACTACGCCCGTGAGTGCGTTGATGACGTCAATCGGGATCCCAAGAAAAGTAGAAGCCATGCCTCAGAATTTCTCCTCCATGCCCTACGTCCGCGCGGTTGATTGAAGAAGCCTAGGCGCCCATCTGGGTTCGCGGGGGGGCTTGGCGCACCCGACAACGGTTGCGCTTCCGTGAAAGGCACTTATCACCGTTGATAGCCTGAGCAAAACAAGGCGTACCAGCAGCGCTGATTCAGCGTCAACGGCCGCGTTCTGTACTACTGTTTGTCATACGCTCGCTAGGCACCTGGGCACGCACGCCGCATATGCGACTGCCGTGCGACCAGCGGGCATTCGAGCCTGATCTCCTCCATTTCGATCTCGCCTGGCGCCAGCAGGCGCTGGACGCAGAGCTGGCCCATCTCGCGGTGCGGCAGCAGCACCGTGGAGAGCTGCGGCGAGAGGTGCTGGGCGATCTCCTGGTCGTCATAGCCCATCACGGCGATGGTCTCGCCGATGCGCTCTCCAAGTTCCTTGAGCGCCTCGTAGGCGCCCACCGCCATCAGATCGTTGGCGCAGAAGATCGCGTCGGGGCGGGGGCTGCGGGCCATCAGTTCCAGCGTCGCGTCGCGGCCACCGCTGGGCAGGAAGTTGCCCTCGACGACCAGCGCCGGATCGAAGGCGATGCCGGCCGCGTCCAGCGCGCGGCGATAGCCCTCCATGCGCTGCTCGGACGCCTCCATCCACGGCTCGCCCGAGATGAAGGCGATGCGACGGTGCCCGGCGGCGATCAGCGCGCGGGTGGCGGCCTCGCCACCGCGCCTCTCGGCGGGGACCACGGCCGGAAACGCGCCGTCGGGGTCGTGGCAGTTCAGCAGGATCGCCCTCAGCCGCGCCAGCAGCGGGGGCGGCACGCGCTCGCGCGTCAGGATCGAGCCGTAGACCACGCCGTGCACGCCGTCCTGCATCCATTTCTTCAGGACCGCCTCCTCGTAGGCGGCATCGCCGCCGGTCATCACCACCTCGACCAGGATGTCCTGTTTCCACGCCTCTTCCTGGATCCCATCGATCGAGATGGCGGCGAAGGGACTGGTGGCGATCTCGTCGAACATGACCCCGATCACCTGAAGCCCGCCCTGCTTGGGCGGGCGCCCCGCGCCCTTGGGGCGGTAGCCCAACTCTGCCACGGCGGCCAGGACGCGGGCCCGGGTCTCGCGCCCGATGCGCATTTCCTCGGCCCCGCTGAGAACGAAGGACACCGTGCTCTGCGACACGCCCGCATGGCGCGCAACATCCTTCATGGTCACTTTCTGGGGCGGTGAATTGGGATCGTCAGACATCGGCATCCATGTTTCCTGCATGCTTTCCGCATGCTTCTTGCTAATGCTAATAAATATTGCTAATAATTTTAGCGCAAGAAGATTCGCAGAAGATCCTTGCAGGGGAGGAACCGCCGAATGCCAAGGTCGCCACAAGGCGCAGGGCGCCACATGACCCAGACGCCGGCCGCCTGGGTGTTGCTTCTGCCCTTCCTTGCCGTCTATGCCCTGTTTCTCGTCTACCCCTTCTTCCGCGGCATCTGGATCAGCCTGCACGACTGGAACCTGCTGGCCGTGGCCTTCAACCCCGATGCGAAAAGCTTCGTGGGCTTCGAGAATTACGTCCGCGTCATGTGGGGCCGGAACATCGAATGGGGCCCGCTGAGCCGGCCGCTGGTGCAGGGGGCGGGATATCTTGGCGTGATCGCGGCGGCGGGGCTTCACCTGACGGGCCGCGTGACCCGCGTCACTGCCATCGGCCTTGCGGTGCTGGGATTTCTGGCCATCGGCCTGGGCGGCTTCGCCCCGGGCGAGGGCGGGCGCTGGTATGACCGCCGCTTCTGGCCCACCGTGGGCAACACCGTACTGTTCGTAAGCCTGACTGTCCCCGGCGTCACCCTCTCGGCCATGATCCTGGCCGCCGCGCTGAACCGCGAGACGCGCGCGATGTCGGTGCTGCGCACGCTGTTCTTTCTCAGCCAGGTGCTGTCGGTGACGGTCGTGACGCTGGTCTGGCAGATCATGTTCTCACCCCGCCAGGGGCTGATCGCCAACATCACCCAGACGCTTGGCGGCACGCCGATCACATGGCTCACGGACGAACGGTTCGCCATGGCGGCCATCGTGATCGCGACGA